>CAZKPE010000327.1:0-3991 GCA_964554545.1 uncultured Lewinella sp.
TTGTCTTTGTAGTACCGCCAGATGTCGTCGTGCTGGATGGGGAAGAGGACGAAGCGGTTCGGGTTTTCGACCAGAATGGGTTCTAAATTGGCGGTCATGATGCACTGGATTTGAGTGAGGCAGCCCCGATCGTTACCGGGGCACTGCAGACGGTATGTGAGAACGTACGGGTGACCGGTACCCCCCGTTACGGGAACGGGGAATAGGGCGGCCGGGGCCGTAACAAGTTTGTGTATGAGTTAACTAAGGCGGCCATCCATGGGGAGCGCCGCCTCAGCCTAAGTGGTATCAGCAAGTCAGAACTTGCCGGGAGGCACCCACCGTTTTGTTGGATTCTCCCGTATAATGGCCAAGATAGGCAGGCTGTTGGGTGGAAAATAAGTCAATTTATCCACATTGTGTGGATAATCCGTGTTAACCCTATGTAAACCAACCAATTAACAGGTTTACGGTTTTTCTCCACATTGTGAATAACGGTTATACACATGTGGAAAACTTCAACCGTTTTCCACTGTATACCCGTGGAAAGGCCCTTTTTGCGTCCCGCTAGCTATCGGGACAGGTGCCAGCGTATGGGGAAAACAACAGTTTGTAGCCGGTTTACCCCACACCTGCGCCCGCGCCCTACTCCACGAGCAGCTGAGCTACGGCCATGTCGTGGGCCGTGATCAACCGAAGCGTGTACACCCCCGTGGGCAGTGCGCGTACATCCACGGACGGTTGCCGTTCTACCACCATTTGCCGCAGAACTTCCCGCCCCTGCCCGTCGATGAGCGACAGCGTGCCCCGCCCCGCCGCTTCCCGCCGCACCGTGACCCACTCTCCGGCCGGATTGGGGAAAACGGTCAGGGCCGCCACGGTCGACTGCGGACTAAAGACCGACGTGGATAATGCCTGGGTGCGCAGGTCGGCCGTATCCAGACGTACGACGAAGCCATCGAAGCTCCCGCCGCTGCCCGCTACCATGGCCGCTTCGGTCATGCCACCCACGTACACTCCATCCCCGAATTGGCGTAGGTAGCCGCGGTCCTCGTGGGGGGTGCCGAATTGCCGGCTCTCGAGCAGCTCCAGGTCGGGAGAGAACTTGTCGACGATGACGTCCCCGCTTTCACGCTCGGCATCGGCGTTTTGCCCCGCGTAATCGCCGTAGGTATAGCCCACGGCGTAGAGGTTGCCGGCCGCGTCCCGCGCGACTTTGCGGTAGGCGTCGGAGCGTTCGGTGCCCAGTTGCACGAATCGCGGATTGGTCAGATCGGGGTCGAGGCGGGCGATGTAGGCATCATGCTCCCCCAAATCACGGTCGCCCAGGGTACCACTGGTGAATCCGACCACATAAACGTAGCCCGCCTCGTCGACGACGTGGTCGAGCACCCAGTCCGCTTCGCTACCCGGACTGTTGATGCGCGTGGCTGCCGTCCGGGTCGGGTTCGCTTGATTCAGCCCTTCCCAGCGCTCGACGAAGGCGTTGGCCCCGCCCGTTGACATATACCAACCGGCGGTGATCACGGTCCCGTCCCCCGGGGTAGCGCCCGGTTGGTAGCTGATGCCGCCCCAGGCCTCGCTGACGATGACGCGGTCGGGCATATCGGGGGCCACGATCTCGCGCCAGACGTTCGTGAGGTCGGCGGTGCGGTGCTTGGCGAGCAGGTAGTCGGGGTCGGTGCCGCCCACCCCGGCCGGGCTTCCCTGGGCCGAGACGTACAGGTTGCCCGCGTCGTCGAGCACGATATTGCCGTAGCCGTCGAGCCCCTCGTTACCGAATTGGTCGGTAGCCACCAGCTCTCCGTCGCTGAGGCGGTACTTGAGCAGGATGCCGTCCCAGCGCCCCGCGTTACGGAATCCGGGCAGGGCACCCAGCGTGCGGCCGGCGGCGTAGAGGAAGGCGCTGTCGGTCACGGCATCGAAGATGAGGCTGCCGTCGGGCAGGGCGATCTCCGTGACCCAGCCGGCGCTACCGTCGGGGCGGAGTTGCTGAACGAAAATCTCGTTGCCGGCCTCCGTCTGCCCGTCGAGGTTGCCGTCGGTCATGCCGAAGAGGTAGGTATTACCGTCGGCGTCGAGGGTCAGCCCCCCGATGATTTCTTTGCCGGGGCCACCTACTTGGGCCAGCCCCTCCGGCTCGGCGACCATAGTCGACAGCGGCTCGGCGAAGCGGAAGTGGTCGGGGTTCTCCAGACTGAGCGTACCGCTTTCGTTGCAGAGGGCGCGGGGATTGCGCGGTTGCGCCCCACTGATGGGTAGGGCCAGGTCGTCACAGGGAAAGATGAACGCGATGAGATCGGGAGCTTCGCCGGCGGTGTAGAAGAGGTAGTAGCCGGCCGAGGCGCACGCCTCCCCGCAGTAGACCAGTTCGTAGTCGGAGCGTTCGCCGTGGAGTTGGACGTAGCCGAAGTCGTAGTCGAAGTTAGAGATGGCTACGTAGTCGTTGTCCAGGCCGTCCGTTCCCCGCAGGAAGAAGGGCCGGTCGATCTCGGCCGTTCCCAGGATGATGCGGTCGCCCTTCGTGCCGGTGTAGGCTTCGTCGAGGTCGACGTTGTTAACGGCCTTGATGATGTGGATTCTATCCGCCCCCGGAAACGCGCTCGAGGGGTCGACGGGCATGAAGTTGTCGAAGCCATTGGTCTCTCCCTCCATATAGTCGGTGTCGTAGAGGGTGTACTCCAAATCATTGTAGGGCAACCCCGATCCGAATGTGAGGCTACGCTGTCCGGTGATCTCGAAGAGCTGTACGAGCTCCTTCGGCATGGCGGGGAAAGTGGCCGCGTAGGCGATGAGGCTGTCGGTAACGACCGTGCTGTCGCCCCCGGTGTAGGTGCCTTCCATGAACTCGATAAGGTAGCGGACGATGGTATCGGGAATGTCCTCGCGGATGTAGTGGCCAGCCAGATCGGTGCTGAAGTTGAGGTGGGGCTGCCCTTCCGCCCCGGGGGCGAGGTCGCGAAGTTGCGCCTGACCGCCGGCGGTGACGCCACCTCCCTCGGGTTCGGCGAATAGTGTCATGAGGGGTTTTTCCCAGTTGGCCCACAGCGCCAGGGCTTCCCGGTTTTCGACCGCTTCGGGGCTGGCGGGGTCGAAGGGTACCTCGGCGGGGAGCTGGCGGGGGCCGGCCGTGTAGCGGTTGTCGGGAAAGGGAGCGTCGTAGGTGATGAGGTCGGTGGGGCTTAGGTCGGCGACCGTAGCTCGATCCATGACCTGACTGAAGTTCTGCACCTGCTGGCTGATCACGTCGCGCCAGCGGCTGAAGGACTCCTCGTCGCCGATCGTCCCGTCGGGCAGGGCGGTGTTAGAGGCAGCCACCCGGGCGAAGCGCTCGCCTTCGTAGACGGCCACCCGCAGGCCGATCAGCCCGCCCCAGTCCTGACAATGGAGGGTGATGCTATCCAGTCCGAGCTCGGTCACGAAGTTGGTCACCCATTCCGTCTGATTAGCGTAGGTCTGCACCGCCCGGTCGGCGGGTTTGTCGCTCTTGCCGAAGCCGATCAGGTCGGGGGCAATGACGCGGTAGCCGGCGGCGGTGAGCGGGCCGACCAGGTCGCGGACCAGGTAGCTCCAGGCCGGATTGCCGTGGAGCAGCAGGACGATCTCCCCCTCCCGTGGCCCCTCGTCGAGGTAGTGCATGTAGAGGGGAAAGTCGTCACCCGGGTCCACGTCGACGTAGTGAGCCGCAAAGGGGTAGGCCGGCAAATTGGCAAAGCGGGCAATGGGCGTGCGCAGGATGGTGCCGTAGGTGGGGTGCTCGAGTACGGCACCGGAGTCAGCTTCGATACGGGCGCGCAGACTATCGCTTGCCTGACCGTGCAGGGAAACGGTGAGCATAAGGCAAAACGCGAGGGTAAATAGGTGGTACATAGCTTAGTAGTGTGATTAATTGATAGGAAGGGTGACGCTTATCCCCTTCCCCGCCGCCGCTGCATCTGTTCTCGCATCCGGGCGCGCTGTTCATCCCGGATCACTTCGTACTGCTCGTACTGTACGGGCGTAAGAACACCCT
>CAZKPE010000328.1:0-3980 GCA_964554545.1 uncultured Lewinella sp.
GCCTCCACCCGGCTGAGCAGGAAGTCCCAGTCGGTGCTGCGGTGCTGGGCCAGTTCCGGGACGACCCCGTCGGTGCTTTCGGCATCGATCTCCAGTCCGGCGGCGAAGACGATGCTTTCCCAGGCGTCGCTGTCACTCTGCTCGGTGAAGTAGCGGCTTCTGCGCCCGATCGTGAGGGTATGTACGGCATCTTTCAGGGTCACGACCAGTACCGATCGCTGCTCCCGGATCTTGAGCTGCTGGCTAACGACGATCCCGCTGAAGATGTCCTCGTTGGTGGCTCGGTAGCCGGCGGCTATGGTGATTTTCTTCCCCGGTGCGAAGTCCTCCGACTCGCTCACCGCGAAGGTCTGCTCGCTCACCTTTCCGTCGCGGATGATGAGGGTGGCGGTAGGAATGCGGTTCACCTCCCGCTCTACGACCAGGGAGAGTACACTGAGTTCCGGCCCCAACTCCCGTCCGTCGCTGGTCAGGGTGTAGGTCGCCACGGTCGGCGGGGCCACGGTAGGCACGATGCGTTCGGGAGCGGCGGTCACGGGCGACTGACTTGCAGGGGTGGAAAGGAAAGCACCGTACCCACCGGCAACGACCGGAAGCCGGACAGCCCGTTGGCGCGGGCTACGGCCATGACGGTGTTGGTGTGGCCATAGATGTCCTGGCAGAGATTGGGCAGGGTGTCACCGGCCCGGACGGTACGCAGGTGGGTGAGGTCGGGACTGAGCAGGTTATCCAGCGCCAGCCGCAGCACGTCCGAGAAGCTGCCCTTGAAGGCCAGTTCGACCGTGGCGCGGATCGGCGTTCCGTCCGGCTTGAAGAGCTTATGCTTGATATTGACCGCCGTGACCCGCCCCTTGAAAATCATCTTCCCCCACACGATCATGAAGTGGCGCACCTCGTGGGTTTCGCTCTCGATGCCCAGTAAGAAAGCACGGAAGGCCTCCAGCTCCGCGTAGATATCCGGCCGGGGGATGCCGTCCAGGATGCCGGTGTTATCGAAGTAGAGTTCGCAACTGAAGGTCTCCGGCTGCTTGGCGACGAAGGTGGCTTCCTCCCCGGTGCTGCCCGGGCCGGCGTCCGTATTGTACTCCACCGACTGCTCGATGGAGTAGGTCTCGGGGTTCACCAGCACGGGGAAGGCCGGCACGGTGGCGGGCTTGGTGTAGGCGCTGTCGGTGAACGCCAGGATCTTCATCTTTTCGAGTCCACGGGGCATCAGCGTTCCTGTTTAGCTTCGAGTACACGGAGGGTTTGCTCGACGGCTTCCCGCACCAGGGCGTCCTGCCCCTTCACCTGGGTCCGCTGCCGCTCTTCGGGGCGTTGCTGGGTGATCGGCCGGCTTTCCCGCTGCTCGGTTTTGAGGGTGATTACGAGTTCTTTGATGGTGATGGGCATGGCGGCAGTCAGTTGGCGTGGAAGGTGCGGTAGCTGAGTTCGAGACTTTCGATGACCAGGCCGTTCTCCTCGGCGTTGAGGTCGCTGATGGACCACTTCAGCGGCCAGGCGCGGCTAACTTGCCAGCTGCGCAGCGGGTCGCCTTCGGGGTTGAGTAGGTGGACGGTTACCGTAGCCGGCTGGAACTCCCGGTCCTCGAAGGCCGCCCGGCACCACTCCACCAAGGCCGAATCCGTTACCAGTGCCCGCTTCAGTACCAGGTTGCTGTACTGGGTCCGTACCGGCAGGACGTGCTCGAAGCGGTTCTCGCCTCCCTCGATCACGCTTTCGGTGGTGTACTCCACGGCCAGTCCGCTCACGCTCTGGAAGCGGTAGTCGGTGGTGTCGCGGTCGAAGTCGAAGTAGACACTAAAGTGGAAGCCGAGGGCGAAGGGGGGTTGCATGATCGGGAGGGGCGGTTTAGCTCATCAGGCTGATGGCCTCGGTGGCGATCTCGATGGTTTCCACGGCGACCTCGTTGGCGTCGGCCTTCAGCTCGCTGGCCGTGTACTTGACCACGAAGCAGTTCATCGCCCGCCAGGTCATCACCGGCTCCAGTACCTCGTTCAGGAGCTTGATGGTGATGTCACGCCGCTCGGTGGCATTGAACTGGTGGGTGGCGAACCAGGTGTGGAACTCCGAATCGGCGGCGAACGTCCCCCGCTTCAGGGTGATGTTGCTGTAGGTCAGCATCCCGGGCATCTTCTGCTTGGCGGCCACGGGGCTGGCCCCCTCCCGGTATTCGATGACTTCGGTCGAGGATTCGATGCCGGTCACTTCGGTGAAGCCGACGCGCTCGCCCCCCCATTCGACGAGGAAGCTGAATTTGAGAAGGGGTAGGGTTGCCATGGGTGAGTTAGTTAATTATTGAATGGGTGAATGCGGTCGGGATAGGCGTAGTATGCGAACTCCGTTCGCGCCGTCACCCGCAACCTCCGGTTGCGCGGATGTACGCCTAGCCACGATCACGACTGCGCCTGTTGCTGGCTAAACCGTAGGATGATGAACTCTGCAGGCCGTACCGGTGCCAGCGAAATCTCCACGATCATTCGCCCGCTGGTCACATCGTCGGCCGTCATGGTCCGGCCGAGGCCGATGGCGACCCGGTAGGCATCCTGGGCGCGGGCACCCTGCAGGGCTCCGGCCCGCCACTGCAGGTCGAGGAAGTTTTCGATCATGCCGCGGACGCGCACCCAGGTGTTGGCGTCGTTGGGCTCGAAGACGAACTGCTCGCTGGCTTTTTTGATGGACTCTTCCAGGAAAATGAGCAAGCGGCGGACGTTCACGTACCTATTCTCGCCGTCGTTACCGGCCAGGGTACGCGCACCGTAAATCAGCGTTCCCTTACCCGTAAAGGCCCGGATCGCGTTGATCGACTTCCCGCTGGTGGCATTCACGTTCAGGTTTTCGAGTTCGGTACGGGTGAAGCGGCGGGTAGGGCCGAGCACGCCGAGTACGCTCTCGTTGGCCGGAGCCTTCCACACCCCGCGCTGGGCGTCGGTACGGGCGTACACTCCGGCCGCGGCTCCGCTGGGGGGTACCGACTGGGCCAGGTCGTTCAGCCCCTCGGCGATGCTGCGGTAGGCGGGGAAGAGGTTGCGTAGGTTGACCTCCGGCTGGTAGGCGGCCTCGATGGCGTTGCGGTAGTCGGAAAAGAGGGAACGCAGCCGCACTTTTTCGGCCAGGATGGCGGCTTCGTTCGGGCTGGGATCGTTGGTGAGGGTGGTGTAAGCGGTCACGCCGGCGTCGAAGGCGGTGCGGGCCGTCCCGACCGCGGCGGGGGTGCCGTCGGTATCGGCGTCGGTGGCGGCGTGGAGGGCGGTGATGGCCGCGTTCAGATTCGTTTCGTCGGGGGTGCCATCGAAGGCCACGGCAGCGAAGTCGGAGAACTCCGTCTCCACATCCCCGATCAGGTTGTAGCGGGTCAGCAGGGCGGTCACTTCGGGGGCATCGTCGTGTAGGGCCGTGTCGTTGAGGCTGCTGGTGCTTAGTCCGTTCGGTCCGTTCACGTCTACGTCGCGGATGAGGGGGTAGCGAATGCCCCGGTCCATCCGTACGCTCAGCCAGGGGGTGTAGGCGGCACCGTACTTGATATTATTGATGCCGACGTTGTCCCGGAAGTCCGTGCCGAGGGGGTCATCCTGCCGGCAATCCATGATGGTAAAGCGATCCTGGAGCAGGCCACACTGACTCAGCGCCTCCTGCTGTACCTGCCCCAGATCGGCGGCGGCGAGCTTGGCGGCGTCCGGGAACAACAGTAGGGTCGGCTCGTCGAGTTTGGCCAGCTCGTCCAGGGCGCGGCCGTCGGCGCTGAAGGCGTCGCGGTCTACCGAGCCGTCGTCCGCATAGGCCCCGAGGCTCACCACGTAGCAAACGCCGCCGCCGTTGGCGTAGAAGAGGCGGATGGCATCGTAGAGGTAGTAGGGCAGAATGGCGTCGGCGGTGACGAAGTTGCGGTTGGCGTCCACGGTGACCGTGATATCCGCGGTGGGGTCGGCCTCCGCCTGCAATTCCGGTCCGAAGCCATACACCGCCTCGTAGTCCTTCTG
>CAZKPE010000329.1:0-3974 GCA_964554545.1 uncultured Lewinella sp.
TCTTTTCTTAAATATCAGACCGGACGGAAAAGCCGAAAGCGTAGCGGACTATTGTCAATCTTAACTTTATCAGAACGATCCCCACAGCATCTATGGATATTAGCTATTCTTTTTGGCATTCTATGGGTTCTATATTCACTGAAGGCTACATATTACAGAGGAAACGACTACAGATGGAATGGCAAAATATTTTATGAAAGTAATAATTCAAATGAACTGATCGAAGTGGACCATGAAAAACGTGCTAATAATCATGGAAGAAAGAGACGAGACTACGACTGACACTAATAAGCCGGTGGTTTTCGATTGATTTATAATTAAAGAGAATCGCCCAACACCGCGCCCAGCGTCAACCGGGGCTGGTGAGTTTGAGGTTAGTTGGTGCTATTGCTGAGCGGGTTCGTCGCGTCGGCAATGGCCCGAAAGCTCCCTGCCGCTACGCTCTGGTCGGTTTCGGTCCATGCCGCCGCGCCGCCCCCTTGTGGGTGGGTTGAAGTTGGTTACTTCGAATGAATGAAGCCCCGGCTGCGTGGGCGCCATCGTTGTGTGCAAGAGGCCGCATTAGGCGGCCAAACCAACCTACGTCATAAATAGACAGCGACGTTAAAATTATGATCGGGCTAAGTAGAAGATTAAGGGTGTTGAGATAAAACCCGCTATCTACTTGGTAGATTCTATCACTTCTTTAAAAGATATCAGTTAAATGAGTGATTCCTATATTACTCTGGTCCCAAACTCAGTGGATGAAGATGAATCATGTCATCTAGCGGATATTGTTATAAAGGATTTAATAGATAAGCAAGTAATAAAATCGGTAAAGACTCATTGTACACTAGGCGAGGAAGGATTTGCGCCTGGCAAAAATTATATGTCAGTAACCGAAGAGCATAGTTACTGTATTTGGAATAAAGCAGTTAACGGACTAGAAGTAATTACGAGCAGGACTGTGTTTGAGAATGGAGGTAATGGACTTGATGCAATTATTTGTCCAGTTTGTAGTCACAATGTAATAGATACGGACTGGAACGTAGCTATAGATACATGGTTTAATAGAACTGATAACGGTAAACACGTGTGTAGTTTCTGCAAGTCAGTCAATTCGATTATCAACTTCACCTTTGTTCCAACATGGGGTTTCGGGTCATTTGGTCTCCGATTTTGGAACTGGCCTCCATTTAAAAATTCATTTATCAACAATATTGAGCGGCTGACTAATAAGCGTATAATAATTGTTTACGGAAGAATCTAGTGTCAATCGGTCAATAATTAATTGGAAGCTGTAATGTTCCAAAATTAAAATATCAGCTATATGGTTTCTCGTATAATTATTTCTCCATATCCAAATTTCATAATAACTGAGGAGACGTATCAGAGAGATATAGTTCACCAATCAAAGAAATCATATTCTAAACATAAGGGCAAACCATTGGGATCCTTCAATAAAGACAGTATAATTGCTGGAGCCTTGAAGTTCGAAGACGGGACGAATCGATTGAACTTTATCGTTCCAGTACAGAAGGATGATGATATTTTTCTGGCCACGTTCCCAGATCCTATTCACCTATATCTATCTCAGGCTATTGACCTACTTAATATATCAGAAAAAATATGGAAGGAATATGTTATAAAATTCTCGATGAAAGCTGAAGATGGTTCAGTATACCTAATCGATTCAACATCAGAAGAAACAAATTTATTTTATAACAATTACCTGCAGAACCGAGTTGGGACACTAATGATGCTTATTTGCTCAATTGAAGGTTTCGTAAATTCATTAATTCCAAAAAATTTTGAGTTTAGATGGAAGGGTAAAGCATATGATAAGAAGGGAGTGCAAAGATATGCGCCTTTTAAAGTAAATCTGGAGAAGGTTATTTTATTGATATATAAAGAGTTAGATAAGGATATCTACGATAGATTGGTAAAGAATATATTATTGATATACGATCTTCGCAATGAACTCGTGCATCTGAAGAATTACGGTGAAAATGCTATGGATGATAATTATCACCAGTTGTTTAAACGGATGCTTCAGTATGATCTGGAGTTGGCTTTAACAGATACGGTTCAATATATGAATTTGCTAAAACCTGGATTTATCAAGGATAGAGAATAATGCACACAACACCGCGCCCACGTCAACCGGGGCTGGGTAGTTTGAAGTTGATTAGTTTCGATCTAGTCCGGGTTCGACGCGTCGGACAATGGCCCGAAAGCTCCCTACGGTCGGTTTCGGTCCATGCCGCCGCGCCGCCCCCTCGTGGGTGGGTCGAGGTTGGTTGGGTTCTATGAAGGATGCCCCGGCTGCGTGGGCGCCCCCGTTGTGTGCCATGTAATAAAATGACCAATGAAGATAATAATCGCTCTAACTCTACTTTTTCTATCTCAACTCTGCTTCGGACAGGTAAGTCGTAAAGAAATGAATGAATCGAAGATATATATTCGTGTCAGTTATGTAGATCAAAAGAATGAAATTATCGGACTTCAAGTAAGGACAGATATAAAAGATACAGTGATAGAAGGTAGAAATTTTTTAAAGTATAAAACGGAAGACTTTACTGATTATAAAAATATTAATGAAACCCGAATATATTTCGAATCTTTCAGGGACGGTAACTATACGCTACTTAACAGAAATCTTGCAACAGTCCATAGTATTGACTACGAAGAAGGAGAAGAACAAGTAGCTACAATATTTGGAGAACAAGTAGAAACGTCCCTCGAATATATTGACACAAGAAGGCATTACCCGAGAGATAGCTTAGTGGTAACTAATAAAACACCAAGGAAATATTACGTTACTGATGATTCGGAAATCTATGCCATTATTATCCCCGATTTAAAGACCTTAGCAGTTTCAAGCAGTGGACAGTATTATACAAAACAACTATATGGGGATAATTATAATGACATTACTGAAGGAATAAAAAATAATCTTCAGACTAATAACCGGTTTGAGATAAAATTGGGAGACGAAATTCAATTATTCTATCGTAGGAAATGGTACAATGATTCGACAGGGATAGCTGAATATGAAGACAAACAGTTCAAAAACGTCAGTTACACTGGTGATACAATAGTTGAAGGAAGAAAATCTCTTAAGATGGAGATCGAAGGCTATAACTATCTAAGCGGTTCAAAAGATGGACCAGAAGAGTTCCTGATTCAAGTTTTAGATAGCGGGTACTATTACGTTAATCAGTTTATTCCATTTGAGGAGTATTCAACAGAACTCAAAATCATCGATCGAAATGGGCAAAAAGGGTATTTCCTTCAAGGAATAGGTTTAGATACGATTAATGGATTTACATACGAAAAGATTGTTCAAGCAACCCCTGGTCCTTATCGACATTATATTCTTCCATTTTTCCCGATGATGTTTGTAGAATTTGGGAATGTGCAAGGGATAGTTACCTATTCGAAAATCAACGGAATAGAAAGAGGAATAAAACGAGAAAGAACATACATAACGGATAGAAATAATGTTAGGGACATATACAGTATTTCGGACACCAAGGTAAAATTGGAAATTTATTTTTTAAACGATATTAATGTTGAGATTGTAATTAAGGATTATGAAAACGATAAAGTCATTGGCTTATTACAAGCTCAATCTAATGAGGGATTAAATTCATTCATCGTTACAACAGAAGAATTAGAAAAGGAAAAGTCATATAGCGTTCAGATAAACTATAAAGGAAATAATGATTCAGGTAGTTTCTCGAATGGGTTTAAATCAAAACATTAAAAATACGGCACACAACACCGCGCCCACGTCAACCGGGGCTGGTAAACTTATGTTGGTGAATGCTATTGCTGTCCGGGTTCGTCACGTCGTCAATGCCCCGAAAGCTCCCTCCCGCTGGTCGGTCGGTTTCGGTCCATGCCGCCGCGCCGCCCCCTTGTGGGTGGGGTTAGGGTTGGTTGGGTTCTATTAAAGAAGCCCCGGCTGCGTGGGCGCACACGTTGGGCGA
>CAZKPE010000330.1:0-3916 GCA_964554545.1 uncultured Lewinella sp.
GCCCGCAAGCCCGGCACCTTCGCCGCCAACTGCCTGCTGGCCCGTCGCCTGGCCGAGCGCGACGTACCCTTCGTCCAGCTCTACCACATGGGCTGGGACCAGCACGGTAACTTACCCGGGGAGATCCAAAAAATGACGAGCAGCAGCGACCAGGCCAGTGCCGCCTTGGTGCAGGACCTAAAGCAGCGTGGGCTGCTGGAGGACACCCTGGTGGTCTGGGGTGGGGAGTTCGGGCGCACCAGCTTCAGTCAGGGCCGGCTCACTAAGACCAACTTCGGCCGCGACCACCACCCCCGCTGCTTCAGCATCTGGATGGCCGGCGGCGGGGTGAAGGGGGGCACCGTATACGGTAAAACGGATGAGTTCAGCTACAACATCGCTGAAAACGGGGTGCACGTCCACGACCTACAGGCCACCATGCTACACCTGCTGGGCGTAGACCACGAGCGGCTCATCTTTAAGCACCAGGGGCGGCGCTACCGACTGACGGACGTACACGGGCACGTAGTACACGACCTGCTGGCGTAATCCATCTATTACCGGGATCGGGGTGTTTATCTCACACCTATGAAGTGGATCAAACGCCTCTCCCTGCTGGCCGTCGCCGGCTACCTCCTGCTCCTGCTCGGGCTCTACTTTTATCAGGAACGGCTCCTCTTCCATCCGTCCCCCCTGGCCGCGGATTATGATTTCGGGGAGGGGAGGGAAGAAGTCCTGACCGCCGCCGACGGCACGCCCCTCCACCTGCTCACCTTTCCGCGTCCGGACTCCGAAAAAGCCGTCCTTTACCTCCACGGCAACCGGGGAAGCAACCGCCGTAGCCTCTACCAAACCCGGGAGCTGCGGGAGATGGACGCATCCGTCTATTTGATGGACTACCGCGGCTACGGCAAGAGCGGGGGCGAACTGGAGCGGGAAGCCGACTTTCTGGATGATGCCCAACTAGCCTACGATAGCCTGGTACGCCGGCACGGGGAAGAGAACCTCATCATCGTCGGCTACTCCCTCGGCACCGGCCCGGCCAGCTACCTCGCCGCCCGCAACGACCCCGCCCATACCGTACTTGTGGCCCCCTACAGCAGCCTGACCGATATGAAGAACCGCTGGTTCTGGTTCGTGCCCGATTTCATCCTCCGCTTCCCCCTCGATAACGTGGAGCGGCTGCGGCAGAGTGACGACGCCGTTACCATTCTCCACGGTGTGGAAGACGAGCTCATCCCCTACGCCATGGCCGAAGAACTGCGGGCGGTGGACCCCGAGCGCATCGAACTCATCCCCCTGGAACAAACCGGCCATAGAAGAGCTATTTTGCACCCGGCCTTCGGTCGGACCCTGCGCCGGCTGCTGGCCGACTAACGCCCCCCTCCATGGCCCGCCTCCTTTTTGCAAGCCTGTTAAGTCTGCTGCTGTTGCACTGCACCGATCCGCGCCCCCGCTACGATACGCTCGAAGATTACCCCGTCTACCCCTATGGCGACCTCGGACTGACCTACACGTCCGAAGCGACTACCTTCAAACTCTGGTCGCCTGCCGCTCAGGAGGTTCGATTAAAGCTATACCCCTCCGACGTACCCGGCATCCAGGCGGAACAAACGGTGAAGATGGACGAAATCGATGGCGCCTGGACCGCCGTAGTTGAGGAAGATCTCGACGGCACCTACTACACCTACCAGATCAAGCGCGACGGACGCTGGCTGGCCGAGGCGACCGACATCTACGCTACCGCCGCCGGTACGAATGGGCTGCGCGGACAGATCGTGAACTTACTGGATACCGACCCTACCGGCTGGGAAAACGATCGCCGCCCGGATTTCGGCAAGCCCACCGATGCCGTCATTTACGAACTGCACGTCCGCGATCTTTCCATCGACCCCAACTCAGGTATCGAGCACAAGGGCAAGTTCCTGGGACTGACCGAGCGGGGCACCGTCACGCCGGGGGGCGATACGACCGGACTGGATCATCTCGTCGAGATGGGCATCACCCACGTTCACCTGCTGCCCAGCTTTGACTACCTCAGCGTGGACGAGGCCCGGCTGGACAGCGCCCAGTACAACTGGGGCTACGACCCCCAGAATTACAACGTTCCCGAGGGTAGCTATTCGACCGACCCGAGTGACGGGAAGACGCGCATCCGCGAGTTCAAACAAATGGTGCAAGCTCTGCACGATGCGGGTATCCGGGTTGTGATGGACGTCGTCTATAACCACACCGGCCGCACCGAGAACAGCAACTTCCAGCTGCTCGTTCCTGACTACTTCTACCGCTTCAACGAGGACGGCACCTTCAGTAATGCCAGCGCCTGCGGCAACGAGATCGCCAGCGAGCGACCCATGGTGCGCAAGTACATCCGCGAAAGCCTGGAGTACTGGGTGGATGAATACCACGTCGACGGCTTCCGCTTCGACCTGATGGGCATCCACGACATCGCCACCATGAACGAGATCAGCGAGGCCCTGCACGGCATCGACTCCACCCTGCTGCTGTACGGCGAGGGGTGGAAGGCCGGCGACAGTCCGCTCGCCGATAGCCTGCTGGCCCTGAAGAAGAACACCCCCCGACTCCGCCGCGTAGCCGCCTTCAGCGATGACGTGCGCGATGCCCTCAAGGGAAGTGTTTTCGAGCACGAGGAGCGGGGCTTCGTCAGTGGGGCCACCGACCGGGCCGAAAGCGTCAAGTTCGGCATCGTCGGGGCTACCCGTCACCCCCAGATCGCCTACGACAGCGTCAACTACAGCCAGGCACCCTGGGCACCCGGGCCGGGGCAGTGCATCAATTACGTTAGCTGCCACGACAATCATACGCTCTGGGACCGGCTTGGAATTAGTAATCCACGCAGCACCCGCGCTAGCCGCCAAAAGATGCACCGTCTGGCCCTCACCACAGTCCTTACCTCCCAGGGCATCCCCTTCCTCCACGCCGGCACGGAGTTCTTCCGCAGCAAGGGCGGGGAGGAGAACAGCTACAAAAGCCCCGACGCCGTCAACGCTATCCAATGGGCGGAAAAAGGTAAACACGCCGAGACCGTCGAGTACGTAAAGGACTTGATCGCCCTCCGTAAAGCACACCCCGCCTTCCGCCTCGGTAGCACGGAGGCCATCCAGCGGCACCTGAGCTTTCTCGATACGGGGGAGGACGGCCAGTTGATTGCCTACCGTATTCAGGGGGCTCCGGGGGACGAGTGGGAAGACATCATTGTCGTACTCAATGGGGCGGCGGAGCGCAGGAGGATAGTTTTACCGGAAGGGGAGTGGCTTCCCGTCGTCGAAAACGGGCTAGTTCAAGGAGTTTTGGACGCTAAAGCCCTTGAGGGAAGTGTACGAGTAGAAGGTATTTCGGCGACAATCTTAATCGCCGAAGCCGGCTAGCGATCCGCGAGCTTGCGCAGCTTACCCACTGCCCGACTAATCAGGTTGTAGAGGCTATTCGGCTGCAACTGCATAATGCTGGCCGCCTCCTCGTGGGACATATCGGCGTAGTAGCGGAGAAACACGGCCTCCCGTTCCCGGCGCGATAACCGCCGCAGGGCCAGTTGCAGTTTGGCCACGCGCTGGTCCTGATGTTCTCTCAGTACGATATCCGCTTCCGGTGAGGGGGTATATGGCTCCTGTTTACTGACCACCCGCAGTGCCCGCTTTCCGGCTGCATCTTGTCGTTTACGGGCGTGCAGGATGTCCCGCTTTAGTGAGATCAATAGGTAGTGTCGTACCGAAGTCGTGATTGATATCTGAGACCGACGATTCCAGACACGAATGAACAGCCCCTGCAGCGCGTCTTTAACGAGTTCGCGATCGTCGGTGAGCTTGCATCCGTAGCGGAAAAGCAGGTCGAACAGGGCATCGTACAATCGGTCGAAGGCGGCGTCCTCACCTCCTTTGAAGGCTAGCCAGATGCGGTTTTCCCGGTCAATTTGTGG
>CAZKPE010000331.1:0-3881 GCA_964554545.1 uncultured Lewinella sp.
CCTTCGTGGCGGGGGTATCGAAGATGGATGGCTCCCGCTTCGGGCGCTACAATGTACTGAGTGCGGTCATTTGGGTGGTATCTCTGGTGGCACTGGGATACTTCTTGGGGAACATCCCCTTCATTCGCGACCATACGAGCTGGTTAGTGATCGGGCTGGCTGCCATCTTCGTAGGATTGCTTCTGATCGCCGGCGTCGTCAAGCTCATCAAGCGGTTGGGCGGCGGAGCGCAGGAGCAATGAGGGTGGAATAATTGTTGGGACAATGAACATGTGCTGCGACTACTTGTATAATAATCGATAGTTGATAATGTAATTTTGACATTTAAAACAAGTTGCCAATAATATGGCGCTTGTGACACACTGAACGTAACGCATGATTTTTGATCGGATTTTCGTCCTTTTGGGCGTAGCTATTTTCTTTTTTTCCCTACCTACCGTACACAGTCAGTCTACTGGCGATAGCTTGCTCGCCCACTGGACATTTGACGAGCCATCGGGCTCGGTAGCCAGGGATGAGACGGGGAGGCACAATGGGTTTTTGGAGGGGGAGGCCACTTTCGCGCCTAGTGCCGGTAATCGGAATGGTGCGGTTCGCATCGGGACCACGACCGACCGGGTACGCGTTCCCGCCTTTGACGTGGCGGGCGATGAGATCACGATTTCGGCCTGGATCTTCGTGGAGGAGATGTCCAGTAGCAACAACAGCGACGAGGGCCGTATAGTCAGTAAAGCCAGCGGCACGAGTCGGGGCAGCCACTACTGGATGTTGGGCTTGAAGGATGCCGGCCTCCGTTTCCGGTTACGTATCGAGGGCCGGGTCAGGGAGTTCACGACCCCTTCCGGACTGATCGTCACGGGGCGCTGGACATACGTCGCGGCAGTATATGATGGAGCGCAGGTTCGTCTGTACGTGGACCGTAACCTGGTACTGACGAATTCACAATCCGGTACGATCGACACGGACCCCGATGTCGATATTGGAATTGGAAATCAACCCAGCGATGCCGCCGGAACGCGCCCCCTGATCGGACGCATCGACGATGTGAAGATCTTCGATCGCGCCGTTACCCGAACGGGTGCGTCGGGCAGCCGGCCGTCCACGAACGATCTGTTAGCCTACTGGCCATTTGATGAAAATGCCGGAACTACCGCCTTCGATGAGGAGGATAATTTTGACGGGACCCTCCATGACGGCGTCTCATTCGAACCGAACAGTGGATACCGGGGGGGCGCCGTGCGACTGGACGGTAACTCCGGCCGCATCGCACTACCGACTTTCGATCTGATCGGTGAGGCTATGACGATTGCCGCCTGGATCAACCTTGACGATATCAGTGGAACGAATCGGCGAGACGAAGGGCGAATCATCAGTAAAGCAACGGGTACGGGGGTAAACGAGCACGTGTGGATGCTCAGCCTGAGTGACGGGGATCGGTTACGCGTCCGCCTCAAGACAAGGTCGGATTTTGCTGAGCTGGAAACCCCCTCCGGTACGCTCTACACCGGTAACTGGATCCACGTAGCCGCTACCTACGATGGGAGCGTGCTCATCTTGTACGTAGACGGGTTTGCCGTAGCATCGACCAGCCTATCGGGCGCCATATTCAACCAAGCTGATATTCCGGTAGCTATTGGCAACCAGCCCGACGGAAATGGCGAACGTCCCCTGGCGGGAAGATTGGATGAGCTATACCTGTACGAGCGTGCCCTGAGCAGCAGCGAGATCAGCGCTATGGTCTTTCAGGGGAGCGCATTACCGGTGCAATGGATATCAGTCGCCGCTACGGAGGTGCACACGGGCGTGCGGATCGACTGGGAGGTAGCCGATCAGCGGGACAACGCCGGCTTCTACGTCGAGCGGGCCATCGGGGGAAGCACCGGCTTCGAGGAGGTAGGTTTCGTTCCCGCCCACGTCCACGATAAGTATGTGTTTACGGACCGGTCGGCACCATCCGGCCAGCTACTTTACCGACTGCGGCAGGTAGACCATGATGGTACCCACGATTATTCCACGGTCGTCAGCGTGGAGGTAGACATCGCCGATCCGCTTACGGTTTTCCCCAATCCGGCAACCTCGGCCATCCAACTTTCCCGTTCGGGACCTTACCGGATTCTCGACGGGCAGGGCCGTCCGTTGCAAGAGGGCGATTACCGGGAGGGAGACCGCATCGATCTATCCCTCCGGGCGGCGGGCCATTACACCCTACTCATGGAGGGGGAAGCCGTTCGTTTTTTCCGCCACTAGTGGTCCTCGATTACCGCGATAAACAATTGGACGGCACGGTTTACCTGATGCCGGGCGGCGGCGCGCAGGTGCAAACTTATTGGGAACTTCCTACACCGATCAAAACCACCGACACGATCAGCAACAGCAAAGCTCCGTACAGCACCAGCTTCGTTCCCTTACCGGCCCCCCGCCACTCCCGAAAGTACAGTCCCCATAGGTTACTGAACAGAATGATGAAGGCCATGTGAATGGACCAACTCGCAAAGTCGAAGGCCGAGCCCAGATAAGACGAGCCCATGCCGTAGAACATGAACTGAAAGTACCAGATGCTACCGGCCAGGGCCGCCCAGAGGTAGTTCGGTCGTAGCGGAGCGGAACCGTCGGTGTAATCGCCAAAACTACCGTTGCGCCAGTTCATCCACAGGCACCAAACCGCGTTCGTCAAAAAACCGCCCCACAGTAGAATAACCAGCACTGCACTACTCTGAAACAGGGGAGCCGTCCCCCGCTCGATCGACAAGCCGGCAATCGGTCCTCCCGTCGCTAGCCCGAAGGCGAAACAGGCACTAAGTACACCGGATATGACCGCCACGGTAAGTCCGAGCAAATAGTTCCGTTCCCCGTCCGCTGTGTCGGATGTCTCGAGTTCCCGCCGCCGCCCCGCTACGCCCCCCAGGGCGATCCCGACGAAGCAAAGCAGTAGTCCGATCCCGACCGTCGCCCCACCCGGAGCGGTAAACAGGCCGAGCAGCCGACCCTCCACCAACGGCGGCACCAGCGTCCCGAAGGCCGCGCAACACCCCAGTGCCACGGTCGTGCCGAGTGCCACCCCCAGGTAGCGAATGCTGAGTCCGAAGGTGAGTCCGCCAATACCCCAAAGCAGACCGAATAGAAAGGTATACCCTACCGCCGACCGCTCACCGGTCAGGGCCGAGTTCAATACCTCGCTCGTGCCGGGTACGGTCAGCAGCGCCACGATCAGCGGCAGCAGGATCCAGGCGGCCACCCCGTTCACCAGCCAGCCGCTTTCCCAGCTCCAATCGCTCACCTTCTTCAGTGGAATGTAGAAACTGCCCGCCGCGAAGCCGCCGACGGCGTGGAGAAAAATTCCGAGCAGCGCACTCATACGACGCGAATGACGGGCAGTTCCAGCAGGGCACCCAGTTTATCGATCCGGTCGGCGATATGGCCGATCCCTACGGCGCAGTGGTGGGCCGGCCCGTGACGGTTCCATTCATTGACGAAAGTGCGCGCCCCGTAGGTAAAACGGTAGCGGCTGTTCGTATTGCCGATCTCCAGAATGGGGCCGGGAACGCTCTCGGCTTCGGCGACCAGCAGGGCCAGCCCACGCTCGGGATGCTCGATCACCGAAAGCAGGGTCACCGGACCGTGCTTCACGCTCATCTCGATGCTCAGTCCGCGACCGACCTTCCCGTGGTATACCTCCAGGGGGCGGACCTTCGCTTTCCCCTCGGCGATGGCCAGGTGCCCCGGTCCGTCGTGCCCCATCAGGACGACGTCGTCGGTGAAATCCATCGCGTAGAACTCGGTGAAGGAGCCCCCCGCCCCGAAGGTGTCCATGATCTTCATGGCCTTTACGTTCTTGATCTCGTACTCACCGGCTACGGGTACGTTGCGCGCGGTCAGCAGGG
>CAZKPE010000332.1:0-2079 GCA_964554545.1 uncultured Lewinella sp.
TTGAAGAAATGGTGGAACATCTCCGTCGGCATATCCCCGATCATCTCCCGACGGTAGCTGCAGTCCCAGACCAGCCAGGGCCGCCCCCCGAAGTCGATGCCCACCCGGGCCAGCGCGTCATCCATGGGCAGGTAGAAGCCGTAGCGTTCAATCCCAAGTTTGTCGCCCAGGGCTTGCCGGAAGGCTTCCCCCAGTGCGATGGCCGTATCCTCGATGGTGTGGTGCTCGTCGATGTCCAGGTCCCCCTTCACCTTTACGTTGAGGTCGCAACCGGAGTGGCGGCCGAGCTGATCCAGCATGTGGTCGAAGAAACCGAGGCCGGTGTCGATGTTGGTGCGGCCGGTCCCGTCCAGGTCGAGCTCGATGCGAATGTCCGTCTCCTTCGTGGTACGATGAACAGTGGCCGTCCGATTTTCCAAGCGCAGGTGACGGTAGATGTCCTCCCAGTCGGTGGTGCGTAGGGCGATGGTGTCGTCCAGATTGGCTAGTTCCCCTCTACTCAGTTCGTCATTGCCCAGTTCCGGATCGTTGGCGAGCCAGAAGCCCTTTGCCCCCAGGTTCTTGGCCAGTTGCATATCGGTCAGCCGATCGCCGACTACGTAGCTGTTTACCAGATCGTAATCCTCCGTCCGGTATTTGTCGACCAGCCCGGTATTCGGCTTGCGGGTGGGGGCATTGTCCCGGGCGTAGGTGCGGTCGATCAGTTCCTCCCGGAAGGTGATACCCTCGGCGGCCAGTGCGCGCACCATCAGTTTATGGACCGGCCAGAAGGTCTCTTCCGGAAATTCCTCCGTACCCAAGCCATCCTGGTTGGTGATCATGACCAACTGGTAGTCCAGTTCCCGAACGATGCGACCCAGCCAACGGAAGACCCCGGGGTAGAAATCGAGCTTATCGGCATGGTCGACCTGGTAGTTCTCGGGCTCGAGGATGAGGGTGCCGTCGCGGTCGAGGAAGAGGAGTTTTTGGGGCATGTAGGCTTCTTTCGGGAGGTAAAATAGTTCACCGCGGAGGACGCGGAGGGATGCGCAGAGGTATTCGCAATCCGTGAAAATCCGTGCCCTAATCCGTGTAAATCCGTGGTGAACACTCCCGCAGCGCCCCCAGCAACGCATCATTCTCCCCCCGCAGCCCCGCCGTGATCCGCAAACAATTCGCCGCATTCGGCTGGTAGCTCTGGTTGCGTACCACGATGCCCTTCCCGAGCAGGTAGCGGTAGACGCTATCGGAGTCGGTAAAGCGTACCAGCAGGAAGTTGGTCACCGAGGGGAAGATGTAATCGACCACCTTCAAATTTGCCAGCTCCCGTTCCAGCCGTTGCCGTTCCGATTTAAGCTCTTCTACCCGCTGCCGCATCACCTCTGGCTGCCGCAGGGCTTCGAGGGCTACCGATTGCGTCAGCACATTGATATTGTAGGGCATCTTGATCGCCCGCAGCATCGTCACGATAAACTCCGAAGCATAGGCCGCCCCCAGCCGAATACCGGCCATCCCCCAGCCCTTCGAAAGCGTCTGGGTGATGATGAGGTTGGGAAACTCATCCAGCCGCGGCAGGAAGCTCGCTTCAGGGATGAAATCGATGTAGGCCTCGTCCAGCACCACAATCCCGGGGAAGCCGCGGATGAGGTCCTCGACGACCGCCGGGTCCATCAGGTTACCGCTGGGGTTATTGGGGCTGCAGAGCCAGAGGATCTTGCTGCGCTCATCCCAGCTGGCCTTCAGCTCGGCTACGGGAATGCTAAAATCAGGCTCTAGATCGATCGCCCGAAACGCGACGTTATTGATGCCCGCCGCCACTTTGTACATCCCGAAGGTGGGGGGCAGGGCGTGTACGGCATCCTCTCCCGGCGTACAGAACACCCGGGTTACCTGGTCGACGATCTCGTCCGAGCCGTTGCCGAGGAAGATTTTATCGGGGTCGATCCCCTTGATCTCGGCAAGCGCATGGCGAATATCCGTCGAGAGCGGCTCCGGGTAGCGGTTGTGGCCGTTGTCGTAGGGGCTCTCGTTGGCGTCCAGCAGTACCTCGGCCTTCCCCTTGAACTCGGAGCGAGCGCTGGAGTAGGGGGTGAGGGTGAG
>CAZKPE010000332.1:2179-3872 GCA_964554545.1 uncultured Lewinella sp.
AGCCCCTCCGCCGAAAGCTCCTGGAAGGTGATTTTCTTGACGAAGCTGTCCAGGCTCACGCCGCTGTACTGCATCGCGTAGCCGTAAGTGGGTAGGGTGTGGTTGGTTCCGCTGGCGTAGTCGCCAACGCTCTCCGGGGAGTGGTAGCCCAGGAAAATCGAGCCGGCATTCCGGATTTTCGCGGCGAACGAACGGGCGTCGGCCATGCTGAGGATCAGGTGCTCGGGGGCGTAGCGATTTACGTAGGCGGCCGCATTTTCCCAGTCGTCGAAGACCAGGGCCATGCTGTTTTCCAGGCTCTGGGCCGCCAGTTCTTTCCGGGGCAGTTGCTGGAGTTGGGCCCCCACCTGCAACCAGATATTCGTGGCCTTCTCTTCGCTGTTAGTGACCAGAACGACCTGGCTATCGTGACCGTGCTCGGCCTGGCTCAAAAGGTCGGCGGCCACGTGGGCAGACGTTGCACCTGCGTCCGCGCACACGAGCACTTCCGAGGGGCCGGCCGGCATATCTATGGCCAGTCCCTGTAGTAGTGCCAACTGTTTGGCGACCGTCACGTATGCATTGCCCGGGCCGAAGAGCTTGTACACCTTCGGCACCGTTTCCGTCCCGTAGGTCATGGCCGCGATAGCCTGGGATCCGCCGATACGGAAGATCTTGGTTACCCCGCACAGTCCCGCCGTATAGAGGATTGCCGGGTGAATGTTTCCCTCCTTATTCGGCGGCGAGCAGAGCACGATCTCCCGGCAACCGGCAATCCGGGCGGGAACGGCCAGCATCAGCACCGTGCTGAATAGCGGTGCCGTACCCCCCGGAATGTAGAGCCCCACCCGGTCGATGGCGCGGCTCTCCCGCCAGCAGCGTACCCCCGGCATGGTCTCGATCTCCTCCGGCTCGATTTGCTGACTGCGGTGGAAGGTTTCGATGTTTTGCTTAGCGACTTGTATGGCCGTTTTCAACTCCGCCGGTACCTGCGTCCCCGCACCCCGCACCTCCTCCTCCGACACGGCAAAGTCGTCTAGCTCCACCCCGTCAAAGCGGGCGGTGAAGTCACGCAAAGCGGCATCCCCCTCATCACGAACGCGGTCCATCACGGCGCGGACGGTCGTTTCCAACTTGCTCAGGTCTTGGGCGGGGCGGCGGGTGAGGGCCTCCCATTCGCCGGGATTGGGCTCGACGTAGGTTTTCATCAGACGATCATTTTGGCGATGGGGACGACGAGGATACCTTCGGCCCCTGCACTCCGTAGCCGGTCGATAATGTCCCAAAACTTGTCTTCCGTAATGACGGTATGCACGCTCGACCACCCTTCCTCGGCCAGCGGCAGTACGGTGGGGGAGCGCATGCCGGGAAGGAGTTTGATCACCTCATCGATGCTACCGTTCGGCACGTTCATCAGCACGTACTTCTGATTGCGGGCGGCGAGTACGGACTTAATGCGGAAGACGAGTTTATCCAGTATGTCTCGTCGTCCCGCATCCATTTTGGGGCTCGCGGCGATGACGGCTTCCGATTTCAGGATCACCTCCTGCTCCTCCAATCCATTTTTGAAGAGCGTACTCCCCGTGCTGACGAGGTCGCAGATGGCGTCGGCCAGCCCGATATTCGGGGCGATCTCGACCGAGCCGCTGATCTCGTGAATGTCGGCCCGGATATTTTTCTCCTTCAGGAAGGCCCGCAGGCTGTTCGGGTAGCT
>CAZKPE010000333.1:0-3861 GCA_964554545.1 uncultured Lewinella sp.
TATCGACCTGTTGGCGTCCTCCCCCGGCGGCAAACAGGAGTAGGAAATTGTAGCGCGTCCGAAACAGCGGTGTCGGTGGCCGCATCAGGGTGGTCGCCATATGCAAGGGGAAAACCTGCAGGGGCCGGGTTGGGCTTCCGTAGGGTTCGGCTTCCCCCTGCATGTACTGGGTAATGAAGCTCTGCAGGCTTACATGCTTATAATTTCCGTCGGGGGAGTTCCAATCGGTCATGGGTGCTTAAAGCGGGTAGGTCGTAAAAGGTTGGCCCCCCTTCGCACCTGCGCTCCGCCGCCCTCCGCTTAAATGTTGTAACATTCACACAGCTAGCCGAATAAATCGGTAAACCTTACCGCATGTGTACCCACCCCCGCCACGCCGAGTATCACGAAGCGTGTCACGCTATCCGGTACCCGAAACCGGACACCCCCTTCCTGAAGGTTCTCCGCCGCAGGGTAGATGCCTACTTTTCCGAACGGGGGGCCGACCGATACGCGGACCGGCGGATGATCGGGAAGACCGTATTCCTGGTGGGGGTATGGGCGGCCTGTGCCGTGCTGATTTACAGCGATCGCCTGCAGGGGGCGGCCCTGATCGCCACCCAATTGCTCTGGCACGTCAGTATGTTCATCATGACGGTCGGCATCGCCCACGACGCGAGCCACCGGGCGTACTCTCCGAAGGTCTGGGTGAACCGGGAACTGAACCGCGTATTCGATTTCGTGGGGATCAATACCTACCTGTGGGAGTTCAACCACGTCAAGTCGCACCATCGGGCGCCCAACGTACCGCTGTACGATTCGGCGATCGATTCCTTTCGATTATTCCGTTTTCACCCCCGGGCGGCCTGGCTGCCGATCCATCGCTACCAGGCCTACTACATTTTCGGTATTTACGCGCTGGCTACCCTCTTCAAGCTCTTTTTTCTCGATCTCTTTTCCTTTCGGCGGGACCGCATCGGCTTCATTCGCATCATCCGCCATCCCCCGAAGGAGCTGTGGTACTTCCTGGCCACCCGCGCGCTGGTCATCGCCTATACCCTGCTGCTGCCGCTGAGCTTGCTTTCGGCACCCGACTGGCAGATCTGGACCGGCTTTCTGCTCGGCCACTTTGTGAGCGGACTAGCCCTGGGCGCCATCTTCCAGGTGACCCACCTCAGCGACCGGACGATCTGGCCCGAACCCGACGCGGCGGGCAGGCTACCCGACGCCTACGACCTACACATTCTGAAAACGACGGCCGACTTTTGTCCGGATAGTGCCCTGGTGAGTTGGATTTCGGGCGGGCTGAACCTGCACGTCATCCACCACTTTTTCCCCGGCATCAGTCAGGTCCACCTGCGGCCCCTGACCAGGATACTCCGGGATACCGCGGCGGAGTTCCGGATGCCCTACCGCAGTTTGCCGACCGTGGGCGAGGCGGTACGGTCGCACTTGCGTTGTTTGCATGAGCTGGGGCGGGAGGGCGGCGGGGCGCGGGTGCCGGCTTAATCCGGATAGGATTACATTAGGCCCAAATACCTGAGGGACCTTCGTGCGGGACATACTATACTACGAACGCGTTTCCGATCTATACCGCCAACTCGGTATGCCGATCGAGCAGGACGCCACCTTTACGATCCACTCTTTACTGGATATTCACGGGACGATACCGTACAAGTCACCGGTCTTTCGCACGAACTACTACTCTTTCGTATTCATCAAGGACGGGCGGGGCAATTACACCACCGACGAACTCACCTTCGAATACGGCCCGCGAACGATCTACTTCACCAATCCGGGCCACCTCAAGGCGTTTGAGTTTTACGAACTGCGCGATGCCTACCTGGTCACGCTAAGCGAGCAATTCCTGAAGGAGAACGTACACGCCGACGTGTTCCGCGACTTTCCCTTTTTACTGGCCGAGACGGTGGCGCCGCAGTCCCTTTCGCCCCGGGAGTTTGAGGAAGTGGAGACGCTTTACCTCCAGTTACTGCGGGAATACCAGAACGGGTCGGCGTACAAATACCGCATCATCGGCAACCTCTTCGTAGTGCTACTGCTCAAGATCAAGGAAGCCTTCTGGGGGGACTACCGACCCCTGGAGGAAGGCGACCGCAGTTCGCAGATCGTCCGGCAGTTTCGGGAGGAATTGGAACGGCACTATACCGATCTGGCGGAAGGAAAGGTGGAAAACCAATTTCAGGTACAGGATTACGCCGCCGCCCAGCACCTGCACCCCAACTACTTCAGCCAGGTCATCAGCAGCAAAACGGGGCAGCCGGTCACCCACTGGATCGCGGAAAAAACCATCGCCCAGGCGAATGCCCTGCTGCGCCACTCCACCGCCCCCATAAAGGAGGTGGCGCGCAAACTGGGATTCCGGGAGACGTCGCACTTCAGCAACTACTACCGGAAACACGCCGGGCTGACCCCCTCCGCCTTTCGCCGGCGCGGCCGCTGAGCGTGGCGATCTGCCATATTTGTAACGCTATCTAAGTCTGATGTAAGATAGCAGCGCCACGGTGGGCTCACCTTTGGGGTATTCCATTACCACTACAACTAATGACACCATGGCAAAGATTGAATTAAAGGACAAAGTCGTCGTCGTAGCCGGCGGCGCGAAGAACCTGGGCGGGCTGATCAGCACGGACGTGGCGCGGCAGGGGGCCAAAGTCGTCGTGCATTACCACAGCGATTCCACCCGCCCGGAGGCGGAGGCCACCGTAAGCGCCGTCAAGGAACTCGGCTCGGAGGCTATTTTATTCCAGGGCGACCTCACCCACCCCCGTAAGATCACCGAACTGTTCGATACCGCCGTGGACTACTTCGGCCACGTGGACATTGCCGTGAACACCGTCGGCATGGTGCTGAAAAAGCCCTTCACCGACACCACCGAGGAGGAGTACGATACCATGTTCGGCGTGAACTCAAAGTCGGCCTACTTCTTCATCCAGGAGGCCGGCAAGCGATTGGAGGATAACGGTAAGATCATCACCATCGTTACCTCCTTGCTGGGGGCCATTACCGGGCAGTACTCCACCTACGCCGGTGCAAAGGCCCCCGTGGAGCACTTCACGCGGGCGGCCGCCAAGGAATTCGCCGATCGGGGCATTTCGGTAACCGCCGTCGGCCCGGGGCCTATGGATACGCCCTTCTTCTACGGGCAGGAGTCGGCACCCGCCGTGGCATTCCACAAGTCGCAGGCCATGGGGGGCCACCTCACCAAGATCGAGGACATCGTGCCCATCATCACCTTCCTGGCCACCGACGGCTGGTGGATCACGGGGCAGACCATCCTGGCGAACGGGGGGTACACCACGAAGTAACAACAGTAGTCTAATTTCGTACCCGGGGTGGTGACCGCGAACCGGTTGCCGCCCCGGTTTTTCGTAATGGTATTCAGAGCGAAAAGCTGGATATTGGCCAGGCTTCCCAGGGGGAGTGTAAACGATTCGGCATGTACACCCGACGGGTATTCAAAGTAGCGGACCTGATCAAATGGACCCGCTTCGAAATCTACATCTTCCTGGCTATCGTCGTGGCGGTGGTGGCGATCTACTACACCTTCGAGCTGTACTGGCTGGCCATCCCCTTCACCCCCCTGGCCCTGATCGGTACCGCGGTGGCTTTCGTGATCGGTTTTCAGAACAACTCGGCCTACGGTCGGATCTGGGAGGCCCGGATGATCTGGGGCGGCATCGTAAATACTTCCCGCACGTTCGGGATGTTCGTACAGGACATGGTGACCAATGAACACGCTCGGGTGCAGCTATCCGAGGAAGAACTGCGGCACGAAGTCAGGACGCTCACCTACCGCCACATCGCCTGGATGACCGCCCTGCGGCACGCGATGCGGGCGGCCAAACCCTGGGAAACCGTCGT
>CAZKPE010000334.1:0-1234 GCA_964554545.1 uncultured Lewinella sp.
GCGGCGATTCGGGGTGCCGTCGTAGATTTACCCCCCTTGGAACTGGGCACCTCATACCGAAGCATCTGGAAGGTCAGCATCCCGATCATCATTGGCAGCGCCGCCCAGAATGTGGTCGCCATGACCGATTCGGTCTTTCTGTACTACCGCAGTGAGGATGACTTTGCCGCCATCGGCTTCGTTGCCGCCTTTTACATCATCGTAGCGGCCATCGGGTTCGGGTTTAGTCGCGGAGGGCAGATCATGATCGCCCGCTGGGCCGGAAAAGATCGGCCGGCGGCGGTGGGCAGGTCGTTCTACAGCACCGTGTATTTCGAGCTCGCGCTGGCCATCGGCGTTTTTCTGTTCATGACCTACGGGGCGTACTGGCTTTTTGCCTCTCTGGTGGATTCCGACGTCATCTTCTATAAATCCCTGGAATACCTGGAAACGCGGAAGTGGGGAGTTTTTGCCAGTTACCTCGGCGTGGCCTGTATCGCGCTCTACACGGGTATTGCGCGGCCGGTCTTCATCGTAGTGGACACCGTCATTCTGGCGGTAACCAATATATTCCTCGACCGGGCGCTGATTTTCGGGATGTACGGCTTTCCGGAAATGGGCATCGCCGGGGCGGGGCTGGCCAGTACCATCGCTGAATACGTTGCGCTCATCATCTTCCTGATCTATATGGTCTTAGACCAGGCCAACCGGAAATACCAGCTTGACCGGCTTCCGGGTTGGGATGCGAAGCTGATTCGCGAGATCATCGGGTACTCCGTTCCCATCGTGGCGATGTCCGTCATCGGGCTGGGTAGTGCCTTTTTCTTCTTCGGTCTGGTGGAGAACTTCGGGGAACGGGCCCTGGCGGTGACGAATATCGTACGCATTGCCTACCTCATCCTCAGTATACCCGCCTGGGGGTTTTGCACGGGCATCAACACGCTGGTGAGCTACTTCGTCGGAAAACGAGAACGACACAACGTAAAGGTGGTGCTTTGGAAGACCGCCTTCATGTGCCTGGGAATTACCCTGATCATGGGGTTGCCGCTGGTCATCTTTCCCCGCTACGTCCTGTATCCAATCCTGGGCGACGAGCGGGCCTACCTCATTGATGCCGCATACCCGGTCTTTTGGGTGCTGCTGGGTATCCTGGCGACCTTCAGTTTCGGCAGTATCTTCTTTAATGGACTGATCGGGGCCGGGCAAACGAAGAAGGCACTCATCTACCAAGCGAGCTGCGCGCTGGGATATATGG
>CAZKPE010000334.1:1334-3803 GCA_964554545.1 uncultured Lewinella sp.
TCTCGCAGCAATTCCTGAGCGTTTTCCGTAGCCTTGTCCATCGCGGTCATGCGGGCTCCGTGCTCGGAGGCATGGGTATCCAGCAGCGCCGCCTGGAATTTTGTTTGCAGGATGGTGGGAACCAGGTAAGCCAGTAGCTCTTCTTTGCCGGGTTCGAAGATATAGTCCGCCTTGAGGGTGCTCTCCTTAACCTCCCCCTCTACGACAACATCCTCAACCGGCAGAAATTGCTCGCTGGTGGCGTACTGCACGGCGGCATTTTTGAAGCGGGCGTAGGCGAGGTAGACCCGGTCGTACCGGCCGCTACGGAAGCGGGCCATGATCAGGTCGGGTACTTCCTTCGTGGTATCGAAGCTCAGATCGTCGAAGAGGGATTGGAAGTCCGTAACCACCTTGACGTTGTCCCGTTTGCCATAGTGCTTGCGGAAATACTCGGCTCCTTTCTTACCGATGCAGATGATGTCCAGGGGGCCGGACAGCGTACCCAGCTCGCGGATACTGCGCTCCGCCGCCTTGATGACGTTAGTGTTGAAAGCACCGGCAAGCCCCCGATTCGATGTCACCACTACTACGCAGGCACCGGTGACCGGGCGTACCTTATTGAAGACCGTGCTGGCATCGCCCTCCAGGTTGGTCAGGATGTTGCGCAGCATCTCGTCCAGCTTATCCGCGTAGGGACGCAGCTCCGTAATGGCTTGCTGGGCCCGTCGCAGCTTCGCCGCCGACACCATTTTCATAGCGCTGGTGATCTGCTGGGTGTTCTTGACCGAGCGGATGCGTTCGCGTACTTCCTTGAGGTTTGCCATGGGAAATTGTTGAATAACCGAATGGTCGAATAGTACGACTATTCAACCATTCAATTATTGACTACTTAAACTGTGGGGTGAGTTCCTTCGCCAGGATTTCCAGCTTCTCCAGGTCTTCGGGCTGGTACTTCTTAGCGCGGAAGTTCTCCAGCACTTCGGGGTACTTACGACCGAGTTCGCCCAGGAAGAGCTTCTCGAACTCCTTGATCCGTTCGACGGGGACGTCCCGCATCAGGTTCTTCGTACCGAGGTAGATGATGGCGGTCTGCTTCTCTACCGGTACGGGGCTGTACTGTGGCTGCTTAAGGATCTCCACGTTGCGCTTACCCTTTTCCAGGATGTTCATGGTGGAGGCATCGAGATCGGAACCGAACTTGGCGAAGGCCTCGAGTTCCCGGTAAGAGGCCTGGTCCAGCTTCAGGGTACCGGAAACCTTCTTCATGGGCTTGATCTGAGCCGAACCACCCACCCGCGATACGGAAACGCCGACATTGATGGCCGGACGAATGCCGTTATTGAACAGACTGGATTCGAGGAAGATCTGACCGTCGGTGATCGAGATCACGTTGGTCGGGATGTAGGCCGAAACGTCACCGGCCTGAGTCTCGATGATCGGCAGGGCCGTCAGCGATCCGCCACCCTTCACGATGCCGGCATCCTTCAGGCTGTCGGGCAGGTCGTTCATGCCCTGGGCAATGGTGTCGTCGTTGATGATTTTGGCGGCACGTTCCAGCAGGCGGCTATGCAGGTAGAATACGTCACCGGGATACGCTTCGCGTCCGGGGGGACGGCGCAGAAGCAGCGAAACTTCCCGGTAGGCTACGGCCTGCTTGGAGAGGTCATCGTAAATGATCAGGGCGGGGCGGCCGGTATCGCGGAAGTACTCACCGATGGCGGCCCCGGCAAAGGGTGCGTAGAACTGCAGGGGGGCAGGCTCGGCAGCGGAGGCGGCTACGATAATGGAGTAGTCCATGGCGCCGTTCTCCTCCAGCGTCTTGGCGACCTGGGCCACGGTAGAGTTTTTCTGACCGCAAGCTACGTAGATGCAGTAAACGGGCTCGCCACGATCATAGAACTCCCGCTGGTTCAGGATGGTATCGATGGCGATGGCCGACTTACCGGTCTGGCGGTCACCGATTATCAACTCCCGCTGGCCGCGGCCAATGGGGATCATGGCATCGATGGCCTTCACTCCGGTCTGCAGCGGCTCGTTCACCGGCTGGCGGTAGATGACGCCGGGGGCTTTGCGTTCCAGCGGCATCTCGTAAGTCGTGCCGGTGATCTCCCCCTTCCCGTCGATCGGCTGCCCAAGGGGGTTGACGACACGGCCGACCATTCCTTCACCGACATTGATCGAAGCGATCCGACCGGTGCGGGATACGCGGCTGCCTTCATAAATACCGGTCGAGGTACCCATCAGTACGACACCGACGTTGTCCTCTTCCAGGTTCAGGACGATGGCTTCGGTACCGTTCTCGAAGGTGACCAGTTCCCCGGCCTGGGCGTTGTTCAATCCGTACACGCGGGCGATTCCGTCACCGACCTGCAGTACCGTTCCGTACTCTTCCAGTTCGGTAGCCGTATCGAAGCCCGAAAGTTGCTGCTTCAGGATTGCGGAGATTTCATCAGGTTTTACGTCAGCCATAGCTTGCTATATCTTTTA
>CAZKPE010000335.1:0-3780 GCA_964554545.1 uncultured Lewinella sp.
GATGGCATCGCTCCCAATGGTAAAAAACTGCTGGAGGAAGCCGGCTACGAAGTCGTCACCGACAAGATCGCCCAGGAAGACCTGATGACCGAGCTGAATAAATTCGACGTCATCATCGTGCGCAGCGCCACGAAAGTGCGTAAGGACCTCATCGACGCCAGCCCCAATCTGAAGGTGATCTGCCGCGGTGGGGTGGGGATCGATAATATTGACCACGAATACGCTAAAAAAAAGGGGATACCGACCTACAATACGCCCGCGGCTTCCAGCGAGGCTGTTGCGGAGCTGATCTTCGGTCACTTCTTCGCGCTGAGCCGCTTCCTGCACCGGGCGAACCGGGAACTGCCGGCCGGCGATAGCGAATTCGGTAAACTTAAGAAGGCCTACGCGAAAGGGCAGCAGCTACGCGGAAAGACATTGGCCGTCATCGGCTTCGGCCGTATCGGGATGGCCGCCGCCCGCATCGGACTGGGGCTTGGGATGCGCATCCTGCCGGTCGACGTCAATAAAGATCAGGAAACGCTGACGCTGGAGTTCTTCGACGGACAGTCGGTGGACTTCACCCTCAAGACGGTCTCCCTCGACGAAGCCATTTCCGCGGCCGACTACATCACCATCCACGTACCCGGGGGTGACCTGATCGGGGCCGACGAACTCGCGAAGATGAAGGATGGGGTCATCATTGCCAATAGCAGCCGGGGCGGCGTGATCAACGAAGACGCGCTGCTGGATGCGCTGGAAAGCGGCAAGGTCGCCGGTGCTGCCCTGGACGTATTCGTAGGGGAGCCCAATCCCCGCCGCGAGCTCCTCGAGCACCCCCGCACCAGCGTTACCCCCCACATCGGTGCGGCCACCACGGAAGCCCAGGCGAACATCGGGACCGAACTGTACGAGAAGATCAGCACCCACTTTGCAGGGAAGTAAGCGCACCACGACCTGGCTGTTCGAGCTGAGCTGGTGGCTGTTCGCTATCCTGCTGGCGGTGCTGGTCCTGCTCCCGATCTATACTACCATACCCGAATTTCCCTTCTTTTACCCCAATGCCGTCTACATCATCGTGGCGATCACGCTTACGCGCTACCTCTTCCTGTTGGACGTTAGCTGGCTCCGCGACCGCTTCATCCTGCAGGCCGGCATCGCACTGGCACTCATACCGCTGATCTTCTACATGGTGCAGGAATTCAACGCCTTTATAATTTATTTCGACGAGCGCGGCCCGGATGCCCTCATCCGCCACCTCGGTCCCGACACTGGTACCACCCTCGACCGCTACATGCATGCCGAGTACCGCTTCTTCGGGGTTTGGGCGGTGGTGGCCGCGGTGGTTACCCCCTTCCGGCTGATCTATAATGTGTGGGTGCGGTATAAAGCGAGTGGCCGTCGGTGACCCGGCCGAGGCGTTGCACGCCGAGTAACGAGCGCCGAATGCTATCCGGACGCGCAGCGTAATCCGTGCCCGAATCCGTGAAAATCCGTGGTATCCGTGGTTCCTATACGAGCGCGGCGAGCTTCCCCTCCAAACACCCTAGCTTAGGAACATCCACCCCCATCCCTAAGCGAATTTTCGCCATGACCCCCCTAGAACTCGTTCACGACAAACTCCTCTCCCTCACCGAACTGAGCCGCCGCCGCTGTGGTTGGCGTACCGTCAGTCAGCGCACCGTGTTTACCAACGGCGTCTTCGACCTCGTCCACCCCGGCCACCTCACCTACCTGGCTCAGGCAGCCGGACTCGGTCACCGCCTCATCGTGGGCGTAAACTCGGACGACAGTGTCCGCAGACTCAAAGGCAGCAGCCGGCCTATTATGTCTCTCGAAGCCCGTATGCAGCTCCTGGCCAGTCTCTTCTTCGTGGACGGTGTGATCGCTTTCGAGGAAGATACCCCCATTCACCTGATCGAAACCCTGCGGCCGGACGTACTCGTCAAGGGCGGCGACTACACCGAGGCCACCATCGTCGGCGCCCCGGAGGTCAGAAGTTGGGGTGGAGAGGTGGCGGTCTTGCCTTTCATCGAAGGACAGTCTACAACGCGCATTTTGGAAAGAATGCAGAATGGGTTGTCAGCGATTTGATGTTGTTGCATCGTGGGGTTGCTGCATAGCTGACACCCCAACAGCCCCTGCAGCCCCAACAACCCAATAACTAACTATGCCATCCATCTCCGACATCACCCACCACCTCGAGTCTATCGCCCCCCTCCACCTACAGGAGAGTTACGACAATGCTGGCCTGATCGTTGGTGACCCGAATACGGAAGTGACCGGTATCCTGACCAGCCTGGACTGTACGGAAGAGATCGTGGAGGAGGCGGCGGCGCGCGGGTGCAATCTTGTCGTAGCCCACCACCCCATCGTCTTTCGCGGCCTCAAGCGGCTGAATGGGGCGAATTACGTGGAACGGACCGTTATCCGGGCCATTCAGCTAGGGGTGGCGATCTACGCCATTCATACCAACCTGGACAACGTGCGCTCGCGGGGAGTGAACGAACGCATTGCCCAGCAACTCGGGCTGACTCAGCTGCGGCTGCTCCGCGCAATGGATGATACGGAGCAGGTCGGTTCCGGCATGGTCGGCGAACTGCCCCAACCCCTGAGTGAAGAAGAATTTTTACGGCAACTGTGCGAACGGATGGACACCCCCGTGGTGCGGCATACGCCCCTGACTGGCCGCCCCGTAGAGACCGTAGCCGTGGCCGGTGGCGCGGGAGGGTTCCTGCTGGCGGACGCGAAACGGGCTGGTGCCCAGGTCTTCGTAACGGCCGACTACAAATACCACGAATTTTTCGACGCGGAGGGGGAGATCGTCATCTGCGACATCGGCCATTACGAAAGCGAACAGTTTACAACTCAATTACTTGCGGAGTTGTTAACTAAAGAATTCACTACCTTTGCGGTCCTTTCGACGAAGCGGAACACCAATCCGGTGCGCTACTTCGTGCGATAACGGACTCCCTACTAACGTAAAAGCTACTCCTGCATGGCCACTGCCGCCCCCACCGAACTGACGGTCGAAGAAAAGATGCGCGAACTCTACCGCCTGCAATTGATCGACTCCCAGATCGACGAGATCGAAATCCTCAAAGGCGAACTCCCCATGGAGGTCAGCGACCTGGAGGACGAGATCGCCGGACTCGAAACCCGCATTTCTAAGACCGAAGCCGTAGTCAGCGAGCTACAGGACGAAATCAGCCGCCACGACGCCAACGTCAACGAGTCGAACATGCTCATCACCCGCTACGAGGAGCAGATGAACAATGTGAAGAACAACCGGGAATACGAGGCCCTGATGAAGGAGACCGAGATGCAGCGTCTCGAAATTCAACTCAGCCAGAAGAAAGCCAAGACTGCCGGCGAGGAACTCGAAGCCAAGCAGGCTACCCTGGATGCTACCAAGGAGCGCCGCGACACCAAGCTGCAACTCCTGGAAGTGAAGCAGGAAGAGCTCAAGAGCATCATCGCCAAGACCGAGAAGGAGGAGAAGAAGCTCCGCCGGCAGTCCGACAAGCAGCGCAAGCTCATCGAAGGTCGGCTGCTCCGCGCCTACGACAAGACCCGCGCCAACTACCGTAACGGTCTGGCCGTCGTGACCGTGGAGCGCAATGCCTGTGGAGGGTGCTTTAATGCCATTCCGCCACAGCAGCAGCTCGAGATCAGTCAGCGGAAGCGCTTGATGGCGTGTGAGCACTGTAGCCGGGTGTTGGTGGATGATACGATTTTGGAAGAAAACGAAGTGGAGGGGTAGTGCGGACTGCGTCCTTTTAGTCGGCTTCGCCGGGGAGT
>CAZKPE010000336.1:0-3769 GCA_964554545.1 uncultured Lewinella sp.
TTCATCGTCTGCGTGGACACAAGTCAGAGTATGATGGGAAGGCCCGAAGAGATCGCCAAGGTACTCACCCTCGGCATCCTGAAGATGGCCATCGCCAGCAACCGACGGGCCTACCTGATCAGCTTCAGTACCGGCATCAAAACGATCGACCTGTACGACATCGCCAACTCGGTCGACGAATTGGCCGCCTTCCTGCAAATGTCATTCTACGGGGGTACCGATGCTACCCTAGCGCTCTACGAAGCCCTACGCCAGCTCAAGTCGCACGACTACCAGGATGCCGACGTGTTGATGATCTCCGACTTCGTGATGTACAAGATCGACGACGATATCCTCAACGAGGTCGCCCATTTTCAGCACAACAAGAACACCGAATTCCACAGCCTGGCCCTGGCCCGGGAAGCCAACGCCGAACTACTCGGCCGCTTCGACACCAACTGGATCTACGACCCAAAGACGAAGGGCATCATCCGGGAGCTGACGCGGGGGCTTGCTACGATCCAAACTAGACCTTGATGAAGATATTGCGCCGGTACAGCCAGCTACCCAGCGCCATATACAGAGCAACCAGCGCAAGTGCATACAGCAAACTCGCAAACTTCTCCGGCCAAAATGACTGTAGGAAGATGGTTTCGTATAGATAGCCATGCAGGGAGGTTTCCCCCACCCGAATGCTCCCGAAAATCTTTGCAAAAAAGCTGGATAGAAAAAACAGGATCAGCGCGTTCGCCCCCGCCCGCGAAAACACACCCCCGATCTTCCATCCCCGCACGTCCGTCAGGTAATAGATCACGCCGAGAAAGATCAGCGCCCAGCCGGCGGTAACCAGTACGAAGGAGCTCGTCCACAGTGTCTTGTTAATTGGGAAGACCAAATCCCACACGTGTCCACCCGCCACCAGCGCCCCGCCGCCCAACAGCAGATTCCTCACCTTCTCATTCCCTTTTCGCAGCAAGAACCTGCCGGTGATGACCCCGATCAGACAGCTCGCTACCGAGGGAATCGTGCTCAGCAAGCCTTCCGGATCGTAGTCCTCCTTCCAGGTATGGCTGCCCAGGATGAGCTTGTCTACGTACATCGCCCAATTGTTCGCTGCCCGCTCGTAGGTCGGCGCGCGACCGTCGGGGAGGGGAATGAAGCCCATCCACACCCAGTAGCCCAGCAGAAGGACCGCTGTCAGCAGGATGAGTCGGCGCGTACGCATGTGCAGGGCAACGGGTGCCGCGATCAGAAAAACTACCCCAATACGCTGAAGCACACCGGGAAGCCTGATCTCCGGCCACATCTTCACGAAGGGCGGCACGATGAGGAAGGCACCCAGGAAAAGACCCAGGCCGATCAACTTCAGTCCGCGCACGCCGATCTTGCGGTAGGTAGCCGCCGTCGCTCGCTTCCCCCGGTAGGCGAACGCAATGGAACAGCCGACCATGAACAGGAAGAAGGGAAAGATCAGGTCCGTCGGCGTGTAGCCGTGCCAGGGAGCGTGCAGCAACGGCGCGTAGACCGCCCCCCAGCTACCCGGGTTGTTGACCAGGATCATGGCCGCGATCGTCAGCCCCCGCAGCAGGTCGACTGATAAGATCCGGCGACTAAGCATCCTGGTATTGGCGCAAGAAACTCTCGGCCTTCAGGACCATCTCCCTGCTTCCCCCGAAAAAAGGCACTCGCTGGTGGATCTCGTCGGGCTTAATGTCGAGAATACGGCGCGAACCGTCGGTGGCCCGCCCGCCGGCCTGTTCGAGCAGAAGGGCCATCGGGTTGCATTCGTACAGCAGGCGGAGTTTGCCGTTATGCTGCTCGCTGCTTTTCGGGTAGATGTAAATCCCCCCGAGCAGCATGTTGCGGTGGATGTCGATCACCATACTGCCGATGTACCGGCTGGTGTAGGGTCGGTCCTCCTCCTCCCGCTGGCAGTATTTGATGTAGTCCTTGACGCCCTGGGGGAAGTGGACGTAGTTACCCTCATTGACGCTGTAGATATGGCCACGCGGCGGCACCTGAATGTTCGGGTGGGAGAGGTAGTAGGTCCCGATGGCGGGGTTGAGGGTGAAGCCATTGACTCCGTTGCCCGTCGTGTACACCAGGATGGTGGAGGTACCGTAAATGATGTAGCCGGCCGCCACTTGCATATTCCCGGGCTGCAAAAAATCATCTACGGTGACTGGCGTTCCGACCGGTGATATCCGCCGGTAAATACCGAAGATCGTCCCCACCGACACGTTGACGTCGATGTTGGAGCTACCGTCCAGCGGATCCATCACGACGACGTACTTCTGCTGGTTGCGCCCGTTGGCCCCGCTGATGCGGATGAAGTCGTCGTTCTCCTCGCTCACGATCCCGCAGACGATCTCCCGGTTAGTGAGGGTATTGATGAAGGCCTCGTTGGCGAATACGTCGAGCTTCTTCTGCTCTTCGCCCTGTACGTTCTTGTTGCCGACGGTGCCGGTGATGTCGACCAGACCGGCCTTACTGATCTCGTGATTAACGACCTTGGCCGCCAGTCGCAGGGAGTTGAGGAGGCGGGAGAGTTCGCCGCTCGAATACTCGAAGTCGGCCTGGTTCTCGATGATGAATTCGCCGAGGGTCTGGGGGTGTTGCTGCTGCATTCGGAGGTGATCGATAAAGGGTTTGCCTAAAAGTAGTTCCCCGGCAGTAGATAGTCGCTGACGTAGCGTTTCACGCCGGCTTCCAGCTCGGTAAAGGAATGCCGGTAGCCCGCCCGCCGCAACTTGCCCATGTCGGCCTCGGTGAAGTACTGGTAGTTTTCCCGTAGATCGGCGGGGGTATCGATGAATTCGATGTGGGGTTCTCTTCCCATTGCCCGGAAGGTCGCTTCCACCAGGTCCCGGAAGCTTCTGGCCCGGCCGGTTCCCAGATTGTACAAACCATTTTCGGCGGGCCGCTCGGTCATCAGCCAGTGGCAGACCCGGCAAACATCCTCGACGTAGATGAAATCCCGGGACTGCTCCCCGTCCGCAACGTCGTTCCGGTGGCTCCGGAAGAGCTTCATTTTCCCGGTCGCCCGTATCTGCCGCGAGGCGTGCCAGACCACGCTGGCCATCCTTCCCTTGTGGTATTCGTTCGGTCCGTAGACGTTGAAGAACTTCAGTCCGTACCAGTAGGGCGGGGACGCAGGTGCAAGGGTGGTCAGTTTATCGAAGTCGTTCTTGCTCCGCCCGTATTCATTCAGAGGCACGAGCTCGGTCGGGTGCACGCTATCGTCGAACCCCCGATCGCCGTTGCCATAGGTCGCCGCGCTGCTGGCGTACACCAGTGGGATATTGAGCAGCGCACAGCGTTCCCAGATTTCGCGGGAGTAGTCGCGGTTCAGCCGGTTGAAGAGGTCGGTGTCGGTTTCCGTCGTATCGGTACGTGCACCCAGGTGGTAGACCCCTTCGAGCGGCCACTGCTCCTGGTCCCAAATTGGGAAGAGGGTATCGCGCTCCACCCGCACCAGGTACTGCTTATCCTGTAAGTTTGGGGTTTTATCCTGGTAGTGCACGAAGTCATCCACGAGGATCAGGTCGGTAATGCCGCGCTGATTGAGATAGCCAACCAACACGCTCCCGATAAAACCATTTGCTCCGGTAATAATATACATAGGTGTCAAGGTAGGACTTCTCTGACCGAAGCCTCCCAAATATGTACGCTCAAACTTATAATCCCCAGCCACTCGGATTGCCAATCCCCCACCGCACCTGCGCCCCGCCGCCCTACCCGACACCCGACACCCGACACCCGACACCCGACACCCGACACCCGACACCCG
>CAZKPE010000337.1:0-3763 GCA_964554545.1 uncultured Lewinella sp.
GAACTCACGACCCCTTCCTTACCATGGAAGTGCTCTACCCCTGAGCTACGTCGGCACTAGTTATTGCGATTTATCTCCGGCGCTGCCGTTGCAACGTGTGTGGAGCGGAAGACGAGATTCGAACCCGCGACCCTCAGCTTGGAAGGCTGATGCTCTACCAACTGAGCTACTTCCGCAAAATGATAAGCGATTGGCAATACTCGATTCTTGATTGGCGATTTAGCTACCGCAGGGGGCAGCTCGCTTCGCTCGTGCAGAACGTGGTATGGCTCACGCGTAAATTTTCAAAGAATACTATGGACATCTCCATAGTAAGGCGGAAGACGAGATTAGCTACGCCGCTCTCCCTCCGATCGGGTCGAACCCGCGACCCTCAGCTTGGTGCGTTGGCAGGGGAAGGGGCCCCTGACATAAGCTGCTCTACCAACTGAGCTACTTCCGCGTGTTGGTATCAAAATAAAATGCGTGGGGGTGGTAGGATTCGAACCTACTCAGCCGAAACACTGGATTTACAGTCCAGCCCACCTCTCCAACTGTGGCGCACCCCCAAAACTATCCAGAATCCGTAGGACAATAGCGCCGCCGTAGCGTGGAGCCGATGGACGGACTCGAACCGCCGACCAGCTGATTACAAATCAGCTGCTCTACCAACTGAGCTACACCGGCGTAAATCCTGGGATTCTTACCTCTTTTCAACGTCTGCCAAGGGACGTTTTCCCAAAGCGATTGCAAAGGTAAGAAATGCGCCACGAACCCACAAAGTTTCTACTCCCTATTTTTTGGACCCGCCCGCGGGGTGCGCCCGACGGTACACTTCCCGTAATCGCGCCAGGTTCGTGTGGGTGTAGTGCTGGGTGGCGGCCAGGCTTCCGTGCCCCAGTAGTTCCTTAACCGCGTTGAGATCGGCGCCTCCCTCGGTGAGGTGAGTCGCGAAGGAATGACGCAGCACGTGGGGGCTCTTCTTCTCCTCCGCCGTAAAGCGGTCCAGGTAGTGGCGGACGCGGTTGTAGACGAACTTCGGGTAGGCGGGTTTGCCCGCCGGTGTCCGGATGATCGGGCCAGGACCAGCGGCGGCTGGCGCGACGAAATAGTGCCGCAGCAACTCGGCCAGCCCCGCCCCGAAGGGAACGAAGCGCTCTTTACCGCCCTTCCCGCGGATGAGAAGCTGGCGCGCCCCCAGGTCTATATCCCGTAGGGTGAGGCCCAATACTTCGGAACGCCGGAGCCCGCACTGGTAGAGCAGCGCAAGGATGAGGTGGTCCTGCAGCAATTGTGGATCCTGCTCCTCGGCAGGGTCGGGAAAAGAAGCGAATAAGTGCTGTAAATCCTTCGGGGGAATCGTTTTCGGGAGCCGGAGGCCCACTTTCGGGGTCGGGATCCGCAGGGTCGGGTCCGTCCCCTGCCGGCCCCGGGCGTGGCGGTAGTGGAAGAAAGCCTTCAGGGCGGAGAGCTTGCGGCGGATCGATGCGGGTGCCATCCCATCCTCCACCAGCACGGCCAGCCAGCTTTTCACGATCTCCCGGTTCACTTCCCGGGGGTCGCTGGTTGCATACTGCTCTTGGGTGTAGTCGAAGAACTGCCGCAAGTCACTCTCGTAGGCCGCCACGGTGTGTGCGCTCAGCCGTCGCTGATGGGTGAGGTGGTTGAGAAAGGAGTGGAAGGGAGTCAGGGGGGGAGGTTCAGAGGTTCAGCGGTTCGGCTTGCACCCGCGTCCGCGCCCTACGGTACGCACGGCGGACGCGCTACTGTCCCAGGCAGAGAATTTGGATTTGCTCGGTCTGGATCGTGTTGCTCCGGTTTCCGGCCCGGTCCGTGATGTAGATTTGGTAGGAAAAGGTGTCTACCGGGTAGCGCACATCCTCCGCGCAGAAGCGGTCATTGAAGACGCAGCAGACAGCCTGTCCGGAATTAATGACCGTGAAGAATACATCCCCACTGATTCCGTTTCCCGTCCCTTCAACCGGAATGGTGGGAAAGGCCGCGACAAAACTGGGGTCCTCATCCGGGAACCGACTGTCTACGATGAAGATATTCGTGCTATCGGGACTGGATATGTCTCCATCGCCGTCCGTAAAGGAGAACTGAATGGTGATGCTGTCCGAAGGGCCGTTCGTGAATTGGTAAATGGTATTCTTACTAATGCCTTCGTAGGCGATTACCGGTTCATCCGGATAGTCGGGTGGACTCACGCAGCCACTCACCCCCAGGAGCAGGGCGAGCAACCAAAGGGCAAAGCGGGTGTATTGCATGGCAGAATAGCTAATTATGGAGTGGCGCGAACAGCTCGCCGAACGCATCCGGCTGGTGAAACCGGCCGACTTTGCCGATCTGGCCCTGGAAGTGTTCCGGTACCAGGCGACCCACAACCCAATCTACGCCCGCTACCTCGAATTGTTGCGCGTGAAGCCGACCAAGGTGAAAAAGTGGACCGAGGTACCCCCCCTGTCCATCGGGCTGTTCAAGTCCCAGGACCTACGCAGCGGAGCCTGGACGCCAGTGCGGAACTTTACGAGTAGCGGGACGACCGGGCCCACCACGAGCCGCCACCCGCTACGCAGCGAAAGCTGGTACCGGGAGGGCGCGCGCCGGACCTTCGAGCTGCTGTATGGCCCTCTCCGCGGCCGCGCCGTGCTCGCCCTGCTGCCCGCCTATCTGGAGCGGACGGGGTCCAGCCTGGTGTTCATGGCCCAGAACTTCATTGAAGCGAGCGGCCACCCGGCCTCCGGCTTCTACCTGGATGACCTTGACAGACTCGCGCAGCAGCTATCCGAGTTAACGGATGCTGGCACCCCTACCCTACTCCTCGGCGTCAGTTTCGCCCTGCTCGATCTGGCCGAGCGTTATCCGCAGTTTTTGGGCGACACCCTCGTTATGGAAACGGGGGGCATGAAGGGCAGGCGGCGGGAGCTGACGCGCGGGGAACTGCACCAGCAACTGCGTTCGGCTTTTCAGGTAGATCATATCCATAGCGAGTACGGCATGACGGAGCTCCTTTCCCAGGCCTACGCCCCCCGCGAAGGGCTGTTCCACCCCGCCCCAACCCTGCGCGTACTTCCCCGAGATGTCACCGACCCCTTTGCCCGGGCAGCTTACGGACGCACCGCCGCCCTCACCCTGGTGGACCTTGCCAACCTGGATACGGTCAGCTTCATCGCCAGCGACGACCTGGGTCGGGTCTATGTCAATGGAGCCTTCGAGGTCCTGGGGCGCATGGATTTTTCTGACGTGCGGGGGTGTAATTTGTTGGTGGGAGGGGAGTGAGGTGTCGGGGTGTCGAGGTGTCGGGGTGTCGGGTTCGGGGTGTCGGGTTGTCGGGTGCGGGGTGCGGCAACAGATCGGCCCTGGAAGGGTCGGTCACCCCTGGCGGGGGGTGCAGCCGAGGCGCAGCCCGGCGTAACCCTCCGCGGGTAGGGAAAACGATGGGGGTGTCGGGTTCGGGGTGTCGGGTTGTCGGGTGCGGGGTGCGGCAACAGATCGGCCCTGGAAGGGTCGGTCACCCCTGGCGGGGGGTGCAGCCGAGGCGCAGCCCGGCGTAACCCTCCGCGAATAGGGATAGGCAGCCGGCGCGCAGCCCGGTGTAACCCGCCACGAATAGGAAAAAGCGATGCGGGGTTATCAACCCAACGCATTACCTTCCCTTCCATGAACGATTATTTCAATGTGAACGGCCAGCGGGCGCTGCTCACCGGCGGTACCGGAGCACTGGGTACGGCCATGGCCAAAGGCCTTTTGGGCGGCGGAGCGCGGGTAGCTTTGCTGAGCC
>CAZKPE010000338.1:0-3760 GCA_964554545.1 uncultured Lewinella sp.
CGTAGCGCTGCAGGTATTCGGTGAAGACGGGAATGGGGCGGCGGGCCAGGCGGAGTAGATTAGCGAGGGCGACGGGGCGCGGGATGCGGGGGGCATACATAAGGGGAATGTAGGTAAACCCGGCCCGAACCCCCGCCGTTGGCCTACCTTATGACGGACGGCAAACCCCTCTTCGACAGCGAACGGCAGCAGGCCTACTGGGAGCAGCGCTACGCCGACGGTCGCCACGGCTGGGACGTCGGCGCGCCCACCGATCCCCTGCGTGCCTACCTGGACCAGCTGGAAGACCGCACGCTCCGCATCCTGATTCCCGGGGCCGGCAATGCCTACGAGGCCGAGTACGCCAGGCGGTCGGGCTTTCACCAAGTGCATGTGCTGGACATCGCCGCCCAGCCACTGGAGGAACTGGCGCGGCGGGTGCCCGATTTCCCCACCGACCACCTCCTGCACGAGAACTTCTTCACCCACGAGGGGAGCTACGATCTGATCCTAGAGCAGACCTTCTTTTGCTCCTTCCCGCCGAGCCCGGAAAACCGCAAGGCCTACTTCCAGAAAGCGCACGAGCTACTCCGCCCCGGCGGGAAGCTAGTGGGGCTCTTCTTCGCCACCGAGGAGGTCGGCCGGCCGGGGGAACGGCCCTTCGGCGGCACCAAGGAAGAATACCTGACCTACCTATCGCCCTACTTCGGGGTGCGGACGCTGGAGCTGGCGCATAACTCGATTAAGCCGCGGCGGGGGCGGGAGTTGTTTGCGATTTTGGGGCGGAAGGATTAGGACCTCAATCGGTAGCATTCCCGCCAGGGAAGGCCATCCAAATGTTCTTCTTCGATCACCTCCAGATGAAGGATGCGGCGCGGACGCAGGGTGCAATGGTTATCGGTAGATCGAAGGGAGGAATGTAGTAATAGGGGTTTCATCAACTGTACACCACCGGCGGATAGACGAAGAGTTCGTATGCGTTCCGGGCGAGGGATATAGGTATCATCCATCCGCTGTATGCCAGCTAAGTGGGAACCCTCGACGACGCGTAAGGCACCATTGCCTTCGTCGGTATCATCTAGGTGAATGCGGAAGGTAGTGATACGACCGAGCAGTTCGATGGGTGGTTGCACCGTGACGCGATCCGCTAGCGTACGCTGATTCACGAAGCCGGGGCGGTCGGTAGGCCGGCTTAGATTGATCGTCAGATCCTGGTGCCAGGGAACGACCCAGTTAGCGCGGGGCGGCTTGTCGAAATAAATGGACTTGACGATAGTGGGGTGTCGGAAACGGCGGTGAATCAGATCGGTAAATGAGCGAAGGCTGCGCAGGTAGCTCCATACGTTCGGTTGCCGGTCCAGGTAAAACCGATCCCCGAAGCCTCGATTCGTGCCAGTGGCGGTCAGTCCTCGTAACGTTTCCGTTGCGGATGCGGGTAGTATGCCGGGTTCCAGGCTATACCCCTGCCGGAGTAGGCTATCATTCATGGTCGGTAAGCTACGAATCTGCTGTAATTGCGTATTGCCCACTTCGTAGCCGATACCGCTTAGGGGTAGGCCCCAGCACGATTTTGACCGCTTCGTTCACCTGTAGGCTGCCGGTCATACCGACCACGGGGCCAGTACGCCGGAGTCTATAAAAGTCAGGACAAAGGAATTATAGTATATACATCTGTTGTAACGATGCACATTAAAGGCTAAAAATTTTAACATTTCGTGTATTCATCCAATAGAATATTTGGCTATCTTGAGCCCACAATTTGGTTTCCTATATACCAAATTAGAATTTTCACCTAACACCTCTACCTATCGTGTACTATCTACCCCCCCCCCCGCTTATATTCCATAATTTGCCTCTTGTTCATCTGTCTAACGGCGGTGAAAGGGCAGGATACCCTGAACGTTCAGACATTTGCCAAAGCAAATAATCCTTATCTGAAAACCCTTACAAAGCGAATAGATGCAAAGGGTTGGTTGTACCTTAAGGATGGTGTAAAGGTGACTCCCGGTTCGATTCTCTCCGGCGACAAGCGAGCCGTAGGCCTTACTGAGCGGGATGAATTCGTCCCGGCTAGGAAATCCAAAGTGGAGATCAATGGCTATTCCTTCATCCGGTACCGGCAATTCCATAATGGTATTCCGGTAGAGGGAGGACAGTTTACCGAACATCTCCAGGACAATGAGGTAAAGATTGCGCACGGTAACCTGATCGAGTTCGATGCGCCTAAGAGCCCGGTAAGTCTGTACAGTAAGCAGGGAATCCGGAAAAGAGTGATGAAGGCCATCGGGGCGACGACCTACAGTTGGGATTTATCGCAGGTCGATACGGTATTAGCAGTGCAAGACAGTGCGCAATCGCCATCATCTCCGCCCGAGCCCGAACTAGTTTTCGCCCCGGTCAATGGTAATAGAGGGAAGCGTGGTAACCAGCGTCATACGCTGTGTTGGAAGGTAAAGGTAACAACTATTGAACCCACCTTCAATATACTGGCAGTCTATATCAACGCAAAGAATGGCAAGATAGAGAACATTCAATCATTGATGCGGTCCCACTCCAATAGCGCGGATCTGAATTATGGCTATGGCCGTCAGCAGATAGACGTACGGTACTACAATGCCTGGTTCGGAAGAAGTTACTATTACCTACGGGCGCTGGATAATGCCAGGAACATAACTACTAAGTCGTGGGAGTCTGGAAAGCAATTCCACCAAATGTCAGACGAGCGTTGGTATTTCGGAGATAATAACTTCATCTGGCCGCTTAGCGAGGCGGGGCATACGACCGCTCACTGGACGGTTTCAAACGCGATGGATTATTTCAAATCGGCCCATGGGCAAGAGGGGTGGGACGACAATTCGGCTCATATACAGGTGAATACGGAAGCACCCGTTGCAAGTCCAGGTTACGGTAATGGTACCCTGTTTTTCGGTCGTAACCCAAGCCTATATTCTGGTGATGGAGCTACGCTCGACATCGCCGGACACGAGTGGGTCCACGGACTATTTGATGAATGGAACATACTGGAGTACGCCCGGGAACCAGGGGCGCTGAACGAATCGTTTGCTGACATATTCGGCGTAATGGCCGAACGATTCGCCAATATCGAACCCTTCGATTGGGAGGTGGGAGAGGATGCGTTCGTACCGATCGCGCTTAGGAATATGGCAAACCCTCATGGCGGACTATTTCCCCAACCCGATGTGTATCAGGGTCTTTTCTGGCATACGATACCCAATGCCGCTCCCGATGGGACCAATGACTTCCAGGGGGTACACACCAACAGTGGAGTGCAAAACCGATGGTTTAGTCTTTTAGCAGACGGTGGTTTTCACAACGGCGTCGTCGTTCAGGGGATCGGAATTGAGAACGCGGCCCGCGTGGCTTTCGTGAATATGGAGCGCTTCTTACAGTTAACCTCTCAGTATGCCGATGCCCGGGAGGGTGCCATCAATGCGGCACGCATTCTATTCGGTGACTGCTCCTTTGAAATGATACAGACAACCAATGCCTGGGCCGCGGTAGGCGTTGGAAACGTCTTCAATGGTGATGGCTGTATCTCGGTGAGTGGCCCGACCTTTGCCTGTAGCGATATTGACCAATTTCCCCTACGCTATACAGCATCCGTACCGCCGGGAGCTACGGTAAGCTGGAGTTTCCCCTCCAATTTTACGGGCTCCACCAGTGGGGTAGGTAATAGTACCCTAACAATCACGGACTTTAACCTCTTCCTGACGGGGAATCAGTCCGTACTGATCACGGCGACCTCCAGTCTGGGGGGAAG
>CAZKPE010000339.1:0-1613 GCA_964554545.1 uncultured Lewinella sp.
ACGTCGGCGTTCAGGTCCTTGAAGATCGCGTAGAAGCGCTCGATCTGCTTGGGGTTGTCGGTGAAGATGTAGTTGGTCAGCCCCGAGGAGGTATTCTCCAGCAGGTTGCGGATCAGCAGTTCGAAGTTCTTATTGAAACTCGGCTGGGGCTTGGCCCGGCAGTCGATACTGCAGTCGATCTTGACCGGCTGCTTGTAGTCGCTGAAGAAGACGATCGGCTTCCCGCTCACGTCCTCCATCACCTCCCCCGGCCGAATGAAGGCACGGTCGTCGAAGAACTGCTTAAGCTCGGCGTCGTCGACCAGGGTGAGGTTATCGCCGAAGGACTGGGCTTTGGTAAAGGCTTCTCCCAACTTATCCAGTAGCAACTGAAAATCCTTCAGCCAGATCGTCGTATTCTCCGGCAGCACGTTAAAGATGCTGGTCTTCTGGTCGCGGTCGAACTTGGTGTTGATGTTCGGCACGATGCTCACGTAGCTCACCGTCTCCACCGACAGCTGGTGCAGGGGGTCGAAGGTGCGGATGCTTTCCACCTCGTCGTCGAAGAGCTCGATCCGGTAGGGGTATTCGTTCCCGTAGCTGAAGATATCCACGATCCCGCCCCGGATGCTGAACTGCCCCGGCTCGTATACGAACTCTTCCCGCTTGAAGCCGTACTCCACCAGCACTTCAATGATGGTGTCGATGTCGATATCCTCCCCCTTTTTGATCTCGATTCGGCTGCTGGTCAGCACGCTCGGCGCTACCACCTGCTCGAAGAGCGCTTCCGGGTAGGTCACCACGATCTCCCCCTTCGACTGCGAGTGCGTCAAATAGTTGATCGTCTCGGTACGCAGCAGCACGTTCGTCGGGTCCAGCACCTCGAAGTACAGCGGCCGCCGGAAGCTATCGGGCAGCAGCCTGACTTGCTTCGTCGGCAACAGGGCCGCGATACTATTTTGAATGTAGGCGGCCTCCTCCTTATCGGTCGCGATCACCAGGTAGTGCCCACCCGCTTTCCGGTAGCAACCGGCCACGAGGAAGCTTTCCAGCGACCCGGCCAGTCCGCGCAGTTGCACGCGCGTCGGCTTATCCTTCGTACACTCGATCAGTTCGCTGACGCGCTGGCTCTCGGCGTAACGTTGCAGTAGTTTCTCGACGGGATTCAAATGGGGGGGCTTTGGTAGTGTAACCGGATTTGGTAGTCTAGTGGTTCAGTAGTCGCTAGGGTGGGTGTCGGGTGCGGGGTGCGGGGTGCGGGGTGCGGGGTGCCCAAGGTCGAGGGTCTCCGACCCGAGCTCGGCGTTCTACCCTATTCTGCCCCGTCATCAGGGAGGTAGATTGACAGCCTAGTGGACCAGCAGGAGGGGGCGTTGAATGCCGATAAAAAAGCCAGGCGGGCGGCGGCGCGCAGGTGCAATGCGGGCAGGTGAAAAATGAGAATAGGCGTAGTAAGTCCTGCCTACTACGCCTATTCCGTTATTAGTATACGTCATGCCTACCACGCAAGTACCGCCATCCCCACCTACAACACTCCCACGCTACGACGCTACTAACGCCTACCCCACCCGACTACCCGGCGAAGCCGACTCCAAGCGAGCAAAGCGAGCGCACTCCCCGGCGAAGCCGACTAA
>CAZKPE010000339.1:1713-3743 GCA_964554545.1 uncultured Lewinella sp.
CCGACTAATAACTCCACAAATCCTGCTCGTAGTTAAAGATCTCCTGCTTGATCTTCTCCGACTCCAGCAACTGCTCCCGCCCACTCCGCTCCGGACGATCGATCCGCTGATCCAGCACGTTGCTGGCCTTGGTGATGTAGCTATTGAAGTAGCGGGTTTCGAAAACGTCCTCCCAGCTGCGGTTGGCGGCGTCGTTTCCGTAGGCGAAGGCGGTTTCGTTGGCCAGTAGCTGGCGGGCCTCGGGGTAGTATACCCAGAACATGGGGCGCTCGATCATCCGGCCGGCGTTCTCGGTGGATTCCTGGATCATCGGGGCGATTCCCAGGATACGGACCTTCATCGTGCTGCTCTCCTTATCGAAGAACCACATCTCCTGCACCCGGTAACGGAGGACGGAGGTGGGATCGAAGAGGCGCTCTTCGTAAACCGGCACCTGTTCGTAGGTTTCCGGATCGGTAACCATTACGGTATCAATACCCCCCGCCAGGTCGGTCAGGGTTTTCCCTTCCATCAGCATGGAAAAATTATCTCCTCCGATCGGATCAAATACCCGCAAATCACCGGCCTGGGCCGCCTCGAGCAGAATGGTGATCAATGGCCGCTGCGGATTGACGAAGGGCAGGTTAATCTTCTCCCGCACGTCGATCATCCGCCAGATGCGGCGCTTCCACATGATGTCGGCCTCTCGTAAATTTTCGTAAGCCAGTACGCGGCGTTCCTTTACCGATTTCGTTTCGACGACATCGTTCAGGGGGGGCTCGAATTCCCCATCCTGCATCAGGGGGTTATCGTCACCGGCTCCGGGAAGGGTGAACGTATTCGGGGATTCCTCGGGGTTCGTGGGCGTGGTCTGGGCCGTGACGACCGCGGTGGTAGCCAGGAAGAGGAGGACGAGTTGAGCTAGTGCCTTCATGAAGGAGATCGTGGGAAAAGTAATGTAAGGTCGCGTCCATCAAACGCGGATGCCGAGGGTCGTGGTATGTAAGAACCGCAAAACGGGCCTCCATAGCCGTAACTGCTGGAGGCCCGCTCGTGTTGGGTCGGTAAGATTGCCTACTTGATGGTGAAGGCCATGGTACCCAGGTTCCGCGCGGCGGCATCACCGGGGCACTTGGCCTTGATGTTCTTAAAGGTGTAGTTGTCACCGGGCTTGGCCCGACCGATGAGGGCAGCGGCCTGACCGCTGAACGATCCGCCGGGGTTCGTAGCCAGCAGGGCGTCTTCCCGGGCGGGAACGTAAAGGATCTGGAAACCGGTGATGTTACAACGGGCATCGAAGTCGAAGTTGCGCAGCTCGGCGAACACCCCGCGCTGGGCGCGGAAGGTCGAGTTGGCGATATCACCACCCTGCTCGCCGCCCATGGTGGGTACCGGATCGGGAATGGGCTTGACGCGGAAGGGGAAGGTACCGAGGGTCTGTCCGTCGGCGGTCACCGTCACGTTGGTCGTTCCGTTACCGGTGGGCCGTACCCCCTTCACTACATAGCTGTTTCCGGAACCACTACCCGTGATCGCGTCGCCGAAATTCACCCGTACCGAACTGGAGGGTACGCCGGCCGCGGCAACGGTCAGCGGGTTGTCTACGCCCATGTAGAAGACGTTCATCTTATCGGCGGACACGGCCACCGAACGGGTACCGATCTCGTAGGTAAATTCCCCATCCTCCTCGACCACGTCACCGGTTAGCGGGTTGGTCACCTTCACGTAGGTCTTGATGGTCTTGGGTCCGGGGCTGCCGCTGGCGGTCAGGCTGAAGTCGGCGGTACCGTCCTCCTTGATATTCAGCTGCTGGCCGTTGACGCGCAGCTCAATATTCTCGGGCTGAAGGGAGGAGGAGTAGCTTCCAACGGAGACGACGGCGTTCAACCGCTCCCCACCGATCACGTAGCTCTTATCCGCCTGGAAGACCGGGAAGAACTTGTCGAAGACGATCTGCTTGCCACCGGCCAGCTGTACGATGTCATTCACCAGGTTAGATTCGGAAACTTTAAGGTCCGAACGAATTTGCGACATCAGCGGCAGCACGGCCG
>CAZKPE010000340.1:0-3736 GCA_964554545.1 uncultured Lewinella sp.
GAGAACTCCGCTACGCGGAGCGCACAGAGTGGGGCACGGAATTGCACGGAGCGGTCGTAACAGTAGCTCTGTTCAACTCTGCGTGCACTCTACGTGACTCTGCGGGCTAACCCTCTCCTCCGTGCCCCCTCCGTGCATCCCCTCTGTGCTCGCCACCGGCGCTCCGTGGGCAAAAAATTACAACCCACTGGTCATCAACAGATCGATGTCCGTATGCCGCATCTCGAAGCGCTGCCCCAGGTACTGATTCGTCAGGCAGCCGCGGAAGGTGTACACCCCGTGCCGGAGCCCCGCGTGCCGCACCAGGAAGTGCTCGAAATTCCGCGCCCCCTCCGCCCGCAGCAGGATGGGCGTCAGGATATTATTGACCGCGATGGAGGCGGTGCGCCCCACCCGGCTGGCGATGTTAGGGACGCAGTAGTGAATGACGTCGTGCTTACGGAAGGTAGGCCGGTCGAGACGGGTCAGTTCGCTGGTAGCGAAGCAACCGCCCTGATCGATGCTCACGTCGATGATGACGCTGTTGGGTCGCATACCGCGCACCATATCTTCACTGACGACTACCGGCGTACGGCCGTTTTCGGCGTGGATGGCTCCGATGGCGACATCGGCGTCCAGTAGCTCTTTGCGCAGGTAGACCGGGTTCATCGCCGAAGTGTAAAGTTGGCGACCCACGGAGTTCTGCAGCCGCATCAACTTGTGGATGTTGTCGTCGAAAATGCGCACCTCCGCCCCCATCCCCAGGGCGGCCCGGGTGGCGTACTCCGCGACTACCCCACCCCCGAGAATGACCACCTTGGCGCTCGGCACACCGGAAATGCCCCCCAGCAGAATACCCGGGCCACCATGACTGGTGCTCAGCAGTTCCGCGGCGGTCTGGATGGCCGATATGCCCGCCATTTCACTCATGATACGCACGATGGGGAAGCTGCCCTCGTCGTCGTGCATATACTCCATGGCCAGAGCGATCACCCGCTTCCCCTTGAGCCGGTAGAGGTACTCGGCGTTGATGATGGGCAGCTGCAGGGGGGAGATCAGGATGGTGCCGGGCTGCATCATCTCGATCTCGTCGAGGGTCGGGGGGGCCACCTTGACGATGATGCGGGCCTTGCGGTAAACCTCCTGGGCGGAGTAGGCGATCTCAGCCCCGCACTCGCTGTAGTCGTGGTCGGTGAAACTGCTCGGGCCGCCGGCGCCGGTTTCCACCAGTATGCGATGACCGCGACTGCTCAGGGTATGGCAGCCACTGGGTACCAGGGCGACCCGTTTTTCCTGCAGGGTGATCTCTTTGGGGATGCCGATAAAAAGTTCCTCCCCCCGGGTTTCAACGGCCAGAGTTTCGGTCTGCGTCTGCCCGTAGCCGGAAGTAAGCTCCTTAGGGAGGTCGATCTTTTCCTTATCCTTACCGCTCATGGATTAGCTTGCCGGTAGGCCGGTGGTGATGGTCAGGCGCCGTCGGTCCGTAGATTCGCTGGAATCGTGGAACAAGCGCAAGAAAACAACGTCATCCGGTAGCAAGGGTTCTAAAACGGCCGGCCATTCCACGAATACGGCGTAGCGGGCATCGGCGATCTGCTCCTCCAGTCCGGCGGCCAGTGCCTCTTCGACACTATCCAGTCGGTAGGCATCCAGGTGCAGGATATCTCCTTCCGGCGTCGGGTAGCTATTCGCGATGCTGAATGTCGGGCTGGAGGTAGGTTCGCTCACCCCCAGTTGGCGGCACATTTCGGCGACCAGGGTAGTCTTACCGGCTCCGAGCTCTCCCTCCAGGGCATACACGCGTTTCCCCCCGTAGGTGAAGAGGAGCTGGCGGGCGATGTCGGGCAGTTCGTCCAGGGTGTAGTGCCACTGCATAGGGGCAGCGCCTACTGCATGGCCACCAGGCTGATGTTCAACCCAACCTCGTCGTTAATGATGTTATCCTGAGCGATGCCCTCGATACCACCCGATCCGTACTGCATACCCCACTCGGTGCGGTCGATCACGAAGTCGGGGGTGCTGGCGGTGATGCGGCCGTCGGACATGGTCACGTTAGCGGGGATGGTGATGCTGCGGCTGGTACCCTTCAGGGTCAGGTTGCCGGTGATATCGTAATTGTGGCCGTCTTGGGCGTCACTGACCGGCGTGGCGTTAGTAATGACGAAACTGGCGGTAGGGTACTTTTCTACGTCGAAGAAGTCACCCCCTTTTAGATGAGTTTCCAGCTTACCCTTCCCGTCTTCTTCCCCAAGGTCAGTATTCTCCAGACCGGCTACGTCAAGGGTGAATTTGCCACCGACGAGCTCATCGCCCATCGTTTCCAGGGTGCCGGTGGAGACGGGAATGGTGCCGGTGTGCCCGCCCCCGATCAGCTTGGTGCCTTCCCAGGTGACCGTGCTGGCCTGGGCATCGACGGCGTAGGTGGCTTCGGCCGCGGCCTCCGTTTCGGCTTGTGCTTCACCGGATTCGACCTCGGTACCCGAGGGTCCACAGGCGGCAAGGAGGAGAGCGAAGGAGAGCAGCGAGAGGTAACGTAACATGTCTTTGTAATTTGGGTGAGTACCGCGACCCGCGGCACGGATACAAAAACCGCCGAGCGGCAACTAGGTTGACCGTCGGTACAAAATTTATTGTACCTACATCAAAATGGTGGCGTTCCTCAGGCTTTCTCTACGTCGGCAGGGTCGATCTGCCCGGCTTCCTTCGGCCCCAGGCGATCACCTTCCTCCCCGGCTTTGTGGATGACGCGAGCATCCCAGCTGGTGTGGAAGCTCCCCTTCTGGTCGATACGCTCGTAAGTATGGGAGCCGAAGTAGTCCCGTTGGGCCTGTACCATATTCAGCGGCAGCCGCTCGCTGCGGAAGGCCTCGAAGTACTGCAGGGCGGAGCTAAGGCACATACAGGGCACGCCCCGCTCGTTGGCCTGGTGCAGTACTTCCACCAGCGCGCTGCGGCAGTCGAAGAGGTCTTCCCGAAATTCCTGGGTGGCCATCATATTTTTGAGCCCCTCGCGGGTTCCGTAGGCCTGGCGGATCTTCTCCAGCATCTCGGCGCGGATGATGCAGCCCCCCCGCCAGATGCGGGCGATCCCTTCCAGGTCGAGATTATAGTTCATCTCCTCGCTCGCTTCGGCCAGCAGGTGCATCCCCTGGGCGTAGCAGGTCACGAAGCCGAAGTAAAGCGCCTGTTCGACGGCCTCGGCCAGCCCCTCACCAGCCAGCGGTTGCTCGTCGGGGTGTACCTTTTTGTAGAGCTTGCTGTTGTCCTGCCGGTACTCCTTAAAGGCGGAGATGGCCCGCATGGTCACGGCCGCGTCGATGGTTGGCACGGGCACGCCCACGTCCATGGCCGACTGGCTGGTCCACTTACCGGTGCCCTTCTGTTTGGCTTTGTCCAGGATGACGTCGAGCAGGTGGCCGTCGGTCAGCTCATCGCGGTGGGCGAGGATGTCGGCGCTGATCTCGATCAGGTAGCTGTTCAGCCGGCCCTTGTTCCAGCGGTCGAAGAGGGCTGACATCTCGTCATTTCCCATTTTACCGACCCGCTTGAGAATGTCGTAGGCTTCGGCGATGAGCTGCATCAATCCGTACTCGATGCCGTTGTGGACCATCTTCACGTAGTGGCCGCTACTGCTCTCGCCGATGTAGGTCACGCAGGGCTCGCCGTTCACCTTGGCGGCTACGGTTTCCAGGATGGGCTTGACCTCCTCCCAGGCCGAGCGGTCGCCACCGGGCATGATGCTCGGGCCCAGGCGGGC
>CAZKPE010000341.1:0-3725 GCA_964554545.1 uncultured Lewinella sp.
CAGTCGCGGCTGGCGGATATGGGGGCGCAGTTGCCGACCCCGCTGTAACGATCGGTCGGCAGGCCGCGTTCGGGGTGGCAGCGCCGTTTCTATCTTCGAATGATGAAGGCCCCTCTATATATCCTTTCGGTACTGCTCTTCCCCGTGTTGCTCCTGGCCCAACCCGACCGCAACCAGAAGTTCGCCGCGGCCGGCTACCTCGGTCTCAACCTGAGTCAGATCGACGGCGATTACTACTTCGGCTACAACCAGCCCGGGTGGCGGTTCGGGGTGGAGACGCAGTACCTGGCGCGGCCGAAATTCTTTTTCTCCCTGGGTATCGGTTTTGCCCAGTCCGGCTCCCGGCCGAGCGGTAAGGAACGGGACGAGCGTGCCTATAACTCCGTCAGTTTACGCCTCAACAGCGTCGAGGTACCCCTGCTGTTCAACTACCGGCTGGGGAACAAAGCAGCCACCGGCAGTAAGCAGAACTTCGGTCTTTTCCGCAGTGGGACCATACAGTTAGGGCTTGCCCTGAACCGGCTGACGGGGTACCGGATCTCCTCGACTGGCCGCATATCCCAACTCGAGCGCAACCAGAATTTTACGGCCGTTGAGGCAGAATTCGAAGACTTCGACCTACGGGGCATCGTTGGGGCTACTGTACGGGTAGGCCTGCGGGGAGCCATCTTCGTGCAGCACGATAAATCCATCCTGGGCCTTTACCGACCGGGGGACGTCGGGCTCGACGAGGTACTGCCACTCTATCCTTACTCCCTGACCTTCGGGGTGAAGTACGTGGTGTATTAGTTCAGCCCCACCCGACCGGTCCACTCCAGCGGCAGGATGCGCCCCTCCTCGGTAAACCGCAGCGGCGCGCTCCAGTAGGGGTAGTCGTGGCCCTTCACGTTGTCGGAGGCCGAGCCCCACATATCGCCCATCCAGAGGTACTGTACGCCATCTTCGGTGTCCAGGGCCATCACGTAGTTCTGCTGGGCGGGTATGATGGGGGATTGGGGGATGCCCGCGCCGGCAACATAAACCCGACTTCCCTGCATGGCCGCTGCATCACCGGATTCGGTAGCGGCCACTTCGGCGACGTACATCTTTTCGAAGGGGTAGCCCGAGCGGGGGCGGATGCGGAGGCGGTCGCTTCTCACGGGCTCGAAAAACAGGCTTACGGTCTGTGTCAGGGCGTTATTCTTCCGGTGGGGGGCGGTGGTTTCGATGGCCTCCCAGTGGTCGTAGTCCCAGTATTCCACCGTGAAATCGGGCTCACCGATGGGGGGATGGACGCGGGGATTGCTCACGTCGCCGCAGTTTTCGGGGCGGTTACCGGTGAAGAGGTGGACATCCAGGCGATTCATTTGGCGCGGACGCGTGTGCTGTAGGACCAGGGAATTTGCGAGGCTATCCGTAGCGTTGATCGTTTCGTAGGAGGTGCCGCGGCGTACCCCGTCGGTCAGCAGCGGGGCCGGCCGCCCGGGGTAGCGGTTGATGTTGCCGGTGAGCACATAGCCCGTCAGCGGATCGTCGGAGATGTAGACCCGGGCCCCGGAGCCGTAGTTGCAGAAGCAGCAGGTGTAGTCGGTCAGCAAATAATACTTCCCCTCCCGCTTGAACTGGCTGCCGGCCTCCATGTGCTCGCTGATGATGCCGCCGTTCTCCATGGTCGAGGAGAGGTAGTCGTCACTGAGCTTCTCGATGCTGACCTGGTGGTTCTGAATGGTATTGTAGCTGATGTAGGCCGTACCGTCGTCGTCGACGAAAAGGCCGAAGTCACCCAGCCCGACCTTCGAGCGGAACATCTCCACGTCGTTGTTCACGATCGTGAAGGGGCCGGTGGGGGAGTCGCTCGTGGCCACCCCGAACTGCCCGTCCCAGAGTTGGGGGTACCAATTGTACCAGAGTACGTACTTGCCGGTGGCCGCATTATGGATCACGTGGGGGCGGTAGTACACCCCTTCCGGCTGATCGGGTAGCAGGCGGCCCTCCCTGGTCCAGCTGCGCATATCCGGTGAGCTGTAGACGACGTAGTGATTGGCGGTCGTGAAGCCGTTCGTCGTCCCGTAGGCCGTCCCGTACCAGTAGTAGGTATCGCCGAACTGGATGATGCGGCCATCGTGGGCATCCACCGTATCGCCGGCGATGGTGGTGCGGGGCAGGTCGTTGTCGAAGACGATGCGCTGGGCGGGCAGGGCCGGAAACAGGGCCAGCGAGCAGAGTAGAAAAAAGAATCGGTGCATGGTGCCAAGATACCGGATGGACCCTGCGGATGCATCCGGTACTATCCTGAAAGGAGCCTGCCGTAGTTGGTCCGCTGATTTCACCCGTTTGGTCCGCACCTGCGTCCGCGCCCTACGTTGAGGGGGTATGGACTGGACCCACGACAACGATACCCTCAGCCGGAGCTTTCAATTCGCCGACTTCCGCCAGGCATTCGCCTTCATGACCGAGGTGGCCTTCGCCGCCGAGGCCGCTAACCACCACCCCGAGTGGAGCAATGTGTACAACCGGGTGCAGATCAGGCTGACCACCCACGACGCCGGCAATACCGTCACAGAAAAAGATCACCAATTAGCCGCGGCCATCGACCGTATCTTTGCGCGCTATGCGTGAAACGTTACTACTGCTGCTCCTTTTTTGGGCGGGGACGCAGGTGCAAGCGGAACCGGAAGCCGAATACAGCTACACCTTTCACCGGGAGGCCCGGGCGATCTACCAGGATGTGCTGTCCCTGGAGCTCGACCTGGCCCAGGCCGGCATCGAGCGGATGCAGCGCAGCGAGCCCCGCAACCTGGCCAGCTACCACCTGGAGAGCTACCTCGACTTCTTCCGGCTCTACCTCACCGGTGACGAGGGGCTGGACGGGCAGTTGTCCGACCGCTTCGACCGCCGTGTCGCCATGCTGGAGCGGGGGGATCCGGAATCCCCTTACTACCGCTACGCCCTGGCCGAGGTACGGCTGCACCGCAGTCTGACCGACATCCGCTTCGAGCGTCACCTGGCGGCCTTTCGCCAACTGAATCGGGCGCACAAGGAATTGCGGGAAAACGCCGAACGCTTCCCCGATTTCCTGCTGACCTACAAAGACCTGGGGCTGCTGCACGCCGCCGTGGGCTCGATCCCCCCGCAGTTCAAATGGGGGGTGGAGCTCTTCACCTCCCTGAGCGGCACCATTGCCGAGGGGCGGGCGGAACTGAAGCGGGCGCTGCAGGATAAAAGCAGTCCGTTCCATCTCGAAACCCAGGTGCTGTACGCCTTCATGGAACTCCATTTGGCCGACCGGCCGGAACTGGCCTACCGGGCCGTGCAGCAACTCGGGATGCAGCCGGCCACCAATAACCTGCACTGTTTCGTACTGGCGACCCTGGCCATGCGAACCGACCGCAACGCCGAGGCCATCCGCTTACTGGAAAAACAAACGCGGGGGGGCACGACGGCCGACTTCCCCTACCTCGATTTCCTACTCGGGCAGGCTAAGCTGCGAAGCCTGAATACCCGGGCGCGGGTCCACTTTCAGTCCTTTCTGCTGCGCTATGGGGGCCGTCACTTCCGGGAGGAAGCCCTACAGAAGATCGCCTGGTCGTACCTGTTAGAGGGAAAGGAGGCGGAATACCACCGCACGATGGCCGAGATCGGCGGGGGCAGCCGGGCCGGCGGCGACGAGAACGCCGAACGGGAGGCCGCCCCCAGCAAACTCCTCATCTGGGGCTGTTGCGGGCGCGACTGCTTTTCGACGGGGG
>CAZKPE010000342.1:0-3693 GCA_964554545.1 uncultured Lewinella sp.
ACACTTTTTAGGCTAAAAATGGTGGTCAAATAACCAATCAGATTACACACCCTAGCCCTCAACCTATCTGACCCGTTAGGCTACCCCACCCCCCACCACCACCTCCCAGTCCAGTTCCGGCCGCAAATACCGCCCCGCCAGCTCCCGAATCTCTTCCGCCGTAATGTGCCGGATGGTCTCGTCCAGCCGCCGCAGGTGGTCGGCCGGGTCGTAGTCTTTGATGATGGCCGAGCGGTAGCGGGCGCTCACGGACAGGGGTCCGTCCAGATCCTGTACCAGGCCGCCGATGAGGTAGGCGCGTACCATCCGCAGTTCGCGGTCGGGCACGAGGTCCTGCCGCAGTTTGTCCATCTCGGTGGCGATCTCCTGGCGCACGGCCTCCAGGTTTTCGTTGGCGACGTCGGCGGCGATGCCGAAGGTCCCGTCGAAGCGGTAGGTGTCCAGGTCGGAGTCGATGCCGTAGGTGTAGCCCTTTTCCTCCCGGATGTTGCGCATGAGCCGACTGCCGTAGTAGCCCCCCAGGATGGTTTCGAGCACGCAAAGCCCCGGGTAGTCGGGGTCGGTAAGCCGGAAGCCCGGTCGGCCCCGCCGGATGAGCGTCTGTTGGGCGCGGGGGCGCAGGTGCGAGCGAAAACCGGGATCGGAAGGCAGGTCGGGCAGGACGGCCGGATGCACCGGGGTACCGGCCGGTAGCTGCCCGAAGGTGTCGTCGATCAGCCGGATCACCCCCTCGTCCAATTGCCCGACGATCCGCAGGGTGGCGTTCGCGGCCCCGTAGCAGCGGGCGTGGTGGTCGCGTACGTCCGCTACCGTCAGTTGGTTGAGGTCCGTTCGCTCGCCGCCGTAGCCGTAGGGGTGGTCGGCCCCGAAGGCGGCTTCGGAGAGCAGGCGGTAGGCAAAGGTGTCGGGGTCGTCCAGTTCTTCCCGGAGTTGCTGCTTGCTGCGTTTGCGGTAGCGCTTCAGGTCCCGCTCGGTGAAGGTGGGGGTTGCGGCTACTTCGGCCATCACCGGCAGCAGGCGGGGGGCGTGGCGCACGATGGTCGGTAGCCGTAGGGTCGCGACGTCCAGGTCCTCCGACGTTTCCAGGGCCGTGCCGTACTGCTCGAAGTAGCGCTCCAATTCGGCGGCCGAGTAGTGCTCACTGCCCTCGGTCAGCAGGGCGTTCGTGGCGTCGGCTACCATCCGCTTGGCCTCGTAGGGCCGCCCCGCCGACCAGATCAGCTCCGCCAGCAGAATGGGCGCCTGATCGACGTGTACCGCCACGACCCGCAGCCCGTTAGATAGGGTCCACTCCCGGGCGGGGGGTAGCGGGGGCACGCGGGGGGTACGGATGGGAGGGGCTTGGCGGCGGTTTTTGATAGCGCCAAGGTAGGCCTTTTGCAAAACCTCCGCGCTACCCTCCGCACCCTCCGCGGTGCCCCCCCTACCCCTCTACGTCATCTAGTTCGACAGCATCACCGGCATCACCAGCATCATGATGTCCTGCCCTTCCTCTTGTTCGGTGGGCAAGAGGATGCCGGCGCGGGTGGGGGTGGACATTTCCAGGCGGACCTCCTCCCCCTCCATCACCCCTAGCATTTCAACGAGGAACTTGGCGTTGAAACCGATCTGGATCGGGTCGCCCTCGTAGCTGCAGCTGAGCTGCTCGGTGGCCTCGTTGCTGAAGTCCAGGTCCTGGGCACTCACCGTCAGGCTGCCGTCGGCGATGTTGAGGATGACCTGGTTGGTGGTCTTGTTAGCGTAAATGACGATCCGCTTCAGGCTATTCTGGAAGTCGGAGCGGCTGACGAGCAGGACATTCGGATTATCGACCGGGATGACGGCATTGTAGTCCGGGTAGCGGGCATCAATGAGCCGGCAGGCCATCTTCGTGTCGCCGTAGCTGAAAAAGGCGTTCGCCTTATCGAAACTCACCGTCACCGCCGCGTCGGAATGTGGCAGCGCTCCTTTGAGCAGATTGAGGGCCTTCTTCGGAATGATGAAGCTGCTGGTCACTTCCCCGGTGAGGTCGTTGAGGGTGTAGCGGACGAGCTTATGGGCATCGGTGGCGACCATGGTGAGTTTGGAGAAGTCGACCTGGAAGAACACCCCCGTCATAGCGGGCCGCAGCTCATCGGTGGAGGTCGCGAAGAGCGTCTTATTGATGCCCTCGAGCAGGCGGGCGGCAGTGACGGTCACTTCATCGGCTGCTTCAGGAGCGGGAATGTTGGGATAGTCGCTACCGGGTTCTCCGGCCAGTTTGTACTTCCCGTAGGCGGAGGTGATGGAGATGCCGTAGTTCTCTTCGTTCACCTCGAAGGTGATGGGCTGTTGCGGCAGGGCCTTCAGGGTATCGATGAGGATCTTGGCGGGTACGGCTACCTGTCCGTCGCCCTCAGCGTTCACTTCCATATTCGTGACGACGCTGGTTTCCAGATCGGTGGCCGCGATTTCAAGCTGGTTGCCCGCGATGGTGAAGAGAAAATCCTCCAGGATCGGCAGTACCGGGTTGGAAGCGATGGCCCCGCCGGCCAGTTGGAGCTTCTTTTGTAAATCGGAACTGGAAACGGAAAACTTCATCTGGTTCGTGGTTTGGGTCAAACTTACGCAACGGGGGCTGGATTGGGGCGGGTTGGGGCGGTTAGCTTTTCAACACTGATTCCACAGGGGCGCTTCGCGCGGAATGGACGGCTTCGCCGGGGGTGGACGCTTCGCTGGATGGAGGCCGCTACGCGGATGGATGCTGCCGCCGGGGGATGCTCGCTCCGCTCGTTTTTCACCACGGATGTAGCACGGATTTGGGCACGGATTCAGCACGGATTTCGGTGACCTCGAGCGAAGCGAGCATCCCCGTGCGGTAGCCCAATTCCCAATTCCCAATTCTCAATCCCAAATTCTCATTTCTCAGCCCGGTCGCCACCGCAGCCCCACCACGCCCCACACCCCGAACTGCGTTTCTTGTAACAGCAGGGAAGCGTCTTCGTCCGGCCGGCCGATGTAGCGTTCGGAACGGTGGTCGGTGATGTTGTTGAGGCGCAGGTAGGCGGAGATGTCCTTGAAAAGCTCGTAGTCGGCTGCCACGTCCAGGCTGATGACGGAGTTGATCCACACTTCCCGGCCGTCCTGGATCAGGTCGAGGGTCGAACTGCGGTAATTGCCGGCCACGACCAGGTTGAAGCGGGTTTTGGGGTTGCTGTAGACGAAGCTCAGGTTCGCCGAGCGGCGGGGGGCCTGGGCGAGCGTGTTGCCCTCACTATCCTGGTTGGATAGGCTGTAATCGTTCACGTTCGCGTTGCCGTTCACATTGAAGTAGCGCAAGTTCCGGTTCAGGAAGGCCAGGTTCTGGTAGAAGCCAAATTCAACCCCCAGCAGGCGGGCATCTTCGGTATTCATGAGGGAATAGCCTAGGGTCGGCTGATTATTCAAGAACACGTACTGCGCGGTTCGTACCGTTGGATTGTCCAGGAACTTGGCGTACACCCCGATGCTGATGAGCCCGTCGTTGCGCCCGTAGCGCTCGTAGGTCAGATCGAAGTTGCGGCTGTAGGTCGGGTCGACGCCGGGGTTACCGATGGTGAAGACGTCCAGCCGCGCCTGCCGCCGCTCGGCAAAGTCCTCCGTAGGGACCAGGGTTGCGTAGGGTACCCGCGCGATGGCTTCGTAGTAGGCCAGGCGGATCTGCCGGTCGCGGCGAAAGCGGTAGGTGAGGTTCAG
>CAZKPE010000343.1:0-3662 GCA_964554545.1 uncultured Lewinella sp.
ACCCCAGCCCATCGGGTTATCCGGCCAGACGTTGATGGCCCGCACTTGGTTGTTCTCGTGGTCGTAGCGGGTCAGGAAGCCGCCGTAGCTGCCGCCGTAGACGATGTCTGGGTTATCGGGGTCAGGTGCGATGTGGGCCGATTCGCCGCCGGCCGTGGCTTCCCAATCCGACTCGCCGATCGTGCCGCCATCCGAGCGATGGCCGATGCGTACGGTGGAGTTATCCTGCTGGGCGCCGTAGATGCGGTAGGGAAAATGGTTATCGGTGGTGACGCGGTAGAACTGGGCCGTGGGTTGGTTCATGTAGGTGCTCCAGTTCTCGCCCTGGTCGAAGCTGACCTGGGCCCCGCCGTCGTCGGCGATGATCATCCGCTCGTTATTTTCCGGGGCGATCCAGAGGTCGTGGTGGTCGCCGTGGGGGGCGTTGCTGGCCTCGAAGGTGCGGCCGCCGTCGGTGCTGTGGTGGTACTGCACGTTCATCACGTATACCCCGTCAATGTCCTGGGGGTCGGCGTATATCCGGGTGTAGTACCAGGCCCGCTGGCGCAGTGCGCGGCTGTCGGAGCGGGCCTGCCAGGTTTCGCCGCCGTCGTTACTGACGTACACGCCACCGGCGTCCTTATGCTCTAGGATGGCGTACACGCGATTGGGGTCGACCGGACTGACCGATACCCCGTTGATGCCCCAGGTCCCCTTCGGAAAGCCTTTGGTGCTGCTGATATCAGTCCAGCTGTCGCCGCCGTCGGTGCTTTTCCAGAGGGCGCTGCCCGGTCCGCCACTTTCCAGGCTGTAGGGGGTACGGCGGATCTTCCAGGTCGAAGCGAAGAGTACGCGGGGATTGCTGGGGTCCATACTCAGATCGACGGCCCCGGCGCCCGGGTTGGCAAAGAGAATGCGCTCCCAGTTCTCGCCACCGTCCTTACTGCGGTAGACGCCCCGCATCTCGGTGTCCTTATACAAGTCGCCCATCACCGCAGCGTAGACCAGATCCGGGTCGCGGGGGTGAACGCGGATGCGGGCGATGTGGCGACTGTCGGCCAGTCCGATCGAGTCCCAGCTCTTCCCGCCATCGATGGATTTGAACATCCCGTAGCCGTAGCTGACGTTGCCGCGCACGGTTTGCTCACCGCCGCCGACGTAGATGACGTTCGGGTTACTCTCGGCCACCGTTACCGCGCCGATACTGCCGCCGAAGTAGCCGTCGGAGATGTTGGTCCAGGTCTGCCCCCCGTCCTTGGTCTGCCAGACGCCACCGCCGGCCCCGCCGAAGTAGTACAAATTGGGCTTACCGGCCACCCCCGTAACGGCCGCCGAGCGACCACCCCGGAAGGGGCCGATATTGCGAAATTCGAGGGAGGAGTAGATCGTTTCGTCCACTTCCTGGGCCAAAACGAGTAGGGAGGCAAAACAGCAAAAAAGGAAGATCAGTAGGCGCATATTTCCACGTCGTTGATTACGCGGAAAAGATAGACAAAATCTAGGCCGCCCGGAATCGTACCTGCCCATGCTGACTCAGCCGCAGATTCGCCTGCTCGATATTGAAGGCATCGGGGTGAAAATCCTGGGTTAGCCAGCCGGCCATCTCCTCGTGGTCCGGGTGCAGGGGGTCGGCCAGCACCTCCAACATCCGCTCGTACTCCTGGATGCCGCCGATGTGCTCGGGGGGGCAGGCACCGCGACCGGCCGTGCAGACGGGGTAGCTGCGTCGGCCCTCGGGCTCCAGCTTGTCCTCCAGCTCGATCTCGTGGTACCAGCTGCTGGTCGATTCGTATTCGTAGCCGCAGTTGTCGCCGGTTTCGGGGAGCAGGTCGCTCAGCAGCGTCACCCCGCTGGTCGGCAGGTCGCGCCCCTGGGAGGGGAAGAAGTGGTAGTCCTGGCTTCCCGCCCAGCCGACCGCGGCCACGATGACGTGGTGCAGCTCCGTCTTGGGGATCGCCGCGGGTACGAGCAAGCGCCGCCAGATCCGGGCCTTGCGTCCGTCGAGGGTCACTTTCAGTTGGTAGATCAGGTCGGCACCCGCGTCCGCGCCCTCTTCTACGGCTTCGGTTATAGGTTCGGGCTCAGGCTCGGGCTCTGATGCCGGTTCTTTCTTGGCGGGTGGTTCGAGTAGTTCCCGGAAAGTACGTGCGTAGAGGGCATCCAGCTCCGCCGTGCCATCTGCCTGGGTGGTTTCCCGGTCTACGATCACGTCCCAGAGAGCCAGATAGAGGGCATCGGTTGCCGGGTCGTCGGAATCGGGGGGGTCGTCGTCACCGCCGGCGGCAAAGTGGTCGTGGTAGCTGCGGTAGACGGTGGTGAGGTCAGCTTCCGTCAGTTTTGGGTACTGCCGGCGGGTCTGGTCGGTTGCTGCGTGGAGGGCCTGGCGTAGGGCATCGGTTGCGGGTTGCTGCATTGTGCCGCAAAGATACATTTTGGCGTGGGGGTCCGGGCGGCGGGGCGCAGGTGCTATTTTTTGCGACGATTCTTACGTTTTCGCCGGTAGGCCTGTAGTTCCTGTCGCGTCATTGGCTTTTTCTGGTTGCTGGCCTTCTTTTCGTGGTAAGCCCCCTTGTCGGATACGTTAATCTTGACTTCGATCTGGGGTTGTACGTAGTTCGGCTGCTCTTCGGGAAGCAACTCGGTGGCAATAGCTACCTCTCCGGGTAGGTCGACCGTGGGGATGGGCTGCCCCATCAGGTCTTCGATCCGCTGGCGGGCCGCTTGTTCCTCCTCGGTGGTGAAGGTGATAGCCGTCCCTCCCTTGTCGGCCCGCCCCGTCCGGCCGATGCGGTGCATGTAGTTTTCGGGTACGTCGGGGGTGTCGAAGTTGATCACGTGGGTGACCTCGTCCAGGTCCAGTCCGCGGCTGACCAGGTCGGTCGCCAGGAGGATGCGGTGGGTGCCCGACTGGAAGCCCGAGAGACTGCGGAAGCGATAGTTCTGGCTCTTGTTGCCGTGTACGACCCCGATCTCCTCCGGAAAATCGTCCGACAGTTGCTCGTAGAGCAAATCCGCGTACCGCTTCCCCGGGGTGAAGACCAGCACCCGGCTCAAGGTCTCGCGGTCGCGCAGCAGTTCTCGGAGCAGGTTGACCTTGGTATAGAAGTTAGGTACCTCGTAATCCAACTGCTCGATCTGTTCCAGAGGAGTGCCCGTAGGTGCGGCTTCGATGACCTCCGGAAAGTCAAACGCGTCCTCGATGACGGCCTCTACCTCGGGAGTCATGGTCGCCGAGAAAAGGAGGTTTTGCCGCCGCTCGGGCAGTAGGTCGAAAATCTTGGTGAGCTGGGGGCGGAAGCCGAGTTCGAGCAGCTCGTCCACCTCGTCGATCACCAGTCGTTTGAGCGCCTTGAACTTCAGGCTGCCCGTGATGGTAAGATCGTAGAGCCGGCCGGGGGTGCCGACAACGAAGTCGCACCCCTGCTCGACGGCCGCCGCGTCTACCTTCATATTCACTCCGCCGTGAACCCCGACCGCAACCACGTTCTGGTAGGTGGAAAGCGATTCGATTTCCTCCAGGACCTGTACGACCAGCTCGCGGGTGGGCACGATGATGAGTACCTGGGGGTAGCGATGCTTCTGGAAGCGCCACATCCGTAGCAGTGGCAGCAGATAGGCCAGGGTCTTACCCGTTCCGGTCTGGGCGATACCCACTACGTCGCGCCCGGACATGATGACCGGGT
>CAZKPE010000344.1:0-3646 GCA_964554545.1 uncultured Lewinella sp.
CCACTAAAGACATTATCCATAATTATTATTATAATCAATTTAACAACTCATCGCTGTCCAGCGGGTCGTTGTACTCACAACCGCTTTACGGAGATGGATTTAGGGCAAATGCAGGTCACCCTAACTTCGCGCACTGGCATTTTACGTCGAACTCCATAATTCCGCTAGGCGAGTTTGCTGGTTACCACATAGGATATACTAACGTCAAAGTAGAGCAAGTCAGTGGGGGCGTACAGGAATATACCTATCATTTTGAAGAAGCGTTCAGGGACGGAAGCTATCCAATCGTTCCAAGTTTCCCCAATCCCCGAAACGGTCAGTTAACTTTGGTTAAAATGTTAGAGAAAAGCGGACAGACTCCAATTAAGGAACAAAAACCCTTCGGGGTGGTGAAACCAGGTGACTATACGGGTAAGCTAGCATACAAGATTTCACCTACTCTATACTGCCAGGATGAAAATGGAGCAGTCTCAGGTGGATATTTCACCCGCATTACCCCTTACAACATCACCACTAGTTACTATCAGGTCGAATCAGTACGGGAAAGTCTTGATGGGGTAGAAACCGTAACGACTTATCAATACTCCTCGGGCCATAAAGCTCCTGTGGAAAAGGAGGTGCATCACGGTAATTCCACCATTGTCAGAACGGAATACGACTTTCCGGATGAATTTCCTAATGACCCGGTCATTTCGGAACTGGAGCAGCGTAACATAATAATTCCCGTTGAGGAACGTAAATTTGTCAAACAGGCGGGCATGAATACCTTCGTGCAAGTTGATGGGTCTAAGCGAATCTACAAACTAATAAACGGCTTTCCCCACATAGAATATTACCAACGGTACGAGGCTGATTGTACCGGAAATGGATGCGTGGGTGCGTTGGCGACTGTGGGTACCGTAAATACGTATTCCTACGGTAAACCGTCATCGGTAAGCCTACGGGGTTGGCCTTACCCTATCGACTACGTATGGAGGTCAGATGGTCTGCTGGATAGCAAATCCTACAATCAGTACGAGTGGGACTACGAATACCATAATGGGGGCTATCTAACCAAAGAGGTGGTAGATATAGATGGACAGAAAACTACCTATTCGTACGATAATTTTCAGCGACTAGAGACCCTGACCTCACGGGGCGGAACGGTATCCTCAACATACGATTATTTTTATCTACGTGATTTTGCGGGCGAAACGGTCAACGGTATCACGTCCACCATCCAGTTTACCGGTCCGAACCACCCGAACAGTAGTCTAACGGAAAGCACGCAAATTCAGTACATAGATGGGTTAGGTCGCGCAAAGGAGCTCGTGAGAAAAGGTCATAGTTCCACCGGTCACGATATAGCAGTAAGACATTCCTACGACGAACAGGGACGGCAGCATAAGTCTTACGTTCCTGCGGAAATGAGTCGTTCGGATGGGGCTTATAGTAATAACCCGACTCAATCCTACCAAGAGACTATATACTATCCGGACCCCTTAGGACGATTAAAGGAAACGATTGGGGCAGAGCGCTGGCTACGCACTAGCTACGCCTACGGAACGAATACTGCCGCAGATGACCTACAGCACCCCGATGTAAGTTTCGCCGACAATACGTTAGTAAAGGCCACCATCACGGACGGGAATGGCAATCAACACATCACGTTCACAGACACGCACGGTCGACTCGTACTCGATCGAAGGGCAGACGATGCCGGAAGTGCGCTCGCCGATACGTACTATACCTATGACCTTAAAGATCGTTTAATCCGAATTTATCCTCCAGGCACCTCGGCAGCTACCCCGGAACTTATCTATTGGTACACTTATGATGCACGTGACAATATAATCACCAAAAAGGTACCAGACATGGACGCGGTAGACTATCGGTATAATTCCCGTAACCTGATGACTTATAGCCAGGACGGCAACCTGCGCGAGCAGGGGAAGTGGATAGCTAATGTCTACGATCAGTACGGTAACCTTGAGCTAAGCGGTTTCGTAAATCAGGTGAACGGTGACTACGAAACGGACGCCAGTACTATCGACGCAGATGACTTACTTGTAGAGCATACTTATGGCGATAATGGTATTGAGACGGGGAAGATTACCGAAACAAAAACCCGCATACTGGAACCTAGCGGGAGTCTTGGCTCCTGGATCACTTACACATATACCTACCATCCGGTTTATGGCACCCTCGATCTTATTGAAAAGAACAACCTGCTTAATTCGACATTTGGAGAAGAAGTGACCGTTTTCTCGTATGATGGTTCGGACAATCTCGTGAAAACGGCCCACCGTATTACCGTCGACGGGGTGGAAGTAGAAACTATTCAGGAATCGATAATCGATCATGCCGGTCGGGTGAGCGAGTCGTTTCATACTCTTACGAACGGTGATTGGGCGGGTAGTCGGACCCAAACTAGTGCAGTAACCTTCAATGCCCGCGACCAGATTGACCGTCGTTCGCTGGGCGGAACGACTGGGGCGAGTTTCTTACAAACCCTGGAGTACCATTACCTTCCCAACGGGTTTCTTACCGGGATTAACGACCCGGACCAGCTCGGTGATGATGTGGTTGCTCTATCCTTGCAATACCATGTTCCCCTCAGCGGTTCCGGTGGCGAATCTAGTGCAAACGGCAATATCTCTTCGCTAACCGTGGCTACGCTGACGGGCACTCACCTGGTCCACGGCTTCGAATATGATGACCAGGATAGGTTGATCAGTAACCATGGCCACGACCTGAGCGGCGGCACCAGTACGTCTCGCTATGGGAGCACTTATTCCTACGACGATGCCCGGGGCAATCTAGAAACAGTGTCGCGGCACGGCCGGTATGGTCAGTCGCAGTACGGTACTATCGACCAACTGTCCTATGCGTACTACCCCAAAACCAACCGACTCCGGAAAATTACGGAGCCGGGTTCGGGTACCCAGAGTAGCGCCTTGCAGGAAGGATACTTTCCTCTTACAGATGATGAGTACGAATATGACCGGAACGGGAACACGACGTATGATCCAGCCAGGGATCAGCAGACACGGTTTAACCATCTTAACCTGCCCCGCTCGGTAACGCTAGCGGACGGCAAACGGATGGAGTTTATCTATGACGCGGAAGGTAGCAAACTGCGCTCTCGTCTAATCGACACGGACGACAGCACGATCCTCAGGCAAACAGACTATCTTAACGATATGGAGTTCTGGGATGGTCAGTTAGGACAGGCTCGGCACCCCGACGGACGGGTGGTGACCGGCGACGGATGTCCGAACACCGTACACGTGAGTGGTACGGTAACAGGCTCCAGGTCGTGGGCGGGAGGCAGCATAACTTCCGATGCCTTGCTGAGCACGGGTAGTTCGGTAGAATTCCGGTTCGAAACCGAAGCTATCCTTGAGGCCGGCTTCAGGGTAGCGGAGGGGGCTACCTTGACCGTGGAAGCTACCCCCTGTAGTTCGAATAGCCATAACTGGCGGTACGAATATATCGTTGCCGATCACCTGGGCAACGCAAGGGTATCCTTCGCGGACGTAAATCAGGATGGAGCGGTACAGCCCGATGAGGTGTTGCAGGAGAATCACTACTATCCTTTCGGCATGGAAATGGAGGGTATCTGGCAGAATGTTGGGGATCCCTCGAATAATTACCGCTATAATGG
>CAZKPE010000345.1:0-3639 GCA_964554545.1 uncultured Lewinella sp.
CTTCCGGGCCAGGTGGCGGGCGGTCGAGGGGTGAGTGGCCAGCATATCCAGGATGCGCTCCCCTTCCTCGATGCCCCCGCCGGCCGGGAAGCGCTCGCCCAGTACCGTCTTTTCCTCCGCATCATGGCGGCTGGGGTCGAAGTAAAAGCCTTCCTCAAGTACCACATCCGGTTGCCGGGCACGAAAACGGAGCAAGCGTTCGGCGTTCTCGGGCAGGGGGTAGGTGGCCGGGTTCATCTTCCAGCCGGTGAAGGCGCGGGCTACTTCCTCGATGTCCTTTTGGGTATAGCCGCCGTCCACGCCAAGCGTATGCAGTTCCATCAGCTCCCGGGCGTAGTTTTCGTTGATGCCGGGCTTTTGTCCGAAGCCGTTCGGATCGTCCCGTTGCTGTCTGGCTTGCCGCAGGGGTTGCAGGGTCGTTACGCCCTCGGCGGCGTTCGAGCGGTTGTTGTCCAGGTACAGCAGCATGGCGGGGTGGCGGGCCGTGGCGCCCAGCATCTCCCGGAAGTTGCCGAGCACGTGGGGGCGGATCGCGTCCCGCTCGTAGCTCAGCACGTGGGGGGTGGCCTCGTTTACGGAGGTGATGGTCACGTTGAAGTGGTTGAACCAGAAGTCGGTCAGCTGTTCCACTAGCTGGTACTCGCTGTAGATCGCCCGGTCGAGCTTCTGGGCCATGGCATGGTAGGTCAGTTCCTCCAGGGGGCGGTAGCCGAGGCGCTCGTTGTAGGCCAGTCCGCGGGGATTGGCGGCATTGGGGTTGTCCTCTACGTTCAGGATGCGGTTCAGCATGGCGGTTTGTCCGCCGCCGTTGCCGAGACTGTCGCCGCGCAGTTGCCGCTCTTCCCGTCGCATCAATTGGTTGCTCATCCGCCCGGATGGATTCTCGCCCTGCATGCCCCCCATTCCCGACTGCCGGTCGCGGGCCGCGAAGAGGATGCGCACCCCTGGCCCCGGGTAGGTCCGGCTGATATCGGCGGTGGATAGGGCCAGGGCGGGGTACTTCTCGGCCAGACCGGTCAGGGTGTCATTGCCGGGATGGAGTTGGTCGTGAAGCCAGTTTTCCAGCCCGCGTTCCACGATCAGCTCTACCTCGCCGGGGCGGGGGCCGTAGCCGAGTCGGTCGAGCAGGTGGGCGGCGGCTTCGGCCTCGGTCTGACCGGCTTCCGCGTAGGGCAGTCGCACTTGCGCGGTAAGCCGACTTCCCCAAAAGCCGAGCAACAGGAGTAGAAAAGCCGAACGGAAGTGCATGGTGAGGCGCTTTGTCACAAGAACGGTTCGGGCGCGGACGCAGGTGCAAAGGGGGTCGGGAAAGTCGGTGAACCGGCCAAATTGCGGGGTGAACTCTTAGTAGGCTTACCGCTATTTGCGTTCTTTATCGGGTGCGTACCCCATTTCTTTCTCTCCTCGCCTTCGCCACCGCGGTCACCCTGCTCTTCTACCTGCCGCGGCTGATCGAAACCCTGGAAGTCGGTCTGCCCACCCGGGGCATCTGGCTGGGGGCGGGCCTACTTTTCGGGGCGAGCCTGTTGTTGGCGGCCGTCAATGATGGGTTGCAGAGGAGGCTACGGGAGCAACCGGCGTGGCTGGACGGACTGATCACGGTCATCGCCAACCTGGTGGTGATCATCGTTGTCGGTATCATCGTGTTCCGCATCCATCAGGCTATGCTGGAGCCGAACTTCGACGGCTTCCTGCGGCGGAGTTACCGCATCCGGGTGGGACTGAGCGGACTGCTGGCTGCCCTCTACGTCCGCTTCCTGGCTTACCGCCGGCGGAGTCGGGCCGCGGAACTGGCCAACCTCCAGCTTCGTGAGCGGGACACGGCCGCTCGGCTCGCCACGCTACAGCAGAAACTCGATCCCCACTTCCTCTTCAATACCCTGAACACCATTAGCGGGGCCGTGCGGCAGGATAAGCGGGAGGAGGGGCTAGCCATGATCGCCGACCTGGCCGAGCGGTACCGCTACCTGCTGAAGGTCAGCAACCGTTCCCTGGTCACGGTGGGGGAGGAGGTCGACTTCGTGGAGGGGTATGCGCGTCTGCTGGGTCATCGCTTCGGGGCACAGTTCACTTTGATTATGCGGTTACCTCTGCACCTGCGTCCGCGCAACATACCTCCGCTCACGTTGCAGCTGTTGGTGGAAAATGCGGTGAAACACAATGAAATTAGCCGGGCCTACCCCCTGGAAGTGCGCATCGAAGAGGCCGACGGGGACCGGATCCGGGTCAGCAACCCACGCCGACCGCGACCCGATAGCCAGGGAGCCGGGGAAGGATTGGCGAACCTAACCCAACGCTACCTCCTACTGGCCGGGGAAGATGCCCGCCCCCGCATCGAACGTACCACCGACCGTTTTTCCGTCACCCTCCCAACCCTGCCCGATGCGCGCCCTGATCATTGAAGACGAGCCGGCCGCGGCCGAAAACCTGTGCTTCCTGCTGGGGCAGGTGGTCCCCGACTGGCAGGTAGTCGCCGCACTGGACACTGTTGCCGCCGCCACCGACTGGCTGACTACCGAGCCGCCGCCCGACGTCATCTTCAGCGACATCCACCTGGCCGACGGTAATGCCTTCACCATCTACGAGCGGAGGGAAGTGGCCTGCCCGATTGTCTTCGTGACCGCCTTCGACGCTTACGCGCTGCGGGCCTTCCGACACAACGGCATCGACTACCTGCTGAAACCCATCGGTGCCGATGAACTGGCCCGGGCCGTCGAACGGGTAAAGGCTAGGAACACCCCCGCCCCCTCGGCCGCTGACCTATCCCAGCTAGTCGCGGCCATGCAGCCACGGACCTACCGGACGGCCTTCCTGCTGCCCTTTCGCGACCAGCTCATCCCGGTGCGGGCGGAGGAGATCGCCTACTTCTACACCGAGCAGGACGTGGTTTTTGCCCGCCTGCGGGAGGGGGAGCGGCGCTACGTCGTCGACGAAACCCTCGAACGGCTGGAGCAGCAACTCGACCCGGCTGTTTTCTTCCGGGCCAATCGCCAGCTGATCGTGCAGCGGGAAGCGGTACGCGGACTGAAGAGCCACATTAACGGGCGTTACTTGCTGCGGTTGCGGCCGGAATTCGATCGGCAGATCGCGGTGAGTAAGGCGCGGATGCCGGAGTTGCGGGGGTGGCTGGGGGGGTGAGGGGGTAATGCCTGCCCGGGGCAGAGGGGAGACCGTTCACCCGCCCGTTTGGACGCTTCACTCCCGAGGTGGCAACGGCCGGTTGCCGGTACCAGTTCCTTAGGCAAACCAGATGAACCCACTGATGCGCCTACCCAAACTCCTCTTCGCTCTCGCCCTACTTTTTGCCGTGGGTTGTTCCAGCCAGCAAACGGCTGCCCCACCGCCGCCCGCCGATACTACCGCCCGCAGTTCCCGAGAGCGGGCTACCGCTGAGGAGCGCGCCGCCCGCCAGTCCGCGGAGCTGGCTACCCGGCTGGCGCTCGATGAGACGACCACCGCGCAAGTCGAAACCATACTGCTGAAGTACGCCAGACGCAATGAATCCCTACGGCAAGCCGGGGGCGACCGCCGCAGTCAATTCGGGCAGCTGCGGGAAAATATGGAAGACCAGGACCGGGAGCTAAAGGGTGTTCTTACGCCCGTACAGTACGAGCAGTACGAAGTGATCCGGGATGAACA
>CAZKPE010000346.1:0-3584 GCA_964554545.1 uncultured Lewinella sp.
ATGACGAGTTCGACCCGGACGACCTCATTTTCCAGGAAGACGTTGCGGAAGTTTTTCTCGCCGGGGTTGAGGTTGACGACCTGCTGCCGGCGGCGTCCGAGGTCATCCACGCTGAACATCAGGTCGATGAAGGTGCAGTCGCGCTCGGAGGCCGGGCAGACGCGGAGTTCCATGCGCTCGATCTCGCTGAAATCCTCACCCGACAGGCTGGTGACCCGCGCCCGGACGCCGCCTACAATATCTATATCCTCAACCGTGAACCCGTTTGCGTCCAGATTGTCCCGGAAGCCGGTCGTAAGCCGGGGCTGGGCGATGACAAAAGTCTGAAAAGAGGGTTGGCCGGCGGGGATGACGAAGGTGGTCATGGGGTAGGTGATGTCGAACAGCCGCTCGCCGATGGTGCTGCGCGGGCAGCCCATCAATAGCAAAACGCCCATCACTCCCAACAGTACACGCATTCCGATTCCGATTTACCGGACGACGGTCACGTCACCCCTGTAGCCTTCCACCCGGCCGTTGATGTAACTGACCTCGACGTGATAAACGTATGCCCCCAGGTTGACGGGTTTGCCGTTCAGCGTACCATCCCAGCCCTGCCGCGGATCGTTTGCGGGGAAGGGAGCCGGGGCGGCGTAGACCAGATTCCCCCAGCGATCATAGATATGTAGTAGTTCGACCTCCGCGATAGCCCGCCCTCCAAACACGGTGAAGAAGTCGTTCAGCCCATCCTCGTTCGGGGTGAAAATGTTGGGGATGAAGGTGGGGATGTCCTCTACTACGGTAAAATTAACGAAGGCCGTATCGGTGCATCCGTCGCCATTGGTACCCTCCACGAAAACAAGCTGATTACGAAGGGGTAGCATATGAACCCGATCACAGTTTCCCGAAAGGCATCCCAGGCTATCCGGCCCCCAGCGGTAGGTCATAGGAAAGTAGTTGCTGCGCACCATCAGGGTGGTGTCGTAGCCGAGAATGATACGGACATCCGTGGCCAGGTTCAATTCCATTTTCCTCGGCTGAGTCAGTGTGGCGCTCAGGCTATCCAGGCAGCCATTCGCATCGCGTACGTAGAGACGGTAGTTTCCGGCCGCCAGGCTATCGAGCAGGGGGGAGCTCTGAAAGGTGATGTTATCCAGGCTGTAGGCATATTCCGGTGTGCCGCCATCTACACCGAGGGTAAGCTGCCCCGTACCGCCTTCGTAGCAGACCAGATCGAGCCGCTCGATGACCGATGCAACGACGGCCTCCGGATCGTTGAGCAAGACGGTATCGTGGACGGAACAGCCGACGGAATCGGTAAGCCGGACCGCGTATGTACCCGCCGCCAGATTGATTCGATCGGAGCCTACCGCACTGTCTGACCAGGTGAATGCGTAGCCAGGTCTGCCACCGCTTGCCGTAGCGAAGATCGAACCATCATTCGCCCGGTAGCAACTGCTGCTGTCGGAAGACATACTCAGCAGAAGGGGCGGCGGCTCGCTGACGGTCAGGTCGAACTCCCCGGTACAACCCTCGCTGTCCACCGCCGCCACCCGGTACGCCCCGGCAGCCACCCCCTGCCGGACATTTACCGGCTGAAATCCCGTTCCGAAGTCGTAGGCAAAATCGGGTATTCCGTTCGCGATCTCGATGAGGAGGCTACCATCGGACCCGCCGTGGCAGGTCGGTTCAACGAAACCCGTCGTGCCCGCCCGCAGCCCGAGTTGCCGCTCGTCCACGAAAATATCCTGCTCCTCTTCGCAGCCGTTTCCGTCGCGTATGCGGACGTTAACGGTGGATACGGGGATGCCGCTCAGGGTGTTGTTCGCGGAGAAAGGGCCGCCATTAAGACTGTAGGTGAAGTTCCCCGCCCCGCCGGAGAGGGCGGTGAGGGTGAGTGCCCCGTTCGTGCCGCCGGCGCAATCGGGTTGCATGATCAGGGTATCGTACCGGATGGGCTCGGGCCCCTCCACCTGGTAAATAAAATCGGCCGAACAGCCCGACCCATCGCTGATGGTGACAGTGTAGCTACCGGCTCCCAGCCCGTCGATGGCCGCCGAGGTGGCTCCCGTACTCCAGGCATAGGCCAGGGTCGTTTCATCTATGATGCTCCTTCCGCTGAAGCGTATTTCCCCGTCCATCGAGGCCGGGCAGTTCTCGGGAATGACCTCGGCCAAACCGGCGAACTGATTCTCGCAGCACACTACATTCACTTCAGAGGTGGTGATATACTCCACGCACTTGCGGGTGGTGGTGATGGCCAGGGTTACGCTGGGGTTACCGGCGCGGCCGAAGCTGACCTCGTGCGGGCCGGGCCCGGTGGCGTTCCGGGGTTGGGCATCCGGGCCGAAGTCCCATTCCCAACTGGCGATCCCATCCACCGAGGTGCTGCGGTCTTCGAAGGTTACCGGATCGCCGACGCAAGTTTCCGCCGTACTGAAGACCAGTTCCGGTTCGGGGCCAAGGAAAGTGCCGGTACCACCGAACTCGATGGAAAAGCCGTCGCCGGAACCCGAAAAATTGAGAATCGCCAGGGCATACGACTTTCCGGCCTCCATTTCGATGGATTCTATGAAGTTGTTATCCCCGATGGTACAACCACAATTTTCGGTCCGGTCGGATTCGCCGTCGCGGATGCCCGTGGGTCCCAGGCAGACCGAATAATTGGGTGCGCTACCTCCCTCGCCGGAATACATATGGCGTAGCACGCGGCGGTCTCCGCAGCCCTCCAGACCGGAGGTGAGCTCGTAAAGGGTGAAGTCGATGTCCTCGTTCGGGGCGGCGCCTAGCGGGGTGATCGTAAAGCTGAGGGTGCCTGGCTGGTCACAGGTCCATTTGTACCAGGTCGAGTTCAGTTCCTGAGGGGGACCGCCACAGACCACATCATCGGCCATCATGTCGTCATTCACTACACCGCGTCCCTCCAATTTCTGAACGGAGAAGGGGGATTTGTCGCAGAGCACGACGCCGGTCACGCAGTCGCTACTGGGCTCGGGGACCGCGTCAAATTGCTCCACGCATAGTTCGAAGCTTCCCTCGTTGCCGTCGCGGGCACCCACCAGAATATGGTAGATCTCTCCGCGCACTAGCTCATTGTAGATCAGGCTGCCGCCATTCTGATCCCCGGTATTGCCAAAGGGAGACCGGCAAGCGAGATTCTCGTCACTGCCGCAATCGCCACCGATGAGCGAAAACTGCGGTCGAACCAGAGCGCCCCGTTCATTCCCCGGCACGGCCCCGACCACCCGGATGGTGACGGAGTTGCGGCGGGCGCGGAAGGAGAACCAGACATCCTTAATCTCCAGCCGCTCATCAATACAGATCGCGTATTCGCTCTGGTCGAGGGAAGTCGTTGCGCCTGCCGTTGTGAAGGCGGCCGCCCCCGAGCAGTAGGTGTCGGTTTCCGGCAGGGCGATGGCGGTTCCGCAGTCGTCATTCGCCGGCTGGGCCACCAAAAGGAGACCGAGCAGACACAAAAAGGCGGTGAGTGAGAGGCGAAACATGGCGGGCATGGTGAATTGCACAAAGAAACTACACAAAGAGACGACAATTCGCGCACCGCCGTGGGGGAAGTGTCCTTATGCTAACAAACTTTAACTTCCGCC
>CAZKPE010000347.1:0-3583 GCA_964554545.1 uncultured Lewinella sp.
CATTCCCGTATCGATATGCTCTTGCAGCAGATCGTCGGCGAGGTAAGCGCGTAATTCCTCCCGCAGGACTTCTTCGTAGGGAAGTAGGGCGTTGAACTTTTCGTGTGCCTGTTCAAGGGTGACTTCCTCCTGTAAAAAGGCGAGTCCGGCGGCTATATCCCGATGGTTGGCCGCATACTGCCGGGCTTCCCGGTCCGCCCGGAGTAGTTCTTCGTATTCGTAGGTGAGTCGGGGCGATCCCTCGTCTTCTGCCCGCGAGCTGAATAAAAACTTAACCAGGAAAATCAGTACGAGAACATCGATGCTGCCCACCCCCGCACCGATCAATAGCGTAGCTACCCCGGACCGCGCCAGAATGATTATTCATGCCGCATACAGTCCGCCCGGCATCAGTACTACGGCTACGACAAACAGAACGATATAGGTGAAAATAAACCCGATCACCGCCGCGATCGCCCGGCCCGCCTGGGCGCGAAAGGGGGGGCGAGCCTGATATCCATTACTGCCATAGGGAGTAACGATATCGATCTACCCGGCACCTGCGCCCCCGCCCCAATTCTACTTTCTCTATCACGTTCACACGACTGCCTTAGGACTGGCCTAGCCCGGGTCCGGATATAAGTTTAGGAGTACCGCCACTCGCGGTTTATCAAAAGAGATAAGCGTCCTGAAAAGGACGCGTCGCTCCTTTCCTAAACCTGCCCCCCACACCGCCACTCGCAGTTATTAATAGCGAGGAGCGTCCTGAAAAGGACGCGTCAGCCCTTTCCCAAACCTTCAGGTTTGGGAACAAGCCCTCAGCCCTCCTGCCCCTTCTGCACCGCCGCCTTCGGGCTCGCATAGCCCAGGTCCGCTTTCCCGCCTACGGGTACCATCTTTTTCAGCTTGAACTCGCCCTTACCGTCGAAGCTGAAGCCCTCCGTCCAGCGGCCGGTGGGGGCCGGGACGCTATCGTCCTTACCGGTGGTATAGAAGGTGTAGTTATAGTCAGGCAGCTCCTCTTCCTGGGGGAAATTATTGGGGATGGGGTGGTTGTCGCGCCCGCCGAGTTCCTCCCAGGCGGCCATCCACTGATTCTGGTGCATGGTATCGCGGGCGATGAGGAAGCGCAGCATATCCTTCATGCCGGGGTCGTCGGTCATCTTGAAGAGTTGCACGGCCAGCATCCGGCCCGTGCTTTCGGCCATGGCGTTGGCGAGCATATCGGCCGCGGCGTTTCCGCTGGCGTAGACGTGGCTGCAGTTAAAGGGGACGCCACTGGCATCGACGGGCATGGCCGCCATACAGGTGGTGATTGCGTGCTGAATATTCATACCACCTAACTTGGCCAGCACGATGGGATCCTGAGCCGCTTTTTCCTGCTCCAAGGGGGCTCCCTCCAGATTGAGGGCGACGGCGGTGGCGAGCATTTCGATGTGGCCCATTTCTTCGGTGCCGGTTTCGAGCAGCATATCGCGGTACTTGGCCGGTCCGCGGGCTCCCCAGGCCTGGAAGAGGTACTGCAGGCAGACCCGAATCTCCCCCTGAATGCCGCCGATGGCCTGCTGGAGCGCCTTGGCGAAAATGGGGTCGGGCTTATCGACCCTTACGTGATACTGGAGTTTGCCGCCGTCGTGATAGAACATAGAGGTTGGGTTTTATTGTGATTTTATTTCCCAAATCAGCATATCGTTTGCCATGTTCAGGCATACGACGGGAAAATTTCCAAATAAATCGAATATTTCGATGCGCTGTATTATGGGGCGAAGCTCCCTGGCATTCCGGGATCGTCAGGATTGGGCGGGGGCGCAGGTGCAAGCTGGACGTGGACATCCGATGTCCATCCTATCTTAGATTATGGCTAAGCACAAACGAAACTGGCTCCGACGCTGGTGGCAGGGCCTTCGCCGTATCGACGTGAACCGGTCCGTAGCCCTTGGGGCCGTATTTATTAGCGTATGCGCGCTATACGTGAGCATTCAGGAAATGCGGGTATCGCGGCAGCAATTGGACATGAGTTTTTATCCCCACCTGAGCCTGCGGCAGAATTACGATGGGAACGGATTTTCCATCAGTATAAAGAACAGCGGCACGGGGATGGCCATCGTTCGAGCGATGACGCTGCGCCACGGCGATACCTACTTCGCCAACTGGCCGGAAGTCATGGACTACCTGCTTCCCGACAGCCTCGCGTTCGGCTACGAGCGACTCCGCTCCAATACCATCAATGGGGAAGTCATCGCCCCCGGACAGGAAGTCGACCTCCTCGGCCTCGACTGGGGACCCGGCATCCGCGAACTGGAAGTAGACCTTCGTGACCTTCAATTGCACATCTGCTACACTTCCCTCCTCGATGAATCCTGGATACTGACCAATACGGGACGGGAGAAACGAAACTGTACTACCTCTTCCCCCGACCGTCAATTCCGGTGATCTTTGCACCTGCGCTCCGCCCGCAAATAGGACGACTCCTTCGGAGCCGGTCCGCGCCCCGACAACCCGACAACTCAACAACCCAACAACCCAACAACCCAACAACCAAAATAAACCGTATCTTCGCGCTCCCAAACGACCTAGCGGCCGAATGGGAAGGGGAAAGATCGCCCCCGAAGCGGTCACCGCGTTTAACCTTTTAAAACGTATCGCGTCATGCAAGTAGACGACGATAAGGACCCGCAAGTAGACGGGACCGAACCCACCTCAACCGAGAACATCACCCCGGAAAGCGAGCCGACCATCGCAGGACAGGCCAGCCCCGATTCCGACGAGGAAGTAACCCCCGCCATCACCGAGACCCAGTCGAAGATCAACCCCGGCCCCGAAGCCACCGCCTCCGACGTGGAGGAAGGCCTGGAGGGAGACGATGACGACGGCGACGACGAAGAGGAAGAAGCCCCCAAAGTGAAGGTGATCCGTAAGGAATCCACCCGCGTGGAAGTCGCCCTTACCGAGGACGTGAAGGAAGAGGCCGTCGAGATCGACGAGGCCGACCAGAGCGGTGCCACCGGGGAGGCCCACGACGACTTCGCCTGGGATGCCATCGCCAAGATCGACGACCGCTACAGCGCCAGCGAAAGGGAGGCGATGGAAAAGGAGTACGAAGCCTCGATGACCAACATCCAGGAAGCCGAGATCATGTCGGCCAAGGTGTCGGCCATCATCGACGGCGACGTCATCCTCGACCTGAACTACAAGAGCGACGGCCTGCTGCCCCTGAGTGAATTCCGCGATCAGGAGATCGAGGTCGGCACCACCGTAGAGGTGTACGTCGAGCAGCAGGAAGACGAAAAGGGACAGCTCGTGCTGAGCCGCCGCAAGGCCAAACTGCTCCGCGCCTGGGACCGTATCCGCGACAGCTACCAGAACGGTACCGTCATTACCGGTAAGGTCATCAGCAAAACGAAGGGCGGCCTGATCGCCGACTGCAGCGGATTGGAAACCTTCCTGCCCGGCTCGCAGATCGACATCAAGCCTATCATCGACTACGATGCCTACGTGGGCAAAACGATGGAATTTAAGGTCGTCAAGATCAACGAGACCATCAAGAACGCCGTGGTCAGCCACAAAGCCCTCATCGAGAGCGATTTGGCCGAGCAGCGCGAAG
>CAZKPE010000348.1:0-3564 GCA_964554545.1 uncultured Lewinella sp.
CCCCAGTCGATGGCACTTTACCCCAAAACTATCCATCAGTATTTCCCTTTGCACCCGCGCTCCGCCGCCCCCTTTACGGCTCCTCACCGCAGTAATCATCACATTCTTCGCGGTATGCTCCAGCGGGATGAACTCAAACAACTTGGTCGTATAACCTTCCTCCTCCAGGTACAGCGCCCGCAGGCTATCGGTGAGCATGGCCGCCTGCCGCTCCAGTAAGATGCCGTGCTGTAGCATGGGTTTAAGGGAGTCGGGGACGGTCATATCGCGCCTCACCTGCTTCTGGCAACAGGGGGCCACGATCATGATCTCGGCGGCGGACTGAATGCCCCGGTACAGCGCGTCGTCGGTCGCCGTATCGCAGGCGTGGAGGGCGATGAGCATATCGAGCCGGTCGGGCCGGTAAGTATCGATGTAACCCTCCTCGAAGTGTAGGTGGTCGAATTCGTTTTCCCGGGCAATGTCGCGGCACTTTTCAACCAGCTGGGGCCGCAATTCCACGCCGGTCACGGTCAGCTCCAGGCCCCGGGTGTGAACCAGATGATCGTAAAGCGCGAAGGTCAGGTAGCCGCTGCCCGAGCCCATATCGACGACGTGTGCCCCGGGCGGCAGGGGGTGATCGGCCAGCAGCCCGTCGACGATTTCCACGAACTTATTGATCTGCTTATACTTCCGGCGGCCGGCGGGCAGGACCACCCCTTCCGCATTCGTGATGCCCAGCGCGTGCAGGTAGGGCCGGTCGGGGGCCACGTCGCGGTACTTCGGGCGGTTGTGGGCCACGACGGCCTCCCGGTGCTGCGGCGGCTGTTCGCGCAGCCGGGCGTTCCCCTTGCGGCTCTGCATGATCGACAATTGCTCGTCGAGACTGAAGAGGTCGGCGTTGAAGTAGGTTTCGGTAAGTGCCTGTGCCAGGTAGTCCAGCCCCGCTTCGTAGGAAAAGTTCTTAGCCTCCTCCCGGTCGGCGTAGCGGTGGGTGACCTGCAGTTGGTGCCCCTCCCCGATGGCTACCGGGCGGGCGTAAAGATTTCGCGGAATATCGACTCCTTTCCGGCGCGGCTTGCTCAACGTGAGTTTAACCAGTCGACCCGCAACCGTGGCGCGACGGACGACTGCCCAAAAACGATCTACCGGTTCGGTCATGCAACAAAGGTAAGCGGGCGGCCGCGTCATCAGGGGAAGGGGCCCCTGATGTAAGCCGGGTGCAAAGAACATCCGACAACCAAAAACCGACATCTCGGTAAAACAGAAAATTTAATAAATTTATTAATGCAAATATTTGTGTTTAAACTTCCACCCCCCTATCTTCCCTACTCACCAACCACACACCCACCATGACCATCCACCAAATTGCCGATCGCCTCGTAGCGCTCTGCCGCGAACAGAAAAGCACCGAGGCCTACCGGGAACTCTTCGCCCCCGATGCCGCCTCCCACGAAATGCCCGACGTGCCGAACGGGGATATCCGCGGTCTAGACAATCTCATCGCAAAGAGTAAGGCCTACGACGAGGGCATGACCGTCCATAGCATGGAGGTCTCCGAGCCCCTGGTGTACCAAAATTTTATCGCCGTCGGAATGGGCATGGATGCGACCAAAGCTGACGGCCAGCGGGTACAGGAGCACGAAATGTGCGTCTACGAGGTGCGCGACGGCAAGATCGTAGACGAGCGCTTCGTCTACGCCATGTCCTGATCGGCGGCGGCCGCTTGCGCAATTCCGAATCACCTATTACCTTTGCGGGCCGTTTCCCGCGGGTGTGGTGAAATTGGTATACACGCTAGATTTAGGATCTAGTGCCGCAAGGCGTGAAGGTTCGAGTCCTTTCACCCGCACTCATGAGCCCCCGGGCTCAACCGGCCTGCTCCCCTGGGGCGGGCCGTCGTTTTAACCGCTACCGCAATATGGCCGAAGTAACCTACGACAAGACTGGACCCGTCACCGCCCGTCTGCAACTCGCATTCTCCAAGGAGGAACTGAGCAAGAGGCTCAACGAGGAGCTTAAGAAAGAAAGCAAGCGCGTCAACATCAAGGGCTTCCGCAAGGGCAAGACCCCGATCTCCGCCCTGCGCAAACTGATGGGCAACCAGGTTTTCGGCCCCCTGCTCGATCGTACGATCCAGGAGGAACTCTTCGGCTACATCGAGGAGAACGATATTAAGCTCATCTTCTCGCCCATCCCCGATGAGGAAGAACAGGTCGAGCAGATCAGCGCCACCAATATCCGTGACCTGAAGCTGGTATACGATCTCGGACTGGAGCCCGACTTCGAGCTGCAACTGCCCGAGCAAACCTTCACGAAGTACGTCCTGGACACCAATGCGGAATTTCTGGACGAACAGGTCGAAAATCTCCGCAAGCAGCGCGGCGAGACCAAGGACGTCGAGGAGGGCACCATCGAGGAGAACGACATCCTGAAGGTGACCGTACAGGAAGTGGACGGCGAAATCAGTAACGACACCACCCTCTTCGTCGATAGCCTGTCGGAGGAGATTAAGGAGCAAGTCCTCGGTCAGCCCATCGGCACCAGCATCACCGTCGACGACCTGACCACCGTTGAGCAGAACGGCACCGAAGCCAGCGTGCGCAAGTACATGCTCGAACTCAACGAGGAAGATCAGGAGGACGATACGGACGAAGAAGCGGGCGCCCCGATAGCTATCGGGGCAGGTCCTAAGGTCGATCTGGACGGAAAGACCTTCACCATCACCGTGAACGGCATCAGCCGCCTGGAACCCGCCGAACTCAACGAAGCCTTCTTCATTCAGTACGACCCCCAGGGTAACGTCACCAATGAAGAGCAGCTTCGCGAACAACTCGCCGAGCAGGCCGCCGCGGGCTTCAACAACCAGGGCGTGGCCATGGCCAACTTCGAGATCCAGCGCGCCATGGTGGAGGGCCACGACTTCCCCGTACCGACCGAGCTGATGAAGAAGCTCGCCAAGGACGACACGGAAAGCAGCTTCGAGCTCTTCGAGCGCGGCGTTCGCTGGATGCTGATCCGCAACCACTTTGCCGCCGAGCGGAAGATCGAACTGGAATACGAGGACGTCCGCGCTGAGGCCCTCGAATCCCTACTACGCATGTTAGGTGGTCAGCGCCCCGACTTCCTCACCGACGACTTCCTGGACAACTACATCCAGAACATGCTCAAGGACGAGAAACAGCGGGAGGAACTGAGCAGCAACGCCATGGAAAAGAAGGTGATGAACGCCATCCGTGCCGAACTCACCCTGGCCGAGCAGCCCCTGAGCGTGGAGGAGTTCAATGAGACCATCAAGCGGTTCAACGAGGAGAATACGCCGGCCGGGGAGGAAGAATAGGCTCAACCCTCCACTACCTCGCACGTTTACGGGGAGAATTGCACAACCAACGAATATGAATCCCCAAGTTCCCCAGGATGAGTTTATGAAGTACGCAACCCGCCACATGGGGATGAGTACGATGCATTTAGAAAAATACGCCCAGGCCACGGCTTCGATGGCCGGCTCCGGCGTGACTGGCTTTTCGCCCAACGTCATCGAGGAGCGGCAAATGAATATCGCGGCCCTCGACGTCTTCAGCCGCC
>CAZKPE010000349.1:0-3541 GCA_964554545.1 uncultured Lewinella sp.
GGAACTCCAGACCGTAGGTCCGCCCCTCCCCCACCGACTCGATGGCCTCATTGCCCAACACTTCGAAACCCGCTCCCTTATTGGCCAGGGAGGCGGAATCCATCACGGAAACCGGGTAGTCGGCGTAGCGTTTCCAGAAGCCCTCCACGGATACGGTCAGCGCGGGGGTGGGTTTGTACTCCACACCGGCGACGTAATGGGTGCTGCGAATGTAGCGGGCATCGCGGTTAACGAAGCGACCGGCATTGTCCTGGAATCCGAGGACGGTGTAGGGCGGTATTTTGTAGTAGACGCCCACCGAGCCGTTGAGCCGCCACTTGCGCGCTGCGTCCAGGGCGTAAGACAGGCCCAGCCGGGGCGACAGCGTTTGCAGTAGCTGATTGGACTGGCTCGTAAAGGTATTCGCGTCGGTACGCAGGCCCGCCGAGAAGTTCAATCGGTTGCCCAGTAATGACCGGGCTGCCTGTACGAAGGCCCCGTAGCGGTAGAAGTCGATCCCGGACTCAAAGGTCAGATCGTCGATCTCGTTGCGGGTGTTGTTGCGGTAGTCCGCCCGCTGTATGCTGAAGCCGCTACTTACGATCCACTCCCCCAGGTAGTTGGTCAGCTGGTTGCGCCACTTGATCTCCGCTTCCCGGCTGTCGTTGCGGAACAGCACCCCCGTTTCGGCGATGTTGTCGCGGAAGCGGGTGAAGGTATTGTCCAGGATATTGGTACTCAGCGTGGAACGGAAGTTGCCCGCCCCCGAGCGGAAACGCCGTTTGTAGCTGATCCCGCTGGTCGTCGACCACTGGCGGATGACGGGCACCTGCTCCTGGGCGGCCTGCTCCTCGGGGTTGAACTCTTCGATCTCGTTGACGGTCAGGTCGTCGATCGAGCCCACCCCGATCAGGCTGATGGAATTGTACTCGTCGAAGTCGTGGGTGATTTTGTACTGGTAGTCCCAATAGTCGGGCAGGATCGGCAGGCCGATCACCTCGAAGAGCAACTGCAGGTACGAGCGGCGGGCGGAAACCAGGAAGCTGGTCTTGGCCGCCTCCTCCCGATTGCTTCGGAACAGCGGCCCCTCCAGGGTCAGTGCCGCCTCCGACGAGCTGATCCGCACGTTGCCCTTGAAGTCGCGGCGGTTGCCGTCGCGCTGGTTGAACTGCAGCACCCCGGATAGCGCATTATCGTAGCGGGCGTTAAAGGCCGAGGTAGCCAGGTCGACATCTTCGATGAAGGAGACGTTGAGCAGTCCGACCGGCCCGCCCGCGCTGCCCTGGGTGGCGAAGTGGTTGATGGTCGGAATTTCGACGCCGTCGAGGTAGTAGACGTTCTCGTTCGGCGCGCCGCCTCGAATGATGACGTCGTTGCGAAAGCCGCCCACCGAGCCGGATACGCCGGGAAGCGACTGTACGACCTTCGCCACGTCGTTGTTGCCGCCCGGGTAGGTGGCGATCTCGACGGCCGACAGGGTTTGCGATGACAGCGGACTGATGATATCTTCCGTGGAACTGGCGCTGACGACCACTTCTCCGAGGGTTTCGGTGGCTTCCGTCATTCTGAAATCCAGATTGGGCGTGCCCGCCGAGCGGATGATCACGTTGAAGTTGGTCTGCGGCTGGTAGCCCAGGTAGCTGGCCGTGACGTTGTAAGTCTTCGGGGGAATGCCGGACAGCGTGTAGAAGCCCTCCACGTCGGTCGTCGTACCCAGTGAGGTGTCGTCTAGTTGGATGGTCGCGCCGATGAGGGGTTCGCCGGACTTGCCGTCGCGCACGTAGCCTTCCAGGGTAGCCGTGACCTGGGCGAAGGCCGTTGCGGAACATAGGAATGGAAGCAAGAGTAGCAGCAGGTAGCGGATGCCCGTCAGCCGTTCGCTCAGCGCCCATAGCTTCTTCCCCACTTCATGATCGCGGGAAGCGTCATCCGACTTTACCCTCCCCGGTTTTCCCCAAACCTGAAATAGGCCGGTCGGTCCGATGAATTCTCCGCCTTGAATGTTATTCGCCAGGGCAGCGTACAATACGGGCATAGCTCCCTGTTCGGCCGGTGGGAAGAGCAGTCCGGCAAGGGGTCGAATAAAGTTCGGAAAGTGCCGGTCCAACTCGGTATTCGCGATTCCGGGATGGGCTACCGCGGAAAGACCGCACCTGCGCCCCGCCGCCAGCCTCCGTTGCAGTTCGTAGCCAAAAACCAGACAGGCCCGTTTACTCTGCCCGTAAGCCGCCCGTTTACCGTATCCCTCTTCAAAATTTGGGTCATTAAATCGGAGCTTGGACCACGTGTACGACAGACTCGAAAGCGATACGACGCGGAAATCACCGCTACGGGTCAATTCCGGCAGCAGTACCCCTGTGAGGGCGAAGTGCCCCAGGTAATTCACGGCCAGGTGGTGCTCCAGCTTATCCTCCGTCAGTTGATACGGAACGAGCATAACCCCGGCATTATTCACGAGCAGGTCGAGCCGCCGGTATTGCCGCTGAAACGTCGCGGCGAAGCGGTGTACACTCGCCAGGCTGGCCAGGTCGAGTTCCATGGCATATATGACCGCCCCCCGGCAGCGGCTGATGATCTCGTGACGTGCCTCCCGCGCCCGGTATAGGTCCCGACAGGCCATGACGACCTCCATCTTCTTGCGTACCAGTTGCAGACTTACCTCAAAGCCGAGGCCGCTATTGGCCCCCGTGACCACGGCTACTTTTCCGGATTTATCGGCTACGTCAGCTAGTTTCCATTCGGCCATATCGTCTGCTGTTTGCTGGGGGAATTGCATGACCGCAAGGTGGGGGTAACAAGTTGGCGCTGGGTAGGACGAAGCCTACGCATTGCCGGACAAATCGTGCATCAGCCCCGCCCGGTAGTCGGTAGGGGTCTGTCCGGTCAGTTTTCGGAATAGCCGGCCGAAATAGGCGGCGTCCGTAAAATTGAGCGCGTAGGCGACTTCGGCAACCGTTTTACTCCGGTCGAGTAGCATCGCTCTACCTGTCTGGATCACCATTTCGGTGATGTGCTGTTTCGGGGACTTACCGGTGACCTGCTTCACGCAGCGATTGAGATAATTCTGTGTGACGGAGAGACGTTCGGCGTAGAAAGCGACCTCCCGGTGCAGGTGGCTATGTTCGTATACCAACTCCCGAAAGCGCATGGTAACCTCCGATGGTCGGTCGGGTCGGATGAGCTCGGCCGGGGCTGCGTCGGCAATCCGCATCAGCATAGCGCGGAGCAGGGAGGTTTGAATGTCCTGTAAATGAGTCTGGTCGGACGGTTGCCCGATCAGCAGTTCGCAGCACGTACTGAGCCACTCCATCACCTCGGGCGGAACGGGGTTGCGGGGGTGAAAGGAAAAGCGGTGCAACAGGACCTTATCGTCCAGTACGGTGGGTAGCAACGTATTGTCGAGGTAGATGAAATACCCCTGCGTAGCCGGGTCGATTTCCAGAATAGCGTTCAGGTGGCCCTCCCGAATAAAGAGCACGTCATTGGCGGTTAACTGAATCGTCTCGTTATCGACCTGTTGGCGTCCTCCCCCGGCGGCAAACAGGAGTAGGAAATTGTAGCG
>CAZKPE010000350.1:0-3540 GCA_964554545.1 uncultured Lewinella sp.
AGACGATACAGGTCATCGCCCTGCTGCTGAAATACGCCGAGGAAGGACTGCTGGATCGGGACAAGGCCATCGTGATCGTACCCACCAGCCTGCTCGGCAACTGGCAACGGGAAGTGGCCCGCTTTGCGCCCGACCTGAACGTACATCTTTACCACGGCAGTACCCGCGAACTACCCGACCCGACCGACTTTCACCTGCTACTGACCACCTACGGCGTGGTGCGAACCGAAGTCAGCCAACTCGCGAAACTGCCCTGGCGGGTGTCCGTGATCGACGAAGCCCAGCACATCAAAAATCCCCTGGCCAAACAGACGCGGGCCGTGAAGGAAATTGCCGCCCCGGTGCGCATCGCCGTGAGCGGCACCCCGGTGGAGAACCGGCTGCTCGACTACTGGAGCCTGCTGGACTACACCCTGCCGAAATTCCTCGGTTCGCGGCAGTACTTCAACGAGCGCTTCGGCCGGCCCATCCAGGGGGAGCACGACCAACGGGCCGCGGCCCGCTTCCGCCAACTTACGGCCCCCTTCGTGCTACGGCGACTCAAGACCGACCGGAGCATCATCAGCGACTTGCCCGACAAGGTGGTGCAGACCGAATACGGCAGCCTCACTCCCGAGCAGGCGGCACTGTACCAGAGCGTGGTGGCTGAGAACCTGAAGCAGGTGGAAAGCAGCGAGGGCATCGGTCGGCAGGGGCTCATCCTCAAACTCATCACCGCCCTGAAGCAGATATGCAACCACCCGGCTCAGTTTCTGGGGCAGGAGACGGCTGACTTCGCCGGGAGCGGGAAGGCCCAGTTGCTACAGGAGCGGCTGACCTCCATCCTGGAAAACGGGGATAAGGCAATCGTCTTTACCCAATACCGGCAGATGGGGGAACTGCTGCGGGGGATGATCCGGCAGGCTTACGGGCTCGACACGCCCTTTCTGCACGGTGGTTGCTCGACCAGGCAGCGCGATAGCATGGTGGAGCGCTTTCAGACGGAGGCGGATTGTCCACTACTGCTCATCAGCATCAAGGCCGGCGGTACGGGGCTCAATCTGACGGCGGCCAACCACGTCATCCACTACGACCTCTGGTGGAACCCCGCCGTAGAGAATCAGGCGACCGACCGGGCCTACCGCATCGGGCAGGAGCGCACCGTCTTCGTGCACCGGCTGGTGACGGCGGCTACCTTCGAGGAGAAGATCGATCAGCTCATTCAGGGGAAGCGGGAACTGGCGGACCTGAGCGTGACGGAGGGGGAGACCTCGCTGGGGCGGATGACGGATGGGGAGATTGGGCGGTTGGTGAGGTTGGAAGATTTTTAATTGGCGGCTCTGCTTGGACGGCTTTGCCGCCCGCATCGGGGCGGGGTAGCTCGGGGCGGAGCCCCTCGACCTTTCACTTACCGGCCCTGAAAGGGTCGTTCTGATTAGCGGGGGCAGAGTCGGGCGCTAGCCCACGGTGCCCTCCGCGGGGATGGTGGAGATTTTAGAGGGGGGTGGTGCGCCAGAAGGCGGGGAAGTGACGGATTCGGTCGACGTCTTGGGGATCGAATAGGAAGGGCGATACATCCTGGGCCAATCGGTCGAAGTCGAACGGTTGGGTGTGGGCGGCCACTCTGGCGCGTAACTCCTCGGCGTTGTGGATGCCTAAGCGTTGACTGAGGTAGCCATAGTCGGGTCGGTGGTGGTCGAGTAGCCACCGCAGGTCGTAAAAATCGCGGCCCTTTGGTCGTTTTCTACCCAGTACGGCGGCGATCTTTTGAGCGCAAAGTAGCTCGGGCGGAGTAACGAGTATATCATTATCGATACCGAATGTATCCAGCGTATGTACTCGCGGAGTATACGCGTACCGCTGCTTTTCCGTATCCACTTTGATTAGTAGCTTGGCTTCTTTGTGGGGGGATAGATCGTATTTATAGAGTAAGCCGGGGAAAGTGATTCGGGCGTGGTAGGCCCCCTTGTGTACGAAGCGGATCGTCACCTCGTAGCCATTTCGTTCGAGCCATCGTTGGATGGCGGCTACGGTTTCCTCAAAATCTTCGGGCGTCAGGTCGCGGTTATCGAAGTCCAGATCCTCGCTAAAACGGTCGGTACCGTAGGCGATGCGCAGGCAGGTACCCCCAAGAAAGACGTAGCGGTGGCCGTGTTTGCTGCGGTAGAGGGCGCGGAGGATTTCGTACTGGAGGTATTCGCGGAGAACGTCGAGTTTCCTACGCGCTACGCCCGCAGGGTACCACTTTTGTATCTGTTCAATGGCAATCATAAGGCAACGACTTCGCGTAGTACGGCTAAGCGGTTCAGGATAGTTTCACCTCCCATTAGCCGGGCGTAGTGATGTAGCTTATCCCAGTTTACCAGTTCATCAATTTCAAAAGCGTCAAACCTCATTTCCTCTACCCAGTCGGGGTCTATCATATCAGGTTCTAAGTAAGCAAAATCCAATAAGGCTTTTTCCGGAGATGCGATGGCGTAGGTAGTTCCTTTCCATTCATGTACCTCATAACCAAAAAACAACGACTGATCGATCGTGCGATAGAAGTGGGTAGTGTAGCCGGTGCTGAATCGTTGCGTCTTTAGGGTAGTGACGGAAGTAGTGTGATAAACGACTTCTGGAATGAAGTTATAGTACCTAAATGCGGCAATCAGCGAAACGTATGATGGATCGTAGATACGGTTAGCAATACTGTATTGAATGAGCGTAGAAGATATATCCAGTTGAGCCGAGGCATATACCCCATTGCGCAATTTCCGCACCTTCCCCTCCCGCACCCACCGCCCGAACACGTTGGGGTCGAAGTCCGGCCCGTAGCGCACCCGCATATCGGCGGTGGTGATGAAGGGCTTATCGGGGACTTCGTAGCGGCGGCGGGGCATCTCGTTTCTGTTTTTCAGTTAACAACTGAAAAATAGAAACGTTTGGGTGTCAGCCGCGCCCCGGATACCCCACCTTATCGACTGTCCAGTACTCTTTGGGTAGCCGTTCGTGGAGCTCACCATGTAGCCGCTCCACGACCTTGCGGTATTTTTTGCGATTGGCCAGATTGACGTTCTCGTCGGGGTCACTCTCGTGGTCGTAAAGCATGCGGGCGGTGATGGTGCCGTCGGCCTCGTGATACTCGGTAAAGGAGTAGCGGGGGGTGATGAGGGTGACGCCGTTGTTGTATTTGGATAAGGCGGTGTTACTCGTCAGACGGGCCGAGCGAGGCTCGGAACCCGGCTGACGAGAGGAAAGCAATGGCATTAGGCTCTCCCCCGCCAATTCATGCTCCGGCCCGGGAACGCCGCAGTAATCGAGGATGGTGGGGTATAGGTCCACCAGTTCGACGATGGCTTCGGTGCTCTTGGGTTCCACGCCGGGGCCCGCCATCAGCAGCGTCGTGCGCATGGCCGTTTCCATCGTGATGTGTTTGGCCCAAAAGCCATGCTCCCCGAGGTTGTAGCCGTGGTCGCCCCAGAGGATGACGAGGGTATTGCGGTCCAGTCCGGTCTCCCGCAGCCGGCGCAGGACCTTCCCGATCTGGGCATCCACGAAACTCACGCTGGCGTAGTAACC
>CAZKPE010000351.1:0-3482 GCA_964554545.1 uncultured Lewinella sp.
GTTCGACTCTCGCCGCCTCCACATTTTAGTACAGTAGTCTGTCCTGCGGACAGGGTAGTCGTCCTTCGGACGGGAAGTACGCGACTAAAGCCCCGGCATCCTTGCGGATGCGGGGGCTTTTTATTTTAGGGAATCAGCGGATGATCAGTGGGGATACCGCAACGGAACGACCATTGGTAATGCGGACGAAGTAGGTGCCGGCCGGAAGCAGGCTCACATCGCTGCGGAACGACTGGGGGCCGGCGGAGAGGCTGCCGCGGTAAAGCTCGCGAACGGGGCGGCCGAGGGCATCCATCAGGTCGACCGTTACCCGGGCCGGGGCATCCAGGGTGAAGGTAGTCTCCAGGCGATCGGAGGCCGGGTTGGGGAAGATTCGGAAGGCCAGACGAGCGACCGCGATATCGTTGGTGGAAGTCAGGCGGCCACCCATACGTTGCACCTCTTTACTCAGGTAGACCCGATATTCGCCGGGGGCCAGGGTGACGGCGGCCGAGGGGTTATCAACGGTCAGGTTTTCTCCGCTGAAGTAATCGTACCAGCTACCGGCCGCGGGAACGAGATTCGTGGTAGAGGCCGAAGTGACGCCGAAGTTACCGACCACTGCTACCTGACCCTCGTCGCTATCCAGATGCACGTACTTCACTTCCCCATTGAGTTGGGAGGCGGTGATCGTGCCGTGTAGCAGATCGGTGGTATTGCGCAAGTAAAGGAGGTCGGACAGATGGTGGTATAGGTCCTGGCGATCGGCTTCGTCACGATACTCCCAGACGATGGGTTTAGGGTCGGTGCGGCAGGCATTGTCGATTCGGCCGTCGCCACAGTAGTTGATGCTGTAATCGTAACCAAGTTCGCCGAATTGCCAAAGCATCTTCGGGCCGGGAAGGGTGTAAAAGAAGGTATTCGCTAAAGCGGCGCGGTCCAGGGCGGTGGACAATTCCGTGACGTCGTAGCTCTCGCTTTCGTTACCGAAGGCCAGTGCTTTCTGCATCAGTCGCTCCTCGTCGTGGCTCTCGATGTAGGCGATGAGGTTTCGGTCGGTGAAGCCACGATTCTGACTGAGGGCGGGTGCCAGATTGGATTTATTGCCCTCGTTATAGCCCATTGCTCCTTCCAGGTAGGCGTCGTGTGGCTGGAAGCCAGACCAGAAATACATACCGTTGCCATACTGGGCAAGTTCTTCTTCCTCCCGGGCCTCGCCGAGATGCTCCATGATCATATAGGCATCCTCGTCCACGGACCAGACCAGATCGGCGTAGTCCTTGAGGATTCGGATGCGGCTCTCATCGTACTGATTCCAGCTACCGACATCGTTGCTGAAGCGCTGGGTGAACCCCTTGCTGAGGTCGAAGCGAAAACCATCCACGCGGAACTCCTCCATCCAGTAGGTGAGGGTGGTTTTGACGTATTCCTGGGTAAGCACGCTTTCGTGGTTCAGATCGTAGCCGACGTTGAAGGGGTGACGTGCCGTTACATTCGCGTAGGGGTTATCGGCTCCCGGCTCGAAAACCTGGTTGCCCGGCCATATCCGAATCAACGGACTTTCACCGAATGCGTGATTGTAGACTACGTCGAGCACCACCGCGATGCCGCGGGCGTGGGCCGCATCCACGAAGGCTTTCAGGTCCTCGGGGCTGCCGTAGTATTTGTCCAGGGCCATGTGGAAGCTCGGGTTGTAGCCCCAGCTGATGTTGCCCTCAAACTCATTGACGGGCATCAGTTCGATGACGTTGATGCCGAGGCGGTCGAGGTAGTCCAGCGTGTCGGTCAGGGCATCGTAGCTGTGGGCGGCGAGGAAATCCCGTACCAGTAGTTCGTAAACGACCATGCGCTCGGGGTCGGGACTCTCGAAGTCGTCCACCTGCCACTCGTAGTCGGGAGGAGAGGTACGCAACCAACTGACAATGCCCTCCGCCTCGCCGAATGGGTATTCCGGAATGCCATCGAAAGTTTCTTGCCCGATGAAGGGATCGTTGCGTGGATCGAGAACGAGCGTACTATAGGGATCGGCGTAGCGGCCCTGATCATCAATGGCGTACTGGTAGAGCAGATTGTCTACCGTCACCTGCTCGGCCGGCACCTGCAGCCAGAAGGTCGTATCGTCGGGGGTCCGCTTCATGCGGGTATCCGCCACGGGGGCCCAATCGGTGAAATTGCCCACCACGAATACGTCGGACTTACCCGGTGCGCGCAGGACCATGACTACGCTGCTATCCTCCATTACAGTGGCACCCGGGGGAACATCAAAGGGTAATGCGGCAATCTCCGGTTCTCCGGTAATGAAGGTAACCGTCGTACGGGCGCTTTCTCCCTGGTAGTCGGCACGCAGGGTATAGGTCGTGACGGCCCCGGTCGGAAGGGTTACGGGCTGGCTGATCGCACTAGCCGTAGTAGCGAATAGTTCCGTATCGCCGATCAGAAGGGAAAGCTCGGCCTCAATGTAGGAGGTAGCGGCCAGGGTCACGACCTCACCGGCCGTGGCGGACACCACGCTGGTAAGCGGGCTGGTGCGCTCCATGACGAGTTCAGCGTCGACCGTGAATGAGTCCGCCACTTCAATTCCCTCCGCTTCAGCGACCACCTTCACGGTATGCGCCCCGGGGGTAGTGAACACGACGTCATACAGTAATTCCTGCCCAGTGATGGTGGTAAGCAGTTCACCGTTATCGAAAATGCGGATGGTGGCGGGAGCGGTGGTGCCGGCACGAACGGAGAGTTCTTTACCCAGCGGGTAGGCGGGGTCGCCGGGGTCGCCGACCAGACTCAAGGCCAGGTCGCTACCACTATTAACATCGATGAAAATGTCCTGCCCCCCAGTGGCTTTGCCTTCCCGGTTGCCGGGCCCGTCTCGGAACACGAGGGCGATCTGCTCGATGGCCGTCCCCTCCGGTACCCCGTAATAGGCCCGGATGGAGGGGGAGAAGGTATAGGTGTACAAGTTGGGTTGACCATCGACGGGAGTAAGCTTCCAGGCCTCGTCGGCCACGGCCCAGGTCGTTTTCACGAACTGCCACTCGGAACTGGTGGGAGTAATAACCCCGGTATGGAGGTACACGTCACACCCGCAGTTCTCCAGTCCGGCCGTACCCTGGGTGGCGTCGAAGGTGATGGTCAGGGGCTGATCGACCAGGGGGGCGGCCGGATCGGTCGTAATCAATTGACCGGGAAGGACCAGCGCCGTTAAGAATAGGTATACGAGAAGAAAGATGCGGCGTAGGGTCATGATCGGGCTTTGGGGAGGGGCTAAATTACAATAGAAAAGCCCCCCAAACCGAAGCTTGGGAGGCTTTATTCATTCGCGTTGGGTAGCGGACTATTCGTAGTCTTTGTCGCCGCCGCGGTCGTAGCCGCCGCCGCGATTTCCCCGGTCGTAACGGGAGCCGCTGTCGCGCTCGTAACGGCCACCGCCGCCGCCGTAGCCGCCGCGTTCGTAGCCGCCGCCGCGTCCGCCGCGCTCGTCACCGCCGCCGCCGCCACCGCCGCCG
>CAZKPE010000352.1:0-3452 GCA_964554545.1 uncultured Lewinella sp.
ACTTCATCGTATCGTAATGGCTCGGACAATCGCAGAGATCCAGGAGGCCATGGTGGCCGACATTCGCAGCCGCGAGGGGCTGGAGGGGCTTACGAGTACTTCCTCAACGGCCCTCTACGTGCTGATCACCTACGTGGTGGCCGCAGCGATCGCTGCGGGGGAGAATATTCAGGACCTAGCTCGCCGGCAGTTGCGGGAGGATCTTGCAAGGCTGAAACCACACAGCCTTCGCTGGTACAAGGAGATTGCCCTGGCCTACCGCAAGGGGGTGGCGATCGACGACGCCACGGCCAGCTACCCCGAACCCACCGACAGCGACAACCTGGTCATTCAGCGCGTCGTTCTGCACGCCAGCGTACGCGCTGCCGGCAGCGTACTGCAAATACGGGTAGCCAAGAAGTACATCGATCCCCTGAGTGTGCCGGAGCTGAACGCCTTTCGCAGCTACCTGGAGGAGGTGAAGGATGCCGGGGTGGAGCTGGAGGTCAGCAGTCGCCCGGCGGACCGCCTACGGGCTACGTTGGACGTCTACTACGATCCCCAGGTCCTCGATGGTGCCGGTAGACGGCTCGACGGCACAAAGGACATAGTGGTCGCCTCGGCAGTAATCGACTACACCGAGAACCTGGCCATCGACGGTCGCTTCACCCGCACCGGCCTGGTCGACCGCCTGCAGCAGGCCGAGGGGGTACAGCTGATCACCATTCGTACCCTGGAGATCGCCCCCGACGGGGAAGCCTACGTTGGCGCCTCCGAGATCTACGAGCCGGCCAGCGGCTTCGTGCGACTGTACTCCCGCTCTGACCTGACCGTGAACTACATCCCCCTCAGCAATGGATAGTGTCTACGACATCGACTTTCGCCGCCTGGTGAGGGACCTAGTGCCGGCGGTACTCCGGAAGGAGCGCCTACTGGCGTTCCTGGACGCGCTCGTGAAGCCCGTACAGAGCCTGCACGCGACGTTCCTGCGGGCGCGTACCGCAGTGTACGCGGAGCTGCCGATCACGCCGCAGGTCTGTGTATTGCGGTACCACTTGAACGAGCGCTGGGACCGTCTGCTGCGGCGCATCCGGATCCTCGATGGCCAGGATGGGGAAGGCCCGCGGCTCTATACCGAAGCCGAGGGCAATCCCCTCTTCCTGCCCCTCACCCTCGAAGCCTCCCGGGTCGACTTCCTGGTGGAGGTACCTACCGAGCTGCGGGGCTACTCACGAGTCATCAGGGCCTTCCTCGATCGCCACAAGCTCCCCACCAAGAGCTATACAATCTCCTACGTATGAAGCGCATAGACTTCCTCACCAGCCCCTCGGGGTTCCGAGTCCACGCGGACAAGGTCTTCCACTACATGCAGCAGACCTACCAGGAGGGCATGAAGGCCTTGGCAAACCTTGCAGGACCCAACTGCATCGTATCGGGCTGTATCGTGTCTGGACAGGCGGTAGGACCCGGCTGGCTGCACCTCAACGGGGAGCTGGTGCGCTTCGTCGGTGGCTCGCTGGCCACCTCTACACGCATCCAGATCACGGAGACCGCCATTTCGGCCGAGAACGCCAATGGGCAGCCGGTGGACCGCTACTTCGACCGGACGGCTACATTGGCTGTCTCCGGAACGACCGAATTCACCAACCTTCGCCGGGCGGGGGACCTGCTGTCGCTGCAGCAGCGGGCGGCCAGCCTGGTCAATTTTGAGCCGGCCGTAATCGTGTCGGGCTGCACGGTGTCCGGCGTGACCGGCAACACCTCGGGCTCGCTCCGGATATCCGCCGGCACCTACGTGCTCGGGGGAGCCTTCTACGATGCCCCAGCCTACGCTGGAACCTACCCGGTCTACTACTCGGCAGCTGGCTACTCCACGCAGGATCCGGGTGGCGTCCGGGTGGCCTTCGATCCGCACACCTCCCAGCGAGCGGCGGACGTCATCAGTCGGGCTACCTCGAAGGTGGGGGAGCTGAAGGACATTGCGGTCCTCTCCGATCGCTTCGACCAGGTCACCGGCCTCGGCCGCTGGGAGTGGAAGGGTTGGGGGCTCTGCGACGGCCAGGCCGGCCGGCTGAATCTCGCCGGGCGGGTGCGGGTTGGACGCTCGAAGGCGGCGGGCGATTATAACCGAGTGGGCGACACCGGAGGCGTGGAGGAGGTCGCGATCAGTATCGACCAGATGCCGCGGCACAATCACACCCGCAGTAAGACCGATCCCCTGGGCCCGGGTGAATTCGGCCTGATACGGAAAAGCAAGCAGGGGGATAACCTGACGAACAGCGGCACAGATAGTGGCCTTTCCGGCACCTCCCCGGATGTGGAGACCGAACCCATCGGCATCCCGCGAGAGGGCGGGGGGAAGCCCCACGAAAACCGTATGCCCTACCTGGTAGTGCTCACCGTTCAACGCATCGCAAATGGCTAGCCGCGCAACCCTTCTTTCCTTCTTCGAGACGGGTGACATGCCCACCCAGGCCCAGTTCGCTGAACTGATCAACTCCCTGCGCTTACTGGACGAAGCGCTGGCCACTACGGATATAGCCGGACTTACCGCGCTCATCGAGCAGGTGGTCGATGCCCGCATCGGTGGGGTGAATCAGCGTCAGTTCCAGGTACTGGAGGACCCAGGTACGGGCTCGAAGGTGATCACCGTCGATGGCCAGCCAATCGGAGAGATCGGTCAGGCCAGCGAGCAGGCTCCTGGGCTCATCAATCAGCAGTTCTATACTAAGCTGCGTGACATCAACGCAGCGGCCGAACCTAACCGCAGCACCGCCGAGATCGCCGAAGACCTGCGGAATTTCGATCAGCTACGGATTCCGTCCCGGGCTATTGAGGGGCTTCCCGATCCAACGCCAGTTGCCCTATCGGTCAGCCAGGCGCGCACCTACGAGGTGCCGGCCGACACGGTGGTGAAGACCTTCTACATCACCCCCACGGGCAATGGGATCGTACGGATTGGGATTACTCCGGGCGGTGGAGAGCTTGTCGACTACGAGGGGACTGCCCAGGTGCCCTTCTCGGTGGACTATCGGGGTCTATTCCAAAACAACACGACCCTGTACCTCACTGGGTCATTCGATGTGAAATTCAAGATTGAAAGTTATGCTTAGGACCATCGTCACTATCGTTTATCTCTGCATCAGCGCGATCGCATTCGCGCAAACGGAGCCTGTACGCCCCAAGCGCATTCTACGCACCGACGAAGTGAATCTGGGAAGCACGAAGCTTACTGGGGTGGCTCGAAGTGCAGCCGAGGTGCAGGAGGGCAATGCCAACATAGCTGTTTCAGCTACCGCATTGAAGGAGATGTTGGCCGGAACCGGAAGCTATTCCCTCGACGAAGCGCAGGCCTATGCAGATAGTCTCTTCCAGACGATCGACGGGCTATCCACGGAGGCAGCAGCAGCCTACACGGATAGTCTTTTTGCCACGATACAGCGAGGGGATACGCTGAGCCAGGCCCAGCTGGA
>CAZKPE010000353.1:0-3446 GCA_964554545.1 uncultured Lewinella sp.
TGCTGGGCGATGGCTTCGGTGAGGTCGAGGCGGACGGCGGGGTCCAGGCGGTTTTCGGCCAGTTCCCGGTAAATTTTACCGAGTAGTTCGGCTGCCGCCGGGCCGGGGAGGTCGGAGAGACCGAGCAGGGCGGCCTGTTGTTCCACGGTAGAGCCCTTGGCCAGGATCTGCTCGTATAGTGCCACCGAGCGCTCCGGGTCGATGTTGGAGGTGGGCAGGATTTCCAGGGCGCGGGCCCGTACGTTGCCGTCGCGGTCGGCCAGGGCGGCTTCCAGGTCGCGGTCGAAGTCGGCGCCTTCGAGTTGCTGGAGCGCGTTCAGGGCTTCGATGCGCAACTCGGCCTGTCGTTCGCGGCGCAATAGACCGGAAAGCTGCTCACCCGTCTCGGTGAGTCCAAGCTGGCCCGCCGCCCGGATCGCCGCCGCCCGGACTTCCGCATCTCCCCGGCCGATCAGGGCGGCAATCTCAGGGGCCAGCAAGCGAGCCGCCTGCACCGAATCTCGTTCCAGTTCCCCCCGGTAGCGGCCATCTACCCGGTCGAAGAGGGAGGGGCTGCCCCAGTGGGTGAGGGTGGCCAGGGCTTCGGCGCGCATCGGGGCCGGACCGCTTCCCCCGCCGGCGTAGTCGATCAGTCGCTGTAGGCTTGCCTCATCACCTACCCGCAGATTGGCATTGATGGCCCGCCGCAGCAGGGGTTCGGAGGTGAAGCGGGGATCGTCCAGTGTAGCGGCGAGGGCGGGTAGGGCTTCGGGAATGGAGTAGTCGTCATTGATGCCCCGGGCGGCCTCGGCGACGACATATTCGTCTTCGTCCGTCAAAAATTCGGCGATCAACGGCGATTCCATCCGGCGCAGGGCCACCACGGCTACGGTTCGGACGGCCCGCGAAGGATGATCCTTCAGGGCAGCCATCGCACCCGCGTCCCCGCCCCGTCCCAGCGCGATCATGGCACCGTGGCGGAGGTAGTTGTCCTGTCTGTCGTTGTCCTCCACCAGCTTGACGATGGCTTCGGTTGCGTTTTGGTTTTCGATGCGGCCGAGGGCTTCCATGGCCATGAACTGGACGCGCGGCTCGGGCCGTTCGAGCAGGGCGATCAGCTGGTTACCGGCACCTGCGTAGCGGAGGTCCCCGATCAGTCGGGCCGCCTGGGCGATGATTTCGGGGTCGGCATCGGATAGAAAGGGGGTGAATACCTCGGCATCTAATTCGCCCGCCCGGGCCAGCTGGCTGAGGCCCCAGAGGGCGTGGATGCGGGCAAGCTGGTTCGCATCCTCACGGGCGACCTCGAAGAGGGCCGCTTCCCCCTCCACCCCCCGCTCCACGAGGGCGAACTGGGCATTCCTGCGCACCCGCTGGTCCTGGTGGGCGAGCATGCGCTGCAGACTGACCATATTCTCCTCACTGAGATCCGTCGTGAGCAGACGCTGCACCTCCTGGCGAATGGGAGCATCGGCCCCGCCCGGTACGTCCAGTTTCCAGATACGCCCCTCCTCTTTTACGTTCCAGCCGTTGACCCAATCGCCGAAGTAGAGCGCCCCGTCGGCCCCGAAGTCGATGCCCGTGGGCAGCAGTCCCGACACGATCTGCCGCGTACTGCCCAGCCGAAAACCGGCCCCCTCCGGCTCCAGGGTGAAGGCGTGGATGGGGGAATTGCTGGGGTTTCCGCGGAATTCGGCGACGAAGAAGTGCTCGTAGTATTCCGGCCCCAGCGCGGTGCCCGGGTTGTAGACCAGCCCCGTCGGTCCGTTCACGTAGTTCTGAATGGGCGGGAGGAAGTAGGCGGCCTGACCCTCCTCCCGGGGCAGGTACATGCGCTCGTCCATCCACACCTTGTAGTCGTTATTTTTCGGGTCGGTGTACTTGCCGAACTGCCAGTTGATGCGCCAGCCGGAGTCGGAGCCGTCGATGAGGTAGACCAGCCGCTCGCTCTCCCCGGCGTGGTCGCCGTCGTTATCCACCGAAATGAGGTTGCCGTAGTCATCGAAGGCGAATTCGTGGGTGTTGCGCACGCCCATTGCGAAAACCTCGAAGTTGCTGCCGTCGGGCTCGCAGCGCACCACCGTTCCGCGGTTGGGGTATTTGTGCTGTTTGCCCTCCTTATCGATCACGTTCATCCCCACGTCGCCGGCCCCCCACCAGATGCGGCCCTGTGGACCCACCGTCACTCCCGACATCCCGTGGCCACTGAAGCCCACGTGCACGATGAAGCCGTGGCTCAGGCTGCTGGTCTCGTCGGCCATGCCGTCGCCGTCGGTATCCTTGGTGCGCCAAAGGTCCGGGCCGACCGATATGTACACCTCCCCGTCGGCAAACTCGATGCCATTGGCTACGTCGGTGATCTCGTCCCCGAAGTCTTCCAGGTACAGCTGGGCGCGGTCGGCCACCCCGTCGCGGCTCTCGTCGGTCACGAACCAGACCTGCTCTTTCTCCACGGTCAGGTCGCGCCAGTCGAGCGCCCCGTCTTCGTTGAGGTCTTTGAGGTGGCGTTCCGACTCATCGCTGCCCTCGGCGAAGGTCTTGCGCAGGAAGTCGCGGCGGTCCTCCACGGTCTCGAAGGCCAGGGAGGCCGTCATCCAGTTGCGGTGGCCGCGGATGTCGAACTCGCTGTGTTCCTGGCGGGTGGCACTGGTGTAGAAAATACGCCCGTCGGGGGCCACGCTGATGGCGATCGGGTCGGTGACGAGGCTATCGCTGGCCCAGAGGCTGAGTTCCAGGTCGCCGTCGAGTTCCACGTTGGCCTCGTCGCGGAGTTTTTGGTTCAGTCCGGCCGCGCTACCTGGTTCCAGGCTGATGACGCGTTCGTCGTAGCGGGGGCCGGTAGTGGAGTCGGGCGGCGGGGCGCAGGTGCCGAGGGTTACGGTGAAGAGAAAAAGAGCAGCGTAGCGGAGGATGGAGGACATGGTCGACGGGGTAAAGGGCACCCAAAATACGGTGTTTTTCTATGGGGTTGCGTGGGCTGTTCCGGCCAACCTCCCCTCGCGATCGCCGTTCTACCGCCATGGAGATCTGGACCTGCCCCAACTGCCACCGCGAGTTCTTCCGCAAGAACCAGCAGCACTACTGCAGCGAGCACACCATCGAGGACCTGCTGGCCGAGCGCCCCCCGGAGGTCACCCTGGCCTTCGACGCCCTGCTGCTGGCCGTGGCCGACTGGCAACCGCAGACCATCGGGGCGGGTAAGGCGGCCATCATCTTCAATAACGGCAAGGCGTGGATGGTCGTCCGCCCCATGAAGGCCGAACTGGACGTCGCCTTCTTCTACGGCGAACTACTGAAAAGCCCCGCCATCAAAACCGCCCGCCTGGATAATATGGGCAAGAACAAATACATCCACCACATCCGGCTGCACGACGAAAATGACGTCACTGACGAGGTGATCGGGCTACTGCGAAAGGGGTTCGACTATATGCTGCGTAGGAAGCCGAAGGGGAAAAAGAAGGTGGCAG
>CAZKPE010000354.1:0-3418 GCA_964554545.1 uncultured Lewinella sp.
CGGCTACGGAGTGGAATTGACCGCCCGCCGGGAAACAGGCCGCATCAGCGGGGAGGTCAACTACGCCTATGCGCGGGTGGAGAATTTGGTGGACGGCCCCACCCCCGATACCCGCATTAACCGGGGCGACTGGTACCCGGGGTACTTCGACCAACCCCACACCTTCAACGCCCGACTGACCCTCGACGAGGGCCGGACCCACGAGCTCGGCCTGAACCTGGTCGTGCAGAGTAACCGGCCCTACACCGTACCGAACGGATTCGTAACCATCGGCGACACCCCCGTTCCGCTCTTCCTGGAGCGCAACAACGATCGGCTACCCACCTTCCACCGGCTGGATTTCAGCTGGACCATCCACAACTTTCGCCGCGAGCAACGCAAATGGATCGGGGAGTGGGTCTTTACGGTCTATAACATCTACGGCCGCAATAATGCGTACAACGTCTTCTTTCAGCCCCGCGACGCGAACACCCCTCCGCTAGGCATCTTTTCCGGGAGCCCCTTCGCCGCCTACCGCCTTAGCGTTTTCGGTGCACCCATCGTATCCCTGACGTATAAATTCACCTTTTTACCTTAGCCCCCATTGCACCTGCGCCCCGCCGCCCAACCCGACACCCGACACCTGACACCCGACCCCCGCCCCCCCCCCCCCCACCCCCCACCCCCCATGCACGTCTCCGTCGACATCTCCCTCTACCCCCTTACCCCCGATTACGAAGAACCCATTAAATTCTTCATCCAGCGACTGAACGAAGCCGAGGGCATCGAAGTGGCGACCAACCCCCTGACCACCCAACTGACCGGCGACTACGACCGGGTGATGACCCTGCTGACCGCCGCGATGCGCCCTACGCTGGCGGGTGATCCCATCTGTAGCTTCGTGCTCAAGATCCTGAATGTGCGGGTAGTGCCGGGGGAGCGGGTGGAGATATGACGTATGCAGTATTCACCGCAGAGGCTTCGCTATACGAAGCGCACGGAGGTATGCACGGAGGGTTCACGGAGGCGGCTCTGCGAAACCTCCGCGCATACCTCCTTTACCTCTGTGTTGAACACGCTAAACCAGGCCGCAGGCCCCTTATGGACTCAATTTTAATATTTGGCCGTAATCCACTTCCCCATATCCTTGAAACTCGACTTCTTGCCGTAATTCAGGATACCGACGCGGTAGATGCGGCTCGCCACCCAGATCATCAGGGCCGCGAAGAGGAAGGTCGCCACTAAGCTCACCAGCACCTGCCACAGCGGCGGCTCGAAGGCCAGGCGGGCCGGCATCACGATGGGAGCGAAAAGGGGGAAGATCGACGACCACACCGCCAGGCTGGAATTGGGGTTCTGGATGGCCGCCATCATGATGTAGAAGGCCAGGATGACCGGGATCATGATCGGGATGGTGAGCGTCTGCCCCTCGCCCATATCGTCGCCCATGGCCGAGCCGACCGCGGCGAAGAGGGAAGCGTAAATGAAGTAGCCCCCGAGGAAATAGAGCAGGAAGGAGGGAGCGATCAGCCACCAGTTGAGGTCACCCAGGCCGCCCAATACCTGCTCGACCATCGTTTGCATTTCCTCCGGGTCCATGTCCGGTGAGTTGGGCATATTGGCCGGGTCGGTCGAGTCCATACCGAAGAAGAGTCCGGCGAGGAACATCAGGGCGGGGATGGTGACCACCCAGACCAGCACCTGCGTCAGCCCCAGGAGGCCCATACCGATGATCTTACCCAGCAGGAGGGTGAAGGGACGCACGGACGAGATGACGACCTCGACGATGCGGTTCGTCTTTTCCTCCATCACGGAGCGCATGACCATCGTGCCGTAGGCGAAGATGATAATGTACATAAGGAAGCCCATGATGGTGCCGATACCCGCGCCAATGATGGAGGCCATGCTGCGGTCAACGGACTCCCCCTCGGTCTCGGTCAGGCTACGGACCCGCACGTTGACGTCGGTATCCAGGCTAGCCAGGGTAGCCCGATCGATCTCCAGGGCATCTATCTTGTAGGCGCGTAGTTCGTCGCGGACACGGCGGCGGAGCTGGGCCTCGGTGTTCGTGGGCAGGGTCTCGTCGGTGAAAAGCTGGACGGAGAAGTTCTGGCTGCGGGGATTTTTGACCTGGGGGATAACCAGGATGCCGGCGTAGCCATTTTCCCCGGCGGGCCGCTCCCGCAATTCTGCAAGCGGCTCGTTGACAAAGTCGAAGTACAGCCCGTTCTCATCCGGCATGGCACCGCCGAAGAGGTCGCCCTCGTCGATGACGGCGATGCGCTGTACGTCGTCGTTCTCGTAGCTGAATACGTAGTTGGCTACTACGACGAAAAGCGCCAGCCCCAGCGGAGTCAGCAGCGTAGCCAGGATGAAGGAGCGGCGACGGACGCGGGTGATGTATTCCCGCTTGATAACGAGCCAGAGGTTAGTCATGGATTACTGCTTGAGGCGGGTGACGCGCTTGATGAAGATGTCGTTCAGGCTGGGCAGCAGCTCCCGGAAACCGTGGACGGGGATGCCCAGGTTGAGGATGTTGCGGAGTAGGTCGTTGCTATCCTCCCCTTCCTGCAGCTGAATGTCGATACCCTGGGGGGTCGGGTTAAGCAATTCGTAGCGTTGGCCCAGGGCATCGGGCAGGGTACCGCCGTAGTCCAGGTGGTAGCGATGCTCGACGAACTGCCGGCGAATGTCGTGCACCTTCCCCTGCAAGATATTCTTACCCCGGTCAATCAGCACGATGAACTCGCAGAGTTCTTCCACCTGCTCCATCCGGTGGGTGGAAAAGATGACGGCCGTCCCGTTGGCGTGCAATCGCAGGATCTCCGTCCGCATCCGAGTGGCGTTGACAGGGTCGAGGCCACTGAAGGGCTCGTCGAGGATCAGGAGTTTGGGTTCGTGGATGACGGTGGCGATGAACTGCACCTGCTGCTGCATCCCCTTACTCAGCTCGTCGATCTGCTTTTTCCACTGGCTTTCCAGTTCGAACTTGCCGAGCCATTCGCGGGCGCGGCGTTCGGCTTCTCCGGCTTCCAGCCCCTTCAGGCGGGCCAGGTACACGAGCTGTTCGCCAACGTACATCTGCTTGTAGAGTCCGCGCTCTTCGGGGAGGTAGCCGATCTGAGTGGGGTGGTAGCCATTGAGGGGCTGGCCCTGAAAGTAAATTTCCCCACTGTCGGGGTCGGTGATCGTGGTGATCATCCGGATGAGGCTGGTTTTGCCCGCTCCGTTGGGCCCGAGCAGGCCGAGGATGGCATCGGGGGGCATGGCGAAGGAGACGTCATCGACGGCCACCTTCTCACCATACGCTTTGCGGACGTTGCGGACCTCAATAACGGGGGCAGCTACCTGGGTGGTGGGGGTAATGGTTGATGTCATAGCCTGTGGTATGGGGCAAAGGTGAGGGCGGCGGGGCGCAGGGTGCAAAGATATGGACGAA
>CAZKPE010000355.1:0-2122 GCA_964554545.1 uncultured Lewinella sp.
GCGAAGGCCACCAGAGGGAGAAGAATACGTTTCATTTTTTGCAACCTTTTGCGGCGGGGGCGAAACGCGCCCACTCGTACCGCGTTGGTTACAAAGCTACGGGTTCCAACTATATCAAACAAATTGTTTGATTAGTTTTTTTCGGGGTAGGCCGTCACGACGAGACTGCGGCGATCGGGAGCGAGGGAGAGGTAGCCGGCAAGTCCGGGTCGTATACGGTCGGTCTGCCGCAGCTCGACTGGAATAGCACCCAAAGAGGTTTCCCGGGCATCGCGCGGACTCCAGTACCACGCCCGCTCCCCGTCCATACCCAACAGATAAGGGGATTGAAAAGAAAAGGTCTGGGCGGGAGGAAGCTCGACCCACCGCTGAAATTGCCCGTAGTTCGTAAACACGGCCAGCTGGTTCGTTTCCGGAAAATGAAGCATGATGGCGTTGCGATCCACGAAGATGTCGCTCGGCTCTCCCGGGTAGTCCAACTCCAGCCGCAGATCGTTGGTCCGCTGATCGACCTCCCCCCGCTCGTTCAGTCGCAGCAGGCGATAGTCCCAGGCGTCAAAAACCCAGATGCCGTTATCGTAGCTCCGGGCGATGGCTCCCGGTTGCCGGATGGCATCGTTGGCGAACAAGTCGATGCGATCCAGTTCGCTGAGGGTCCGGTCCAGCACGACCACTTTGCCGTATTCGGCGTAGTACAGTAGGATCTGGAAGGGATTGGTAACGTCGATGCGATCGGGGGCACCAAGGGAACTGTCGTAGAAGGCGTAGTAATTTTCGCCGAGCGGATTGGCCGTCACCAGACTTTCGTCATCCAGCAACAGGTAGACCTTGCCGACCGGGTCGAGGAAAAAATCCACGGCACGCCCCGTTTGCCCCGCTAGCGGAAAAGTCAGTGCCCAGCACCACAATACCCAGAGCATTCGTATCATACTACAAGCATAACGTTTCCTCCGCAACATCGGATGTCCCGGTTTACCTTGCACCTGCGCCCCCGCCCCTATGCTCCGCTACTTCCTCCTCTTTTTTGCGCTGCCGCAGGTGCTGTCCGGACAGGCAGATTCAATGGACTACCGCCGCCTGCAAGTTGGTGTGGTAGGCGGATTGAGTTTCAATGAGGTCGACTTCTCCCCGAACCAGGATGTCACCACCCGGGAGGGAGTGACCTACGGACTGGCCCTGCGCTACTTCGATAAGCAACTGGTCGGATTCCAGGCCGAGGTGGTCTACGCCGAGGCCGGCTGGCTGGAGGACTACGGCGCGGATGGCGAATCGACCTACGAACGCCGCTACGAGTACGCGGAACTGCAAATCCTGACGCAGTTCAGTATCGGGCGGGGGGTGATCCAACCGCTGATCCAGGCGGGGCCCTACCTTTCCGTGCCGATCGGTAGTGAGGAAGTCTTACCCCCTGACCTCCAACCCGAGGCCGAGCCCCCCAACAGCTACCGTGGGCGGGAAATTTCCGATCGGCTGAATTACGGCTTGCGGGCCGGAGTGGGCCTGAACGTGGAGCTCGGTCCGCTCACCGTGCAATTGGAAGGGCGCTACCTCCAGGGATTCTCGAACCTGATCCGGCCGGGGAATAGTCAGGTCTCCACCAGCATCCGACGGGCGTATGCGGGGCGGGTGGGGCTGTTCTACGCCATCCGGTAGCGAACCGTCGGGGGGGGCACGGACTTATACCAGCGTACCCAAACCAACGCACGTGCCGATACTCCAAAACAACCCTTACAACAGCCTCTCCTTTGCCATCGAAGACCTGAAGCAAAAAGGATACACCCACGACTTCAACCAGAAGGAGCAGTTTCTGGAGTGCACCCAAAACCAGAAGCAGTACAAACCCGAAGACTTCACCATCACCCATACCTACCGCTTCGAGGGCATGAGCAGCACGGGCGACAACTCCGTCCTCTATGGAATCGAAACCGCCGATGGCACCAAAGGATTACTCGTCGATGCCTACGGCGTATACGCGGACAGCCTCTCGGAGGATATGATCGAAAAGTTCCGGGTGGAGTACGAGGATCCGGATGAAGTGTAGGGCCTGCGGCCTGTTAGTCCAGCTTCGCTGGGGGAGTGCGGGCTGTGCCCTTGTAGTCGGCTTCGCCGCGTAGTCGTCTAG
>CAZKPE010000355.1:2222-3400 GCA_964554545.1 uncultured Lewinella sp.
TTCATCTTCGACCGGAACATCCTTGATAAGCTCCCTAATCCGACGGACGTGCGCGTGGAGTTTATCCATCGCAGTGTGGTCGAATTGGCGGAGGCGTACCGTTCGCTTGGAGGACAACTGCTGGTCTATTACGGTAAGCCGCTGGACGTTTGGAATCAACTTCGGGACGAGCACCGTCCGAAGGCCGTGTATACTAACCGCGACTACGAGCCCTACGCCCTTACCCGCGATAAGGCCGTAAATGATCTACTCGCCGGGCAGGACATTCCCTTTCGTGCATATAAGGACCACGTCATCTTCGAAACCGATGAGGTACAAAAGCAGGCGGGTGGGCCGTATACCGTCTATACCCCCTACATGCGACAGTGGCGTCGGGTACTGGATAGCCGCAAGAGCGAATACGAGGGACGTACCATCAGCTATTACCTTAAGCCCTACCCCACCGAGCGCTATGCCGACCGACTCGCCCCGCCTGTAGAAGATCGGCCCGTACCCACCCTGAAGGAGATGGGCTTTGCCCCTACGGAGATCGACATACCGCCACCGCAGACGGAGCGGGAACTGATTGCCCACTACGATAAGACCCGGAATTTTCCGGCAACGGAGGGGACCAGTCGGCTCAGCCACCACCTCCGCCACGGGACGGTGAGTATTCGCAAGGAGGTATTACGGGCGCAGGGGCTGAACGAGACCTTCCTGAAAGAGCTGATCTGGCGCGACTTTTATTCCAACATCCTGCAGGCCTACCCGCGGGTCGTGGACGCGAGTTACCGTAGCGAGTACGATACTATCCCCTGGATCAACGACGAGGAGCAGTTCGCCGCCTGGTGCGAAGGCCGCACGGGGGTTCCCATCGTGGATGCCGGTATGCGGCAGCTCAACGCTATTGGTTGGATGCACAACCGGGTCCGCATGATCACGGCCAGCTACCTCGTCAAACACCTGCTGATCGACTGGCGCTGGGGCGAGGGCTACTTCGCCGATAAGCTGTTGGACTATGAGCTCGCCAGCAACAACGGCGGCTGGCAGTGGGCGGCGGGCAGCGGGGCGGACGCCCAGCCGTACTTCCGCATCTTTAACTTCGAGAGTCAGCAGCGAAAATTTGATAAGGACTACGCCTACGTCAAACGATGGGTGCCCGAATTCGGGACCGATGCCTATCCGGATTCACCGATCGT
>CAZKPE010000356.1:0-3391 GCA_964554545.1 uncultured Lewinella sp.
TGCTCGGCATCCTGGCCGCGACCGAGGGGGACACCGTACGGGCCGAAAGCCACTTCGCTGAGGCCGCCGGCAGCCCCCTGCTGACCGCGAACCGGGCGCTCCTCCACACTGGCAAACTCCCCCCCGCCCGCCCCGCCCCAACCACTTCGGCTTTTTCACTGGCGGAGACGATCAACGGGAAAGTCCTGCACGAACTACTTTCCGACCAGGCGATCACGTCCACCCTCGTCGCCGGCGGCCGGGATCGGATGGTGCTGGAAACCCTTCCCGCCCCCACCGAGGGAGTACAACTGCTGCGGCACACGGGCGGGACGAATACCGGCCTATCCGTTGCCTTGGTCACCGAGCCTTACCCCGGCACTACGGCCATGGAAGTCGGAATCGGCAATGCGCGAGCGGACATACTCCGGGAATACGGCGCACCGGCCTACACCGTGACCGTCGTGGGGGGGGAGCTGCTGGTGTATCCGGAGAACGGGCTGATCTTTTCCCTGCGTGCGGCGAAAGTAAAAGGGTGGTACCTGTACTAGCAACTCGGGCCGGGAGGCCCTCGACCTTAGGAATCCGTGCCGAAATCCGTGCCCCATCCGTGGTTAAACGAGCAAAGCGAGCAGAGTCGAACAGAAATCTGCGTTAAATCCGCGAAACCCATCCGCGCAAATCTGCGGTGAAAAACTCGGCGTACAACGCCTCGACCTAGATATGCAGCGCCCGATCCGCCGTAGCCGCCAAGGCCGCCTCCCGGAACGCCTCCGTATACGTCGGGTGGGCATGACTCATCCGCGCCGCATCCTCCGCACTCGCCCGGAACTCCATCAGCGCCACGGCCTCGGAGATCATATCGGCGGCCCGGGCACCGACCATGTGCACGCCCAGGATCTCATCGGTCTCGCCGTCGGTGAGCACCTTGACCATGCCTTCGGTGTCCGTACTGGCGCGCGCGCGGCCCAGGGCCTTGAAGGGGAATTTCCCCGATTTGTACTTCACGCCGGCTGCCTTCAGCTCCTCCTCGGTGCGGCCCACGGCGGCCACTTCCGGCCAGGTGTAGACGACGCCGGGGATGAGGTTGTAGTCGATGTGCGGCGACTGCCCGGCAATACGCTCGACGGCGAAAATGCCCTCTTCTTCGGCCTTATGGGCGAGCATGGCCCCCCGGACCACGTCGCCGATGGCGTAGATGTGGGGCACGTTGGTCTGTAGGTGATCGTTGACGGCGACCCGGCCCTTATCGTCGGTTTCGATGCCGACCTTGTCCAGTCCGAGCTTGTCGGTGTAGGCGTAGCGGCCGATGGCGATGAGGCAGTAGTCGTAGTCCTTGGTGGTGGATTCGCCGTCGGCCTGTTTTTCGTAGGTCACGGTTGCCTTGTCGTCGCTTCCCTTGACATCCGTCACCTTGTGCTTGAAGTAGAAGTTCAGCCCGGTCTTCTTCAGCGCCCGCATGAGTTCCTTGCTGCAGTCCTTGTCCATGGTGGGCAGGATGCGGTCCTGGAATTCAATGACGTCGACCTCGGTGCCCAACCGCCCGAAGACGCTGCCGAGCTCCAGCCCGATCACCCCGCCGCCGATGATGGCCATGCTCTTGGGCACCTCGGTGATGTTGAGGGCCTCGGTGCTGGTGATGACCCGCTTCTTGTCGTAGTTAAACATCTTCGGGGCGATCGGCTTGCTGCCCGTGGCGATGATGAAGTGCTTAGAGGTGATCGTTTTGTCCTCCCCCTCGTTCATGTCGACGTGCAGGGTATGCTCGTCCTGGAAGCTCCCGAAGCCGTAGAAGACCTCGATCTTGTTCTTCTTCATCAGGAATTCGACGCCCTTGACGGTCTGCTGCACCACCTCGTCCTTCCGCTTGATCATCTGCGGCATATCGACCTGCAGTTCTTTGAGCTGAATACCGAAGTCGGCGAACTTCTCGTGGGCCGTGTGGTAGTGCTCGGAGGCATCCAGCAGGGCTTTGGAGGGGATGCAACCCACGTTCAGGCAGGTGCCGCCGAGGCTGTCGTACTTCTCTACGATGGCGGTCTTCAGGCCGAGTTGGGCGGCCCGGATGGCAGCTACGTAGCCGCCGGGGCCGCTACCGATGATGGTGACGTCAAAATCCATAAATCAAATAGCTAGTTGGGTCAGCAATGGAAACCGATCAGACCGGCAATAGATTAGGCATTGCCGTCCGGTTTTTTTCCCCCGCCGCGGCGGCGGTTCTTCCGGCGTCCGCTGCGCTTGTTCTTCGGTTTGGGGGTGTCGGCCTTCTCTCCGGCGGCGGGTTTCCCCTTCCGGCGACGACTGTTACTCTTGCGCTTCTTGCGTCGCTTTTCGGCGGGCAGCTCCACGGCCCCGGTAACGTCCTCATACTCGAACACGTCGGCGGCCGTCTCCACCACTTCCTGGAAGGCCTGCAGGTCGGCGGGCTTTTTCCCCTCCCGGTTCAGCGCCAATATCTCGTGCACCTTTTCGACCGGGATCGGGTACAGCATCCCCCGGTTTTCCCGGTAGGTGTAGTACATCAGCCCCTTGAAGATGTCGGTCTTGATGAGCTGGCCGGTGCCGGCTTCGGTGCGTAGCTTGTCAGCCTTTTTCGGGAAGGCTTCCAGGGCCTCCATGTAGGTGTCGAGCTCGTAGTTCAGGCAGCACTTCAGGCGGCCGCACTGCCCCGAGAGCTTGCTCTGGTTGATGGCGATGTTCTGATAGCGGGCCGCGGCGGTGTTGACGCTCTTGAAGTCGCTCAGCCAGGTCGAGCAGCAGAGTTCGCGGCCGCAGCTGCCGATCCCGCCGAGCCGGCCGGCTTCCTGGCGGGGACCGATCTGTCGCATCTCGATCTTGACGCGCAGCTGGTGGCTGAACTGGCGGACCAGCTGGCGGAAGTCCACCCGCTCGTCGGCCGTATAGTAGATCGTGGCCTTGCGGCAGTCCCCCTGATACTCCACGTCGGTCACCTTCATCGCCATGTGGTTGGTGCGGGCAATGGCGCGGGCCTTGGTCAGTCCGGGGCCTTCGAGTTTGCGGGCCTCGTGCATCTTTTCGAGGTCGCGGGGATTGGCCTTGCGCAACACCCGCTCGGTGACCTTGGCTTCCTTGACGTTCTTCTTCTTCAGTTGCAGACGCACCAGTTCGCCGCTCAGGGAGATGCTGCCGACGTTGTAGCCGTTGCTGGTCTCCACGGCCACGTAATCGCCGGTATAGACCTGTAGTTCGGGGGGGGCGTGGTAAAAGCCCTTAGAGGCTCCATTCTTGAAGCTAACCTCCACGATGTCGGTGGCGTAACTGTCGTCGATGCCCAGGTGAGTGAGCCAGTCGAAGGTGCTCATTTTATTGCAGGAGCCCGTGCCGCAGTTGCCTTTACTACCGCAGCCTTCGGGGGTTCCGCAGGAGGTACATGCCATGGGGGAATGCTTTA
>CAZKPE010000357.1:0-3384 GCA_964554545.1 uncultured Lewinella sp.
CATGACGAGCGTGGAGCGGGGCACCTTCAATACGACTTTCGGGCGGGGCCGGCCGAAAACGGACTACCCCTTCCTAGGTTTGATCACCGGTCCGGAGGGACGGCGACCGCGGCTGTTCGTGCTGCCCCTGGTCGGCTTTAACGCCCACGACGGCGCCTTTTTGGGGTTGGGCCTGCACAACCGTACGCTGGAACCCCGGCCGCTGGAGTACCTGATCACGCCACTATTTGGCCTGAATAGCAAACGCCTCATCGGCTTCGCCGGGGCCCGCTACCGCATCACCCGCCCCCTGCCGGCCCTGGAGCGGATCGTGGTGGGGGCAGGCGCGCGACGGTTCAGCGACTTCACCCCCGATGGAGCGGCCTTCGCGGAAGACGAGCGCATTTACGACTACGGGCGCTATGCCCTGCGAACGGACGTTCACTTCGACCACCCCGACATCGATCAGCGGAGTAGCCGGTTATCGGCCCGCCTGATTCACCTGCGGCAGCGGCGGCCGGACTTTGACCTAGGCACCCTGCTTGACGAGGCGGAAACCGAGGCAACGACCTTCTATGAGGTCAGCTACCGGAGCGACTGGCAGCGGGAGATCGACCCACTCAGCGTAGGCGTTCGGCTGGAGTACCGTGACGGGGATGCGGATGCCTTCGTAGAGGGCGATGCCCTGCGGCTGGAGGGGGAACTGACGGGGGGCTACCAGTACCGGGCCGCTCGCTTCCTGCGCTACCGCTTCTTCGGGGGTTACTTCCTGGCGAGTGATTTTCGGGAATCGACGGGTAGTCCACAGCTGAGTCTCTCCCTGGTCGACAATGCCGCCACCGACTACCGCTACGACGATCTCTACCTCGGCCGCAACGGAAGCGATTGGTACAGTCAGCAGCTCGAACGGCGGCAGGGGGGCTTCCGCGCGCCGATCGGGGCCGGCTTCCCCTTCGGGCGTAGCAACGACTACTTGCTGGCCGCGAATCTGGATGCCGCCCTGCCGCTGCCGGTACCGCTCGGACTGTACCTGGACGCGGGCATGTACGGCAGCCGCCCCACCCTGCTGGCGGAGCAGACCAACACCTTCAACTACGTGGCCGGCCTGTCGCTCACCGCCTTTCAGAACCGCATCGGGCTCTACCTCCCCCTGCTGGCGGATAGCAACACCCGCAATCTCATCGAGCAGCGCGGGAACCTTCTGGACCGCCTATCTTTCCGCCTCAACCTCAGTAGCTGGCTTCCCTGGCGCTGGATCGATGACCTGCCATGACCCTGCCCGAACTGCTCGACTACGCCACCACCCATCCCACCGAGCTCATTTTTTACTTCGCCCTCGTTCCCTTCGCGGCGCTGCTGGCGGGGTGGATGGACCGCGACGAAAGTCACCTCACCCCCTGGAATTACCTCTACAGTTGCATGCTGTACCTGGTGGCCATCCCGGCGGTCTTCGCGGTCGGCCTGGCCCTGTGGCGGTGGAGTTACGGTGGGCCGCTGCCCCTCGACCTGGAGCCGATGCTCTACCTGCTGCCACCGATCAGCTTCGTGGCCACGGCGGTGATTATACAATGGCAGATTCCGCTGCGGTCACTGCCGGGGTTCGGACACTTTGTCAGTTTGGTGGTGATGATCGCGGTAGCACTGCTTATCCTCTGGCTGCTGGACTACGTAGGTGGGGTCGAACTGTTGGCGGTGCGTTTTACCTACTTGTTGCTCTTCTTTTTGCTGTTGCTCTACACCATCCGGGTCACCTGGCGGCGGCTGACGGCGTAGGGGGCGGCGGCGCGCGGGTGCAGTGAAGATCGAGGGTCTCCGACCCGAGCAATAACCCTTGGCCGTCAAGTTCCGTTTTCCCGGTATGCATCTTCTGCGATTGATTTGTCTGCTGGTCCTTACCGGGCTGACTCCAATGCTGCATTCGCAGTCAGCTTACCAGATCATCGTACAATTACGACCACATGTATCCGTGGAAGACTGGTCCGTTCAACAGCCCACAGGTACGATCGCACGGATACTCAACCGTCGGCTTGGATTGATCCTTCTATCACCGAACAACGAAGGATCGACTGTTGAGTTGGCGTTTGAGCGTTATCGGCTGGCTCCGGAGGTCCTTCACGTACAGTACAACCACCACCTCTCCCTGCGCCGGTCGCCCGACGACCCGTTATATTCCCGACAGACGCAGTTCGCCGGTCCGGGTGCCACCTACCGGGCCGAAGTGGCCTGGGAATATACCACCGGCGGCGTCACGGTAAACGGGGACACTATCGTGATCGCCTCCATCGACAGCGGCATCGATCTGGACCACGAAGACCTGATGGCCAATCACTGGATCAACCACGACGAACTACCCGCTAACGGCCTCGACGATGATGGCAACGGCTACATCGACGACCGATTCGGCTGGAATACCGCCCTCGACAACCCCGATGTCGGCGCGGGTGGCGGCGATCACGGGACGCCGGTCATGGGTCAGCTAGCGGCCCGGGGCGATAATGGCCTGGGAGTTACGGGAATGAACTGGTCCGCGAAAGTCATGCACGTCACCAACGATTTCGACCCCCTGGAATCGGAGGTGATGGAAGCCTACGGCTACGTACTCGACGCCCGCCGCCGTTACGAGGAAACCAATGGGCGGGAGGGGGCCTATGTGGTGGCAACGAATTCAAGTTGGGGCCGCGATCTGGCCCGACCGGCGGATAGCCCCATCTGGTGTGCCCTCTACGATAGCCTGGGGCGGGCCGGCATCCTGAACGTGGCCGCCGTCCCGAACTTCGACCGCGACGTGGACGTGGAGGGCGACTTACCCACCCTCTGCCCCTCCGACTATCTCATCACCGTAACCAGCGCCGGCGCGGACGACCGGCTGACGGGGAATGCCGCCTTCGGGGCCACCTCGGTCGATCTGGCGGCCTACGGTACGGATATTTTCACCACCCTCGCGCAGAACGGGTACGGGGCGGTAAGCGGTACCTCCTTCGCCACACCGGCGGTGACCGGCACGGCCGGGCTACTGTTTTCCGCTCCCTGCCCCGACTTCGGGAATCTGCTACTTGACGACCCCGCCGCCGCCGCCGGCTACGTCCGCGATCTCATTCTGCAGAATGGCCGAATCGTGACCGACTTGGCTGGTCGCACCACTACGGGACGGGTGCTGGATACCGGCGCGGCGATGGAATGGCTAATGGACGATTGTGGGGATGACCCGGTCTCCATACCACCGTCGGTGCCCGCCACGGACTGGTCGGTCCATCCCAACCCTACTGCGGGGCCCGTCCGGGTGGAATGGCGGACGGGCCTTACCGTGCGGCGCATCGAGGTGGTCGATATTACAGGCAGGGTGCTTTATCGCACGAAAATATCCGACACAGAAATATCTAAGACCGTTCCCGCTGAGGGTTGGCC
>CAZKPE010000358.1:0-3369 GCA_964554545.1 uncultured Lewinella sp.
CCCCGACCCCCCGACACCCCGACAACTGACCCCCCCGACCCCCCGACACCCCGACACCCCGACAACCGACACCCCCCCATGCGCCTCCTCCTCCCCCTACTCCTCCTCCCCCTCACCCCCCTACTCCCTCAGGAAGCTCCCGCCCTCTCCACCACCACCGAGGAAATTATCGTGACGGCCGGCAAGTTTCCGGTAGCGGCGGCGGAAAGCCCGCAACGGGTTACGGTGATCGACTCGGCAACCATCGCCCGCTCGACCGACCTGGGGCAGCTACTCAACGAGCAGGCCGGTATCGTCGTCAACGGGGCCTATTCGAATTTCGGGAAGGATCGCAGCATCTTCCTCCGCAACGCCGCCAACCAGTATACCCTGATCCTGATCGACGGGCAGCCACTGGTCGACCCCAGTTCGCTCGGGGGGGCGGTGGACCTGCGCTTACTTTCTTTGGAGGGACTGCAGCGCATCGAAATCCTGCGTGGGGGCCGCTCGCTGCTCTACGGCTCGGATGCCGTGGCCGGGGTGATCAATCTGGTGACCACGGGCGAAAAGCAAAAAATTGACCCGTTCCGCCTGCACCTGCGCGCCGCCGCCCAACGCTACGCCACCTTTGAAGGCCGGATCGGGATCAGCGGAAGCACCGAAAAATTCGACTACCGCCTAGGCTACGATTACTTCACCACCGACGGCATCAGCGAGGCCCGGGAACCCGTCGGCAGTAGCGCCAATTTTGCCCGCGACGGAGCCGACCGCCGTACCCTCACCGCGGGGCTTACCTACCGGCCCAGCAGCAGACTCACGATCAGGCCGGCTCTACGGCGGGCGACCTTCAATGGCGACTACGACGGCGGCTCCTTTCAGGATGCCGATAACAGCTACTCCAACCAACTCTGGCTGCCCAGTCTGGCCGTGGACTACCGCCACGATGCTCTCTCCCTCGGCGGCACCTACAACTACGCCATTACGGACCGGGTCTTCGACGATGCGGCTTTCGGGGAAAGTGCGTTCCTGGGCCGGGCGCAGCAGGGGGATATCTTCGGGGCCTACCGTTTTAGTGAGCGACTCAGCCTGACCGGGGGCGTACAGCTCCGCCACGAGCGGCTGGAGATGATCGACGAGCTGACGGCCACCAACGTGGCGCCGTACCTGCTACTGAATGCACGCCTTGCCGAGGTCGTCCTGGCCGAAGCGGGGCTGCGTTACAACCGCCATTCCGTGTTCGGAGGGCAGCCTAACTGGTCAGTGGCCATGGGTACCGCACTTCGGTCGGGGTGGACGCTACGGCTCTCGGCAGCCACGGCGTTTCAGAGTCCGACGCTCGACCAATTGGGTGGTCCCTTCGGTGCTAATCCGGAGCTGGAGCCCCAGGTCAGTACGTCCGTTGGGGCGGGGACGCAGGTGCAATCGGAATCGGGAAATTTACGGGCGGGGCTGACCCTGTTTCAACGCCACATCGAGGAGCTGATCACCTTCGACTTCACCGCCGGCTACCAGAATCAGAATGAATTGCGCGACCGCGGGGTGGAGGTGGAGGCGTCGGCGCGGCTTTCCGATCGCTTCCTGATCAATGGCAACGTGACCTACGTGAAGGGCCGACTGACCGAGGCGGACGGGATGGGTGGAACCACCGAGACGGATGATTTTTTCCGGCGGCCGCGCACCACCGGCTTTTTGGGATTGACCTACACCGCCACCACTCCGTTCACCGCCAGACTGACGGCCGCCTACACCGGCGAGCGGCCCGACGTGTTTTTCAACGCCGACTTCGAACGCTTCGAAACCCTACTCGACCCTTACCTGATCGTGAATGCGTACGCGGAGTACCAATTTCGCCCCGACCGCAGTCTGACCGTCTTCGGAGAGGTGCGGAACCTGACGAATACCGACTTTACGGAAGTGACCGGCTTCGGGGTCCTGGGCATTACGCCACGGCTGGGGGTGCTGTGGACCCACTAGTGATACCTTTGCCGGATGTATCAGCTGCTGAAGCCCCTCCTCTTTCGACTGCCCCCCGAGCGCGCCCATGCCCTCACCGTACAGGGGCTGGCCGCCACCCTGGCCGTACCGGGGGTCAGTCAGGCCTTCCGGGCGCAGTATCGGTTAGAGCATCCCACTCTGAAAAAGGACGTTTTCGGCATTCCGTTTCCCAACCCGGTCGGACTGGCGGCGGGCTTCGATAAGGATGGCCGCTACTACCGGAATATGGCCAGTCTCGGCTTCGGATTTCTGGAGCTCGGTACCGTGACTCCCCTGGCCCAGGCCGGTAATGCCCAACCCCGCTTGTTCCGCCTCCCCCAGGACCGGGCGCTGATCAACCGGATGGGCTTCAATAATGCCGGGGTGGAGGCACTGGCCGCCCGCATTCGCAAATACGGTCGCCCCGGTGCTACCGTGCTCGGCGGGAACATCGGGAAGAACAAAGTCACCCCGAACGAGCGGGCTACCGATGATTACGTTACCTGTTTTCGCGTGCTCTTTTCCCTGGTCGACTACTTTGTCGTCAACGTCAGCTCCCCGAATACTCCCAACCTGCGCGCACTACAGGACCGGGAACCGCTGACCCGTCTCCTTTCCACTTTGCAAAATCTGAACATAGAGCAAGCCCGTTCCGAATCTCGCCAGACCGAGCACCTGGGCCGCCCCGGAGAACTTTACCATGAAAAACCCATCCTCCTCAAGATCGCTCCCGACCTCACCAATGGCCAGCTCGACGACATCCTCGCGATTGTAAAGGACACCCGCATCGCCGGCGTGATCGCCACGAACACAACGATTGCCCGGGAGCCGCTAACGACCGATCGCAGCCGGGTCGAAGGTATCGGTAACGGTGGCCTCAGCGGAGCCCCGTTGCGCGAGCGGGCTACCGAGGTCGTCCGCTACCTGTGGGAGGGGAGTGAGCAAACGCTTCCCATCATTGGAGTAGGGGGGGTCGATAGCCCGAAGGCCGCTAAGGAGAAATTGGAAGCTGGCGCGACGCTGCTGCAGGTATACAGTGGCCTGGTATACGCGGGGCCGGGCTTGGTGCGGGAGATTAAGAAGGTGTTGATTTGAGGAGAGGGGGTTTTTGAGTCGGAAGTCGGAAGTCGGAAGTAGATCGGCATGCAATGTCTCTGCCGGTCAGTCATCTATTGTTCCCTTACGAGCGAAGCGAGCAGAGGCGAACAGGGAATCTGTGTTAATCCGTGCCCTAATCCGCGCGAATCCGTGGTGAACTTCCCGCAGCGTAGGAGATCGGCGTGCATCCACTCTACCGGCAAGCTACCCATGGTGAACTCGGGCTGGAAGCCCTCGACCTTTAGGAGGCCGTATCCCGCAACACCAGCAGCGGCACCTCACTATCAAATACCACCTTACTAACCGTGCTTTCATTAA
>CAZKPE010000359.1:0-3360 GCA_964554545.1 uncultured Lewinella sp.
TGGGGCATGATCGTCACCGGCTACATCGGTCAGCTCTACGAGGTCAGCAGCATCTCCAACCTCCTCATCTGGGGGGCCGTCAGCACGGTTTTCTTCGTCGGTATGAACTGGATCGTCGGCCAGCGCATCTTCCGGGGGCGGTTGTCCGTTACCCCCGCCGTGCAGCCGGTGTTCGTGCGGGTATTCTGGCTGATGATGTTCGCCTGGACGCTCTACCCCCTGGCCTACCTGATTCCCTGGCTAGCTCCTTCGGCGGAGGGGGTCGTGTGGCGGCAGGCCCTCTTCACCGTAGCTGATGTCAGCAGCAAGGTCGTCTACGGGCTGATCATCACCTACATCGCCATCCGGCGCTCGGCGGCGGAAGGGTATCCGCAGGCAGTCGCGGCCGTTACCCCACCACCGCAAAACATGGATAGCATCGGGCGGGAACCGACAAACCCCCGCTAGGGGCAGCCGTGTTTTTAGGGTAGTATGACGGCTACTCCTCCCACCACCTCTTCCCAAACGGTCAGCTACCCCGTTACGGGTATGTCCTGCGCCGGTTGCGCGAGTAGCGTGCAGAACATCCTGACCGGCATCGATGGCGTGCGGGAGGCCAGCGTGAACTACGCCAACGGTACGGCGCGGGTGGATTTCGATCCCGACCGGATCAGCGCGCGGGAATTGCAGCAGGCCCTCCAGGCCGTGGGCTACGACCTGCTCGTCGATACCGAAGATCCCGATACGGCTCAGGAGGAGATTAGGGCCAGTGCGTACGAGCAGCTCAAACGGCGTACGCTCTGGGCGGCCATCCTTACCCTGCCGGTTTTCGTGATTGGCATGTTCTTCATGGATTGGCCCCTCGGTCGGTGGATTTCCCTACCGCTGGCCGCGGTCGTGCTGTTCTGGTTCGGCCGCCATTTTTACGCAGGTGCCTACCGACAGGCCCGCCACGGTCAGGCCAATATGGATACGCTGGTGGCGCTGAGTACGGGGATCGCCTTCCTCTTCAGCGTTTTCAATACGGTGTACCCGGAGTTTTGGCTGTCGCGGGGACTGATGCCCCACGTATACTACGAGGCGGCTACCGTGATCATCGTCTTCATCTCCCTCGGCAAACTGCTGGAGGAGCGGGCCAAGTCCAATACCTCCTCCGCCATCCGTAAGCTGATCGGGCTGCAACCCAAGACGGTGCGGGCCATCGTCGACGGGCGGGAAACGGAGCTTCCGATTGCCGAAGTCGCCGTCGATCAACTGCTCGTCGTACGGCCCGGCGAGCGCATTCCCGTCGATGGTCGCCTGATCGAGGGCGAGAGCTTCGTCGACGAAAGCATGATCACCGGCGAGCCCGTCCCCGTGCGCAAGGCGAAGGGAGACCCGGTGTTCGCCGGCACCGTCAATCAGCGCGGCAGCTTCCGCTTCGTGGCCGAAAAGGTGGGGGGCACTACCCTGCTCGCCTCCATCATCCGTACCGTGCGCGAGGCCCAGGGTAGCCGGGCGCCCGTGCAGCAGCTGGTCGATAAAATCGCCGGCATTTTCGTGCCCGTCGTGATCGGAATCGCCGTCCTGACCTTCATCGCCTGGATGATCTTCGGGGGGGAGGATGCCTTTTCCCATGCCCTGCTGGCCGCCGTGGCCGTGCTCGTGATCGCCTGCCCCTGCGCCCTCGGGCTGGCTACCCCTACCGCCATCATGGTCGGTATCGGGAAGGGGGCCGAGAACAATATCCTTATTAAGGATGCCGAGAGCCTGGAACTGGGCCACCGGGTCGACGCCGTCGTGCTCGATAAAACGGGTACCATCACCGAGGGCCGCCCCGAGGTGACCGACGAGGAGTGGGGCGCGGACGCAGGTGCAAGCGAAACCCTGAAATCCATCGTACTTGCCGCCGAATCCCGCTCCGAACACCCCCTGGCCGAAGCCATCGTCACTCACCTCCGGGATGCCGGGGTAGCACCCGCCGAGGGGGTAACGGACTTTCAGAGTCTCACCGGGCGGGGCGTGGAAGTTACTTACCGGGACCGGACCTACCTGATCGGCAACGAACGGCTGCTCCGGGAACGGGAAGTGCCCCTCCCGCCCGGTGTGCAGGAACAAAGCCGGTACCTGCGCGCCGCCGCCCGCACCGTCGTATTCGTAGCTACCCCTGAATCCGTGCTCGGCATCCTGGGTATTGCAGATCGAATTAAAGAGAGTTCGACCACCGCCATCCGTACCCTGCAGGAACGGGGGATCGCCGTGTACATGCTCACGGGTGACAACCACGACACCGCCGCCGCCGTAGCCCGCGCCGTCGGACTGACTGACTACCGCGCCGAGGTACTGCCCGCCGATAAGGCCGCCTTCGTGGAACGGCTGCAGAAGGAGGGCAAAACCGTAGCCATGGTGGGCGACGGCATAAATGACAGCCACGCCCTGGCCACCGCCGACGTGAGCATCGCTATGGGCCACGGCTCGGACATTGCCATGGACGTTGCCAAAATGACGCTTATCACTTCCGACCTGACCGCCATTCCCCGCGCTTTGGAGCTCTCCAAACTGACCGTGCGCGGCATCCGGCAGAACCTCTTCTGGGCCTTCATCTACAACCTGATCGGCATCCCCATTGCCGCCGGACTGCTCTACCCCTTCACGGGCTTTCTGCTCGACCCCATGATTGCCGGGGCGGCGATGGCCTTCAGCTCGGTGTCGGTGGTGCTGAATAGCCTTAGGTTAAAGCGACGGGAGATCGGATAGACGCCTATTCCACCTACCCCGGACGCAATTCAACAATCCCCTAATCCAATAACTAATTACCCATGAAAACCCTACAATTCAAGACCAACATCAACTGCGGCGGCTGCCTGCGCGGCGTCACCCCGGCCCTGGACAAACACGAAGATATCCGCGACTGGAAGGTGGACCTACAGAGCGACGACCGCATCCTGACCGTGACCGGAGAGGACGAGCTGACCGCCACCGAGGTACAACGGACGGTGAGTAGCGCCGGTTTTCAGGCGCAGCCTATTAAGGGTAGTTAATTGAAACCTTCATAGTTAAAATATTAGCTATTTTGCTGTATTTTTGCTATATTAGCTAATATTTTAGCTATGAAATACAACACCGTCCCCCTACCCTTTGATACCGCTAGCCAATTAGCTGAGCGCCTGAGTGGTCTACGAAAGTCGAAGAAATGGACCCAGGCCGAGCTTGCGCGCCGCAGCGGGGTCAGTCTGGGTAGTCTGAAGCGCTTCGAGCAGCAGGGAAAGATTTCGTTGGAAAACTTGCTGGCCCTGGCGCACGTGCTTGATCGGCTGCATGATTTCGCTGGCGTATTCGCCTACGACGCCGACCGGGCGGCGGCGGAGCGCCGCTTTGCCGAACTGAACCAATGATGGATGA
>CAZKPE010000360.1:0-3338 GCA_964554545.1 uncultured Lewinella sp.
CGGATACGGTTGGGGTCGGCCTGCCGCGCATCGGGCGGGGTCATCGACTTCAGTAGCTCGTCGGCGTTGGTGATCTCACTCTTCATAGGTAGTCTTTTGGATTGGGTTACTACCTATGTATGTGAGCGCGGCGGACGGATGTTCGTTGGGGCGGCGGCGCGCAGGTGCAAGGGTTAACCCGCCATCGCTTCGTTGATGACCGCCGCGGCCCGGTAGCCGGCTGCCCCCAGTCGCTTTTCCACGACGGGCAGGAAGTCGTGCTGATAGTCGTAGCCCAGATCGGGCAGGCCACTTTCCCGGTCGGTGCGGTCGTAGAGGGTGTTGTAGATCATTTCGCGGTACATGACCGATTCGGCCATCCATTCCTCGGGTGCGTCATGGGCCCATTCCGCTTTAAGGGCCCGGGTGTGCATCGTCACGTAGGCGGCAAACTCGGTGAAGCTCAGCCGCTCCTGCTCGATGATCTGGGTATCCCAGACGGAGTGGAGGTTGTAGCGATCCCCGAAGTAGAGGACGGTGATGCGGTTACCGCCCATATCGCGGTTTTTCCCCACGTGCAGCGGCATGTGTACATCGGCGATGAAGTGGATCAGGAAAGCCAGGGCCGTCGCGTCCAGCGAGCCGGCCAGGGGCTCCACGCGGTTGTTGCGCATCAGTTCGGTCATGCGCTGCCGCGCCTCTTCATCGCCCTTCAGAATGTCGGTCATGAAGGCGATGGCCTCGCTCACGTCGCTAATCTTTTCGTCCTGCGACGTTTGCCTGGCTACGTCAGCCACCGTTTCATCGGGCTGCACGGTCATGTAGTGCCAGGGGTGGGTGAAGTCCCAGCCCTTTTCGGAGCGGATGTAGTCGGGCCAAGTGCTGACCTGCGAGAGGTAATTATCACCCAGCGCGGCATCGACCCGCATCCGGGCGGCCTCGTTCAGGTTTTCGTAGCAGATATGGGCTACGATGCGGTGGCCGTTCGCCCCCCAGGCGGGGAGGGTAAGGGGCAGTGAAAGCGCAAGGGCGAACAGGGGTAGGAGGGGGCGTACGGACATAGCAACAAAGATAGGAACTCCGAATACCTTCACTTATCCTCACCAATAGGCCGCCCGGTTCAACTATCGCCCACTCGTCCGCGACAGGAGGCTTCCTCCGGCGTCGTACATATTCGGGGTGATGTGCATACTATCCCCATCAATGCGGATTACACCGTACAGACGCAAGGATTCCACCGAAAGCAACATCGATTCCGTTTCGAGGTGAACGTTATCGTCCCGTTGATTGAATATGGAAGGCCCCAGCCGTAGCTTATAGGTACCCTGGTGCAGGAGCCCCTCCCCACGCTGGACCGAGTAGCGGCCTCCGTGGGCAATCGTCAGGATGAGGGGTTCATCGTCCGGCTCGTGTTCGATCGACCACTGCCCCCAGCCGCTGCCGCCCGAGCTCAACCATTGCCACTCCCCGAGGTATGGACTGGGATCAACGGAATCATAGTCATGCTTCTCACAACTTCCCAGCAGGCCAATAACGAGTGTGAGCAGCAGGATACGCATGAATTCCGGGGTCTAGGTACCCGAATATACGCTTTATCCGTTACCACCCCGGTGGGCATCCACTAGTTCGGCGTGCCGCTCGGTCAGCATTTCGGTAGTATCCTCCAGGTCTTCCCCGCAGGCGGGGGCCATTCGTTCCAGGGCGAAGTCCGATTTTTTCCTGGCCTGGTCGATCGACCGGGTATGGAAGTCCGTATCCGCCTGCAAGTCCGCCAGCTCACCGAGCAGCTTCCCCAGGGTGGCCCGGTGCTGGTCGAGGAATTTTGGGGTGAACTGCTGGTCCACGAAGCTCAGTTGCGGGGCACCCAATTCACCGGGTTTCAGGTTCGTCACGTCGTAGAGCTTATCGCGGAGGGCGGCGGCGCGCAGGTGAAGGTCTTTTGCGCTGACTTCGGCAAATGCAATTTCGGTGGCCATGTAATCAATCTGGCGCTCGGCCCGGCGGGCGAAGTCGAGCACGCAGGCCAGTTCCCGCACCTGCTTGATCTCCTCGGCCTCTCCCTTTGCTCCCAGTACGGTGGAAAGCGCGTAAAATTGGGCGGTTTCCGGGGAGGTCAGCATGTCCATCTTAGGTAGCCGCAGACCGTTCTTTTGCTCCTCCTCTAATTTCGCGAGTCCGCTGGAAAAGCCCTGGTACGAAAGGGGATTCGCCAGCTCCCGCGCTTCTTCCAGCGCCTGTCGCCACCGGCGGATTTCCTTACCGGATACCGTTGCGGCGTAGAGTCGGTCTACCTCTCGCAGTCCGTCGAGGTAGTTCGCCTGGGCGGTCAGGAGAGCTAGTGCCTGTCGGGTGGAGTCAAGGGCCCGGATGCTATTGGCCGTGGCGCGGGACTGCTGTAGGTTGCGCTCCATTACCGTCAGCTGGGTTTCCAGCTTGCTGAGTTTACCGCCGAAATCCTGTAGGACGAGCAATTCCAGTGCGCTCATGGCCGCCCCCTGCTCGCGTGCGGTCTCCCGATCGGTGCCGACCTCTCCGGCTACCCGCTCGGAAGCTTGGCGGTAGGCGGCCTCCAGGTGGGCGCGTTCGTCGGAAAGGGCTTCGGGGTCGGTGGCTTCCAGAGGGTCCTGGGCGGTGAGGATAGCGGGCAGAAAAAGTAAGGCTACTAGCATCGTCGGGATAAACGGACGAATAACCAGCGTGAGGAAGGAAAGGGAGCGATCAAACATAAAATAACGAGTGGTTTTACCATCGTTAATCTCTGAGCGCCTAAAAGGTAACCCCTGCTACCTGCTAGCGGCTGGCGCTAGCCCCGGCCGCCGTGCTCCAACCCGCCGGCGGACGGAGGAAGGACGCTCGCGCTCCCAACCGCCGGCCGACGGCTAGCAGTTCCAACCGCACGGCCGGCGACCACAACAATTCCCCCGCCCAGCAATTACCTTTGCAGCCCCAAAATTCGCCCCCCCGCATGCAAGCCCTGACCCCCCGCCACGACCAATTTCGCCACCGCCACATCGGCCCCTCCGCAGAGGAAACCGCGGCTATGTTGGAAGCCATTGGCGTTGCCAGCATGGAAGAATTGATCGACCAGACGGTACCCGAGAACATCCGCCTGCGGGAGCCGATGCAGGTGGACTCTGCCATCAGCGAGTATTACTACCTCCAGCACCTGAAAAAGGTCGCCAGCCGCAATAAGGTGTACCGCAGCTTCGTGGGCATGGGCTACTACGGCACCATCACGCCGAGCGTCATCTCCCGCAACCTCTTTTGCAATCCCGGCTGGTACACCCAGTACACTCCCTACCAGGCCGAGATCGCCCAGGGCCGCCTGGAATCGCTGCTGAACTTCCAGACCATGGTCA
>CAZKPE010000361.1:0-3333 GCA_964554545.1 uncultured Lewinella sp.
GCGCAATTTTTGTCAGTGTGACACGTTCTGATGGAACTCGGATCAGGGAAGCTATTGCTCCCCGAACTGCGACTTATTCTCATGAACAAACCCAAAACCCTCCAAAGCGATGTCGTGGAAGCTCTCGCTTCGATTTTACAGCTTTTTTGTCATACTGTACTGGCCAACCATATTGTTTATTAGCAGCGGGCACATCCGCGCGCAGGACACACTGCCTCCGCTACCTGACGACTTACGAGCGACTCTGTCGTGGGCCCAGGCCGAAAAGGTGGTTTCAAGCAATGGGGAAACAGGCGACCTCTTCGGCCAGAGCGTAGAAATTCATGGGAACTATGCGATCGTAGGCGCCTACAATGAGATGATCAACGGGCAGGAAGCCGGGACCGCCTACATCTACCGCCGCCAAGGGGCAGACTGGGTCGAAGATGCCCGCCTAACCGTCGATGACGGAGCTACCAGCGACCAATTTGGTTACTACGTGTCCATTCACGATACCCTGGCGATCGTGGGTGCGAATCGCAGCAATGGAGGCGCGAACAAGTCGGGATCGGCTTATGTCTTTGCCCGAACCCCGACGGGCTGGGTCCAGCGGGCTAAACTGACACCCAGTAGCCCCCGGGCGGATTTGCAATTTGGTCACGGCGTGGCGATCGGCTACGACCGGGCGGTCGTAGGGGCAAACAGTGCCCCCCGGCCCGGCGCCCCCCGCTCCCGGGCCGGGGCGGTCTACGTCTTTCGGCGTGAGGGAACGTCCTATGTACAGGAAGCCCGCCTGGCCTCCTCTGATTTGCAGAATGGCGACCGGTTCGGCTTTGATGTGGCACTGGACGGCGACTACCTCATCGCCGGGGCCGATCGGGAAGACGGTAACGGCTCCAGTTCCGGGGCGGCTTACATTTTCGCTCGCAATGGAACTACCTGGACGCAGCAGGCCAAACTGCTCGCCGCCGACGGAGCGGCGGACGATCGGCTCGGATACGCCGTAGACATCGACGGCGATTATGCCATCGCCGGAGCCCGCCATCACGACCAGGGGGGCACCGACGCGGGAGCCGCTTACATCTATAGGCGCAATGGCAACCAGTGGGTCCAGGAGGAAAAACTGACGGCTGCCGACCCCGCCGACAATGTGGACTTTGGTATTAACGTAGGTATTCACGAGGGGCGGGCCGTCGTGGGTGCCTTCCACGAAGGAACGAACGGGTTCCAGGCCGGGGCTGTGTACGTATTTGCCCGTAGCAACGGCAGCTGGTCGCAGGAGGCAAAGGTGATTGCCGATGACGGGGAAGAACGGGACCTCTTCGGGCGTAGCGTAAGCATCTACCGGAACCAAGTCATCGTCGGAGCTAATCGCGATGACGATAACGGTACCGAGGCCGGAGCGGCCTACTTCCTCCGGCCCACTTACCTCCTGCCCGATACGACCCTGACCACCTGCGGGGATCCGGTGCCGGTACGCGTACCAATCGCAACCGATGCCGTAGCGGGAACCATTCGGGCGACCACCATTGAAGATACCTCCTTCACTACGGGTGGGCAGCGCATCATCCGCTGGACCTGGAACGACGGCAACGGTAACACGACCGATGCTCGCCAAGTGGTAGATGTCAACCGCCGGGTAGTCGGTCTGCCTCTACGGGGGACGGCCGAATCCCATGACTCACTTACTCCCTGCTGGCTCGCGACGGGCTCGGGCTGGGAACCGATCCGGGATAAAAGCCTGGCCGCCGTGGATACGGTCGCCTTCGGGCTTCGGCGACCCCCGGCGGCCGGCACCCCGCCCGATACGCTGCTGGGCCCTGCCGTGACGCTCGATGGCGGCACCACCTACACCCTTTCCTTTAGCTACCGTGGGGGCGATACGGTCACCGGCCAGCGGCTCCTGAACGTATACTTGGTAGACGCCAATACCCGCCAGCGTAACCGGACCGTCCTGGCGGACACCGGATTGGTTACCGATTACCGGCGGACGACCGCCCGCCTCACGGTGCCCTCAAGCGGAGCCTACCGGATCGCCTTCGAATCAAGCGGCCGGGACGGAGGTACCGCCGCCCTGGTCGACGAGATCGACCTGCGTGCCGCCGCCCCACCTGCCGACGGAGCCGCCGAACTGATCACCCCCGGAGATGGTAGCTGCACCGAACTCGTACAGGGTGGATTATCGGGCAACACCTGGGTCGAGCTACGGGATACTTTGGGCCGACTCGTCGCCGCGATCGATCCGCAGGGGAACGCACTCGGGGATGTAACGGCTACGGTCACCGACTACGGAGGCTACCAACTGGCCCCCTACAGCGGGCGGTACGTACTGGGGCGCCATTTCGATCTCACCCCCACCAACGGCCCGGGCCCGTACCCGGTAAACGGCGGCGTGCGCATTCGACTTTACCACACCACCGCCGAACTCGCAGACTACAATGGGGGATTAAACACGGCATACGGTTGGGGCGACCTGTTGGTCAGTCGCTACTTCGGCTCGGAACAGGATTGCCAAATTGAAAACAGCACCGGCTTATCCTATGAGCTCATCGCACCGGTGGGGGAAGGCGGCTACGGCGGCACGGCCCACTACGTCGAGTTTATGACCGAGTCCTTTTCAGAGTTTGCCCTCGGCGCGGCCGACGGCGCGGCCCTGCCCGTAACCCTAACGGAATTCACGGCCTACACTTCCGCGGCCGAGAACGTCATCGACTGGTGGGTCGCGCGGGAGGAAGCGTTCAGCCATTACGAGGTGGAGCGTAGCACCGATGGACTACGCTTCAGCGCCTTCACCGAGGTGGCCGGGAAGGGCTTGGCGTGGTATACGACCAGAGATACCGAACCCGCCGCCGTGACCTACTATCGCTTGCGCATGGTCGACCTGGACGGTAGCTTTACCCACAGTCCGGTGATAAGCGTGCAGCGGACGGGAGATGACCCAAGTCCACTAGCAATTTGGCCTGTACCGGCGAATGGCCACCTGAATCTTCGCTACGATCTCGTTCAGGACGGCTCCGTACGCCTACATATTCAGGATCTCACCGGCCGGTTGCTGCGTAGGGAAATAATTGCGGGCCGGAGCGGACAGAATGTGTACCGGCTCCCGACCACCGATCTTCCGCCGGGGCAGTATATCCTGCGAATGATCGCTACGGGTGGGGAGCGGGTAGCCCGTTTCGTGAAGTAAGCGCAGGGGCGGCGGCGCGCGGGTGCAACGTCGGTAAAAAAGGGGCAGCTTGTTTCGGTCCTGAAGCATGAGCTCCGAAGCGCGGTTTCGCTTGCGTAAGCGATCCCTGCCCCGAATCACCCATCCGACTGATGTACATCACCGGGCGGGAGGAACCGTATCCTCAC
>CAZKPE010000362.1:0-3309 GCA_964554545.1 uncultured Lewinella sp.
ACGAACTGACCGCGGCTATCGCCTAGGCGAGCAACTGTTTGAATGCCCGGTCCACGCGTTCGAAGTCGAATCCGGCCAAAACGGCTTCCCGCTTTTTAGTAATCCGCTCGTTGCCCAGGTTGCCGAGACTGCCCAAGTGGGTGTGATCCAGCTCCGTGGGCGGCGTGAAGGTACCCGCTTCGATATCCCGACCCACCTGCTGGTAGGCATCCCGGAAGGGTACACCCTTCAGTACGAGCCGGTTGACAGCCTCTACGCTGTAGAGGTAGGTATAGCGGGGATCGGTAGGAAGCTTTTGGGCGCGGACGCGGGTGCGGGGTAACGCGTAATCGGCAATAGCTAACCCGTCTTCGAGCTGGTCCAGGGCGGGGAAGATGGCCTCCTTTAGTAGCTGGAAGTCCCGGTGGTAGCCGCTCGGGAGATTGCCGGTGAGCTGACTCATCTGGGCGGGGAGGGTCTGAAGCAGGTTGCAGCGACCGCGAAGGAGCTCGAATACGTCGGGGTTCTTTTTGTGGGGCATGATGCTGCTGCCGGTGGTCAGCTCGTCGGGCAGTTGCAGGAAGCCGAAGTTCTGGCTACTGTACAGGCACACGTCCATGGCGAGTTTGCCCACCGTCTGCGCCAGACCGGCAATGGCGAAGGCCACCATTAGTTCCGTCTTCCCCCGTCCCATCTGGGCGGCCACGACATTGACGACGGGCGATCGGAAGCCGAGCAGCTCCGTGGTCCGGTCGCGGTCCAGGGGGAAGCTGGAGCCGTAGCCGGCCGCCGAACCGAGGGGATTTTGATCTACTACCTCGTACACCGACTGCCATAGCCGCAGGTCATCGATCAGCGCCTCCCCGTAGGCCCCGAACCAGAGGCCGAAGCTGCTTACCATCGCTACTTGTAAGTGGGTATATCCGGGAATGAGCTTATCCTTATGCTTCTCGCTCAGTCCGGTCAGGGTCTCGCTGAGGGCGGCCGTCTGCTCCACGATCCCCCGGATGCGGTGACGGAAGTAGAGCCGTAGATCGACCAGCACCTGGTCGTTACGACTGCGGCCACTGTGGATTTTCTTACCGTCGTCACCTAATTTTTGCGTCAATAGCAGTTCGACCTGGGAGTGGACATCCTCGATTCCTTCCTGGATAGTGAATTGACCCGATCGGGCACGTTCGTATAAATTTTTGAGTTCCATATTGCACCTGCGCGCCGCCGCCCCATCGATTAGACCGACCTCCTCCAGCATCGTGACGTGGGCGATACTGCCGAGGATGTCAAAGGGGGAGAGTTCGAGGTCCAGCTCGCGGTCGCGGCCCACGGTGAAGTCGGCGATGCGTTGATCGAGGGGGTAGTCTTTTTGCCAGAGTTTGTCAGCCATGACCACAAAGATGGCACGGCTACGGTGGATGCATCAGACGTAGGTTTCCAGCAGGCATTTCATCCGCTTCAGTTCCTCGCTCAGTTCCGGTAAGGCGCGCTTGCCCAGTTTGCCGCAGATGTCGATGAGGATATGCAGGTGCTCCAGTTGCCCGTACAGGTCGCGGAGGTTGTAGCCCTCGTAGAACTGCCGGCGGTAGCAGCCCTCCAGGGCCCGCGCCCGCTCCCGGAAGGACTGGCCGGCCCACTCGTCGGTTCCGTCGACCTGCTTCGTACAGCCCCGGTAGACCAATTCGCTGAGGTCGAGATTCGATCCCCGGAGTTGGGCGTAGGTACTGCCGCGCTCGCGGTGGGTATGGCGGGGACGCCACCGCTTGAAGTACTCGGCCGGTGCGAAGCCGAGGTCCGCCGACAGATCGAAATACGCGGTATCCAGGCCGAGGTCGGCAAGCGCCGCCAGGGAGATGTAACTGGAGACGTGGTAAATGGCCTTCCGGTCCGTAAGGCCGATCTCCCGGGCCGCCGCGAGGTAGTAGTTGGCCGATTTCCGTAGGTGTGTGCGGGCGCTCTTGAGGCTCAGTTTCGTAGCCAGGCGTTTATGGGCACTGGCCAGTAGCGTATTTATGGTAGAACCAGGCTCGGATATACGAATATCCTGAATTTGACGGATGGACGCCCGGATCGCCCTGGCGGATGCCTGCCGGTCGAGCGCGGGGTCCGTGGCTTCCCGGCGAATGCGGATGTAGAGGTAGTGGTGGTAGCTGCGCACCCGATATTCCCCGTGGTCGCGGGCAAACAGGGCCTCGTACCGTTGCACGGCCGCCGCGTAGTCATTGATGTACATGTAGAAACGGGCCTCCCGCTCCATAATGCGGGGACTACGGAAACCGTGGGCCTCCGCTCGCTGTAAGAGGCTCTGTACGGAGGCCTTCAGGCGAGCGGCTTCCCGGCGGGCCTTCCCGGTGACGCTTTCGGCGGCCGAGATCAGGTTGTCGAGTTCCAGGACGATCTCTTCCTCCAGGCTCAGGTCGCGTTCGCCCTTATCGGCACCGCCGGTCAGGGTAGCACGGTAGAAAGGATCGCCGTAGCACTGGTAGGCCCCCCAGGTGTTGGAGGACTGGTGCTGCTCCCAGCAGGTCCGCCGCGCACGGAGTACCGACTCGCCGAAGTATTGCCCCTCCAGCAGATTGTCGTAGAAGGTGGTCGCGAAGGTGAGGGCCGCGGCGTCATCCACCGCCCAGCCGGCTACGATGACCGCCTTGACGCCGCTTTCGATGAGCTGGGTGCCGATATTGGCGGCCAAGCGGTGGCGGTGGCGGTAGTATCGCTCGTCTTGGGGGGATAGCCGGCCCAGGTAGCAGCAGTTGACGAACACCAGCTCCGGAATATCCGACACCTGCCGCAGGGTGCCGGGGCTGATGAATTGGTTACTACCGATGGCGATACCGTGGCGGTCGCCGGTCGGATCGAACCGGCCGTGGGAGGCGAAGTGCACGATCTTGTACCCCTCCCGAAAAAGCGCCTTAATGATTGGGACCGGCCCGCTGTCGATCTCGGCCGTAACCGTGAAGCCCTCCGCGATGAGCCGCTGATTGACCTCCTGGCCTTCCCGCTCGGCCCCCGGCAGGTCGGGCAGGTCCTCGCTGGTGAAGGGCGGGTTGGCGACGACCAGGGCCGTGGGTTGGCGTACCAGTGCCGGGCGGACCTCCGCTGTATCGGAGTACAATTGGCGGACCATTCCGGAGCGCACGAAAGTGGGTTCCTCGCCGATGTCCGGATCGTGAAACATCTCCCAGGGGAAGATGGCGCTTTCCAGGTCCATCCGCCAGCTGACGTTGCGGTGGTTGCGGATGAAGTCTTTGTAGCGGTTCGGGAGGAGCATCTCGAAGAGGACCTTCGAATTCTCCCGGTTCCAGACGGGGTCGCCGGATAGTTCCTCGGCCATGA
>CAZKPE010000363.1:0-3304 GCA_964554545.1 uncultured Lewinella sp.
CATCAAGTTTTAAAAGTTTAATTTATGATCAATTTGTTGTTTTATTTGCGCAGAATATAGGGCTACACGCATTGCGCCATTCACACACCGCGTACACCCCGATCCCGCATTGCGCTTTCCATACACCTACTATCTCAATCCTGCACCCCATGCAAGTCGCCTACATCGCCCACCCCATCTCCGGCAACCTTGCCGCCAACATCCACGCGGTGAAACTCATCATGGCCGAAATCGTCCGCGCCGAACCCGACGTGCTGCCCTTTGCCCCCTACCTGACCGCCCTGGAAATTTTGGACGATGGCGACCCGGCACAACGCAAGATAGACATGAAATGCAACCGGCATCTACTTCAGGCGGGCTTCGTCGATGAAATCAGGCTCTACGGCCCCAGCGTCAGCCGGGGGATGTGGGAGGAGATTGGGTGGGCGTTCGGGGTCTGCATACCCATCTTCGCCCGTTCGGAAGGGACGGCGGCGGCACTGCGGGCGGCGGGCTACCACCAGCCCTGCGATCAGTGCGGCGAGTGGGGGCAGGGCTACGAAGATGGCCTGTGTTCGACGGCGTGTCTGTACAGCCGCCTCAACCGGCCCAGGTTCTGCCGGACGTGTCTTTCGTATCACTCCGGCCAAACGATACTCGCCCCGATCGTCGTCTCCTTCGCCAAGTAGTAGTGCTCCCAATGAGCCGGGATGGTGTGGGTCACCCCGGCCGGCACCTCGAGGTCGGGGCTAAATTCAGCCAGCCCCCGGGCCAAGAAAACCATTTCTTCGACCGGCTTAGTCGCATCTTCGAAACGGCAACCTCGCCGCGCTTGGTGGAAGATGATGCTGGCACCGGGCGGGAAGTCCACTCGATTTACCCATTCGACTAGCTTCGCCTCGAAGGTGAAGAGTACCGGATCGCCCGGCACGAAGGCCCGCGCTACGATCCCCTCGGCTACTTCCGCGTAATGGTAGCGGCTCAACTGTAGGTCACTGCGCTGCGACAAGGGCACCCGCCGGTGGGCGTAGTAGTAGGACACGTAGAGCAGGCCCAGGCCTAGGGTCTTGCCGACATCGGAGACGAACCAGAATAGGCGGGTGTACTCGGGCCACAGCAGTAACCCCAAGTGGGAGACGAAGAAGCCCGTCACAATGATTCGCGCCGCCGGGATGACGTATCGGGGTCCATCCGTCTGCAACCGCACGTCGCGAAGGGTGCGGCTCAGAAGTAGCAGCGACACGACGACCGTTGCCAGGGTGCTGAGGGTGTAGGTGAACTCGATCATGGCTTGGGATTTTCGTCCGTTTTTCCGAAGACGCGGGTCAGGAACTTGCCCACGCGGGCGGCGAAAAAGGTCACGACGGCATTGGTGATGGTGGGTGCTTGGCTTTTTATGGAGCTGAGGATGTCAGAGGCCAGGTAGCCGGCCATCCAATTGATGATGTGCGCTGCTGGCCCCGTAGCCCCCCAATTCTCGATCAGCGTAATTGACCACCCCCCCAAACAGGCGGCGGCCATGATTGTACCCATGACGCGGCGGTAATTGAACCCATTGGCGTTCACGTACAACACCGAGATCACCGCTCCCAGGCTTGCCGAGACAATCCCGGGCGGGTCCACCTGCATCGCTTCGAGCAGAGTGATGAGCACATGCGGGGACGCATCTTGCATGAACGGGGTGTGGGGTTTAGGCGAAAAGCCGCCCCCGATCGGAACCGGGAGCGGCGGAAAAACTGCTTACGCTTGGGGCCCGCCCTTGCCGGCGAGCTCGGAAACGCCATCGGTGATGTCGAGAGCACCGCGAAGGATTTTCACGTAGGCGGGGTCTTCGATGCGCTGGCCGGCGCGGGTCACGATGCGGGTCTTTTCGCCTTCCGACAGGTCGGTCAGCTCGTCATCAATGTCGGCGCGGTGCTCGTAGAGCTTCTTGCCGGCGGAGAGCAAACGGGGGCCAATACTGAACAGCACGAAGCTGTCGTTCACGTCGACTTTGCCATCTTCCGTTACGTCGCTGTAGCCATCGTAGATGGTATTGGCCAGATCGACGGCGGCCATGATGCCATCGGTTCCGAACTTGCCGTCGGTGGCGGGAATCGCTTGTTGAATGTCCATGGGGATAAGGTTTAAGGGGTTTTGGGTTTCCCGGAATTTGCCGGGTCAAGGGCGAACGACAGCAGGTCGTCACGCTGTTTCATTTCGCGGTACCGTTTTGGGGTGAAGACGAAGGGCACTTTCGGCAGCGGGGCCGTTACTGGCACCATCGCCTTTTTCGGGTGCAGCCGCTTGAGCATGGCGATCAGGGCGGGCTGGGGGTTACAGTCGGCCTTATCGGCTCGGTAGCTGACGTGCTGAAAGATGCCCGGATCGCCCCGTAGGGCCGCCTCGCTCAATTCCCACTGATCTTCGCGGTAGTCGGTCGGGATGCCATGCTCGGCACATAGGTAGCGCAGCATCCGTTCGGTGTACGCAAGCTGGGCCGGGGTGTAGGTTTCGAAGATGTGATAGCCTCGGTAGCCATCGGGATAGTAGGTTACGTCCCGTTCCGGCACCAATATCCGCCCCGCCCGCCCCGACCTGTAAACCACCGAACGGTAGAACCCCGGATGTTCTTCGGCGGGCATGAGCGGTCCCAGGCAGTCGTGCTCGTAGCCGATCGAGCGTTGGTTCAACCAGCGGTTCCGGTTCGGCAGCCCGAATACGTCGAAGTCCCGCTGGCGAACCCCCAAATGGTGCGCCCACTCGTAGGAGGAAAACCCCTGAAAGCCCCGTCCGTCCGCCGATCCCACGCAGAACGTACCCAGGTTGTACCGCTTGCCAGCCCGCACGTCACGCCAGTGCTGAAAATCCCCGTCCACCCCATCCCCAAAACCGGGATGGGAAGACGTGGGGCTGACCGTATCGTGGAGGACGATTTGCCGCTTAGGATAGCGGGTGGTGTAGTGGGGTGCGTTCGCTACGGGTGTGGTGGGCGGGGCGTTCACCATTATCCTTCGATATATTCCTCCTCAAAGGGCAGCAGCGCCTCATAATCGCCCCCACTTTCGTAGAAGTACATGACGCGGGCGGCCCGCACCTTCGTCATCAGATCGGCGTCCACCAGCTCGCGGACGTACTTCTTCAGTTCGCGCTTCTTCGGGTCACGGTTCAGCAGCTTATTGAAACCGGCCGACAGCAGGGCAAAAAGACCGGAAATGAGGGCAGGGTTCTTCACGGCTTAGAGGTTAAGGAGAAGGATTGCGCGGGGTGGCTCAATCCACACGAAAATTCGTATAATCCGCAAATCCAAAAATACACTTTTTTCGACGCTACTTTGCCTCTTTAG
>CAZKPE010000364.1:0-3302 GCA_964554545.1 uncultured Lewinella sp.
CCGGCCGCGATACGGAGTCTCCGCCGAACGAAGCACGCACCAAGCTTCACCCAACAAGCATCGCGGCGGCGGATTACGTGCATAATTGCCACGGGACCGGCCGCATCGGGACCCGCTACAACGGAGAGCATACCGGAGAGTTTTATCGCATGATCCCTCCCTTGCAGGTGCCCTATGGGGTTATCGTGCCGCAAAAGACCGAGAATCTGCTAGTCCCCGTAGCCTGCTCGGCCTCCCACTTCGGCTTCGGGGCTCTGCGGCTCGAACCGACCTGGGCGGGACTGGGGCAGGCCGCCGGAGTGGCTGCGGGGCTGGCTATCCGGAACGGGGTCGCCGTTCAGGAGGTAGAGGTCACCGCCCTACAGGAGCAACTGCACGGCGCCGGGGCAGCCACGATCTACTTCTCCGACGTCCCTCCGGACCATCCTGATTTCCGTGCGGTGCAGTGGTGGGGCGTGCGGGGCGGCTTACACGGTCTGGCCGGAGGCAATCAGCCAAAAGCAGTCTCCACCGGGGGGCAATATTCCGAAGCCCATCCGGGCCACGCCGTTGAGCTCGACAAACCGCTCACGGCGGAGTTGCGCAAGCGATGGGAGCAGCTTCTACCCTCCCCCCTTTCCGGCGAGTTCGCCACCCGTGGCGAGTGGATCCGCGCCACCTACGCCGCCCGGGGGCACTAGGCGGGAACCGGCTCCCGCACGTCCACAATCCGCCCGGCTACCGCCGCCGCCGCCGCCGTCAGCGGGCTCGCCAAAATTGTCCGCGCCCCCGGCCCCTGCCGCCCCTCGAAATTACGATTTGAGGTACTGACGCAGTAGCGCCCTGCCGGCACCTTGTCTTCATTCATCCCCAGACAGGCCGAGCATCCCGCCCCCCGGAATTCGAAACCGGCGGCCTCGAAAATCTTGTCCAGCCCTTCGGCCACCGCCTGTCGGGCCACTTGCTGGGAGCCCGGAACCACGATCCCCGTCACCCCTTCCGCTACCCGCTTCCCCCGCACCTGCGCCCCCGCCAAACGGAGGTCCTCGATGCGGCTATTCGTGCAACTGCCGATAAATACGTAGTCGACCGGCATGCCTTCCATCCGTTGCCCGGTTTCCAGGCCCATGTACTGCATGGACTTGCGCAGACTGGCATCCCCGTGCAGCTCGCTGGTGGTGGGAATGGTCTCGGTCACGCCCATACCCATGCCGGGGTTGGTACCGTAGGTGATCATGGGGGGGATGTCTTCGGCGCGGAAGCTGTACTCCTGGTCAAAGGTCGCGTCGGCATCGGTCGGCAGGGTCTTCCAATAGCGTACCGCTTCCTCCCAATCTTTTCCTTTCGGACTGAACTCCCGCCCCTCCAGGTAGTCGAAGGTGGTCTGGTCAGGAGCGATGAGGCCGCCCCTGGCCCCCATTTCTATGCTCATGTTACAGATCGTCATCCGACCCTCCATGCTCAGGGCGCGAATGGCCGAGCCGGCGTATTCGACGAAGTGGCCCGTGCCGCCGCCGGTACCGAGCCGACTGATGACGTACAGGATGATGTCTTTTGCCGTCACTCCCTGCTGGAGCTCCCCCTCCACGCTGATGCGCATTTTCTTCGGCTTGCCCATGAGCACGCACTGGGTAGCCATGACCTGCTCGACCTGGCTGGTCCCGATCCCGAAGGCAATTGCTCCGAAAGCCCCGTGGGTGCTGGTGTGGCTGTCTCCACAGACCATGGTAATACCGGGCCGCGTGATGCCCAATTCCGGCCCGATGACGTGGACGATGCCCTGGTAGGGGTGGCCAAGCCCGTACAGGTCTACGCCGAACTCAGCACAATTCCCGGTTAGCATATTGACCTGCTTGCGGCTCAGGGGTTCGGCGATGGGCTTGTCCTGGTCCTTGGTCGGCACGTTGTGGTCGGCGGTGGCCACGATCCGGTCGCGCCGGAAGAGGGGGATACCGCGTTCACGCAGTCCGTTGAAGGCCTGGGGGCTGGTGACCTCGTGGATCAGGTGCTTATCGATGTAGAGGACCTGGTTGCCGCCGGGCACTTGGGTGACTACGTGGGCGTCCCAGACTTTATCGAAGAGAGTTTGGGGCATGGTCTAAAGCATTTTCGGAGGGCAAAGGTACGAATTCAGGGCGGCGGGGCGCAGGTGCAGGGCTACCGGTCGAGAACTTCCAGTTCGAGTCCACCGCCATCATTACTAATCCGAAGTTCCGCTATCCGCACCGTCCGATCCGGTCCCGGATTGTCGGGATCGGCGTGGACGTGGTAAACAAGATAGCGCGTCCGTCCGTCCGGCGAGCTCGTAATGCTGGCGTGGCCGGGTCCACTGCGGCCTACCGCATAATCCGATTGGAGTAGTGGGTTGGTTTCCGACTTCGTCCAGGGTCCAAGTGGAGAGGATGCGGTAGCCACCCCGATCCCATAGCGGGGACTCTTGTAATGGCCGCTGGAATAGGTCAGGTAGTAGGTGTCCCCTTCCCGAAAAACGAAGGCTCCTTCATTGGCGTTGCTGTTATACGCTGGATCGGCGGCCTCCCACGGCTGACTGGCGGCGACGACCAGCTCGGGCTCGGTTTCGGCGCGCATCAGGTCCTCGCTCAGTCGCACGACGTAGATGTTGCCGTACATCTGCCGGCCCTCCCCCCGGATACCGACCCGGTTGAAGAACAGGTAGGGCGTGTCATCCCGGTCAATAAAAATATGGGCGTCAATAGTTTTCCAACCGGGGTAGGTCAGCCAGGGCGTGCGCAAATCGGTGAAGGGGCCGGCGGGAGTCGGGGATTCAGCCAGACAAAGTCGGTAGCCCAGGGTATCCACCGGACCGATAGCGCTATAGGTCATGTAGTATCTGCCGCGGTAGGCCGTCACTTCCGGAGCCCAGAAGGCACGGCGGCCGAAGCTACGATCCGTACGGCGGTAAGCATAGCCTAGGGTTTCCCAATGCTGTAGGTCTTCGGAGCGATAAACGGGAAAGCCCCGGTCGGTATCGCGGGTGCCGTACAGGTAGTAGGTGCTATCTACCCGCAGGACAAAGGGATCACCCAAATGAATGGCTTTTGTAGGAAGTTGCTGGGCCTTACCCGGCATTCCACTGGCCAGTAGCAGCATCAGGGTCAGTAAGCGGAGTGTTTTCATCTAAGCCGCCGCCCCCTTCATCATCCGCTCCAGGTCGCTGTCTTCTACTTCCTTCTTGCGGTCGGCGACATCGAGGAAGCGCTCGTAGATCGCGTCGAGTTCCACCTTGGTCAGGTTGTAGCCCAAAATTTTGAAGCGGTAGGCCAGGGCGGCGCGCCCCGAGCGGGCGGTCAGGACGATCTTGG
>CAZKPE010000365.1:0-3283 GCA_964554545.1 uncultured Lewinella sp.
CATGTTCGAGCAGGCCGCCGGCATCAGCAAGTACAAGAACCGGAAGAAGGAGAGCTTGCGCAAATTGAAGCACACCGAGGACGATCTGGACCGTATCGAAGACCTGCTGCACGAGATCACCGCCAACCTCGGCAAATTAGAGAAGCAGGCCAAACGCGCCCGCAAGTACCGTCAGCTCAAGCAGCAGTACCGGGAACTCAGTCTGTTGCTGACCGGCATACGCCTCGAAAAGCTACGCCTCGAAGAGCAGAAGGGTGCCGCCGAAATTGCCGCCGCCGAAACGACCTACCGCGAACTGGACCGGCGCATTACAGCCGCCGAAGAGGAGCTGAGCCGGAAGCGCAGCAGGCAGCTCGAACGCGAATCCGCGGTAGGGGAGCGGCAGCGCAAGCTTAACGCCCTGGTCGGGGAACTGCGCGGGCTGGAAAACGACCGCCAACTGCTGGAACAGCGCAAGGACTTCGTGGCCCGACAGAGTCGGCAACTAACCACCACCATCGAGCGGGCGGGGCAGCAACTCGAGGACCACGCCATTCACCTCCAGCAACTGCAAGACCAACTGGCCACCGCCGGGGAGCGAATGCAGGAGTTGGCCCGATCGCGGGAGGAAGCGGAGAACGAACTGACGAACGTGCGGGCGGGCCACGCCGGCCTTAAGGAAGAACTCGACGCCGCCCTTCGCCAGCAACAGGGGGAGGAACGCCGGGTCTACGAATTGGAAAAGGAGCGGGCCATCAATGCCAGCCGCATAGAAAACATCGCCGGACAGATCGAGCGCAACCGCCAACAGCTCAATAGCCGCCGGGAGGAACACGAACGGCTGACCGCCGAACTGGACGAGCTGCGGAAACGGGAGGAAGAAGCGGAGCGTGAAGTCGCCGAACTGGAAGAACGAGAAACCACCCGCCGGGATGCCCTGGAACAAAGCGAAGCCCGCAACGAGCACCTGCGTGCCGAGCTCAACCGGATCAACCGCGGCCTCGACGCCCGCCGCAATGAGTACAATCTGACCAAGAGCATGGTCGACAGCCTGGAGGGCTTCCCCGAATCCATCCGTTACCTCAGTAAACAGCGCGGCTGGGCGCGGGACGTGCAGTTGCTCTCGGACGTGATCCTGGTGGACGAAAATTACCGGGTCGCCATCGAAGGCTTCCTGGAGCCCTGGCTGAATCACTACGTTGTGGGCACCGCCGAGGAAGCCGCCGCGGGCATCAAACTGCTGCGGGAAAACCGCAAGGGTAAGGCCACTTTCTTCATCCTGGAGCAACTGCCCGCCGCCCGCCTTAACGTCTCCCGTGGCCCCGCGGGGTCCCGGCCGGCTACGGAGGTCGTACAGGTGGATGCCCCCTTCCGGCCCCTGATCGAGTACCTGCTGGGTGGCGTATTCGTGAGCGACGGAGCGATAGAATCGGTGGAACTTCCGGAAGGTACGGTGCTGCTGTCCGCCGACGGTACCCTGTCCCGCCGCCCCTACCGATTAGGTGGCGGATCGGTCGGCCTGTTCGCCGGCAAGAAGATCGGCCGCAAGAAAAACCTCGAAGTGCTGGCTAAGGCCATTACTACGGCCGAAGCGGAAGCCACTAATCTACAAGGACAACTCGACGAAGAACGAAGTAAACTGAACGAACTCCGGCAGCAACGGCTGGACCAAATCATCCAGCGGCAACGGCGGGAGCTCGGCAAGTTGCAGCAGCAGCGGGCGGGACTGGGCGCACGGGTAGAAAGCTTCGGCCAGCTATTCGCAACCACCGAAAGCCAGAACGAGCAGCTCGGGCGGGAGCGGGAAAAACTCCTGGAACAAAACGCGACGATCGACGAACGACTGCTTGCCCTGAACGCGCAAATCGAGCAACTCCGCGGCAACGTCAGCGGTACCGATGCCAACTACCGCGCCCTGAGTGAGAACCTCAGCGCCGCCAGTAGCCGCTTCAACCAGGAAAACATCCAGTACATTCAGCAGCAGAACCGGGTCGCCGGACTGGAGCAGGAGATCACCTTCCGGCAGGATCGGGTCAGGGAAGTGCAACGAGAAGAACAGACCAGCCGTGAGGAACTGGGAAAACTGGAGGCGGAAGCCCAGCGCTTCGGCGAGCAGGAAGACGTGCTCAACCGAAACCTGAGCAAACTGCGGGAAGAACGCACGACCTACAAAGCCACCCTCAGCGAGGCCGAGCAGGCATACGTGGCCGCCCGTACCGCCATCCAGCAGGCCGAGGACGCGATCCGGCGCGACGGTCGGCAATTGCAGGAGGCCCAGGTTCGCGTCAATCAACTGAAGGAGCGCGCCACCGACGTCCGCTTCAAATTGCAGTCGGTCGCCGAGCGCCTCCGCATCGAGTTCGATCTGAGCCTGGAGCAACTCGCCGAGGTGGAAGTGGAGGAATGGACCGGCACCGTAGCCGACCTGGAGCTGAAGGTGGATCGGCTCCGCGGCCGCATCGGCAACTACGGCGAGATCAATCCCCTGGCCGTCGAAGCCTACGATGAGATGCAGGAGCGCCACGCCACCATCACCGGGCAGCGCGACGATATTCTGGCCGCCAAAGCCACCCTCAATAAGACCATCCGCGAGATCGAGGAAACGGCCACCGCCCAGTTTCTCCACGCTTTCGACCGGGTGCGGTTGTACTTCATTGACGTCTTCCGGAGCCTGTTTACCGAAGACGATAATTGCGACCTGATCCTGCTCGACCCGGAAAATCCCCTCGAATCCGGGATCGAGATCGTCGCCAAACCCAAGGGGAAGCGGCCGCAGACGATCAATCAGCTGTCGGGCGGGGAAAAGACGCTCACCGCCACGGCCCTGCTCTTCGCCCTCTACTTGCTCAAACCGGCCCCCTTCTGCATCTTTGACGAGGTCGACGCGCCCCTGGACGATGCCAACATTCACAAGTTCAACCGCATCATCAAAAAGTTCAGCCAGGACAGCCAGTTCATCATCGTTACCCACAACAAACTGACGATGGAGGCCGTCGAGAGCATCTACGGCGTCTATACTACCGAGCAGGGGGGCTCCGGGGTGTTGCCGGTCCGCTTCACGGAGTTGGAGGGGAGTACGACCTTTTCAGCCGTCTGAGGTCGACCGGGTTGTAACCTACCCACGCCGCGCTTCCAGTAGCGGCTTTAGGTCACTGGCTTCCCGCAGGTATTTTCTGAGGTAGGGTAGCCACTCGGAAATCGCACGGAGCTCGGATTCGGTGCCGGCCTGCTGGATACGTCGGCGGTAAAAGTCGTGGGCGTGCCGTTTGAATTCTTCCCCCTCCCCGGTTCGGCGTAGCGCGGT
>CAZKPE010000366.1:0-3273 GCA_964554545.1 uncultured Lewinella sp.
CCGAATTCCTGACCGGAACCGCGGGCAGGGAGGCGGTGGCCGCGACCATCTCGCCAGCCCGGGCCTGGGATACGGCCTGCTACGCGCTCTCGGTCCTGCCCCTCGGTATAATTCTTTACGTCGCTCTGCCAACTATTGCCGCGCGCAAATGGGTAGTTCCCGTAGCCTTCGGATTACTGCTACTGTATCCGGCAGGGGCCTGGACCGGTCGGCAGTTGCGGACAGGCCAGCCGACCCCGGGGGCGGAGGAGAATGCGATCGTGACATTCGCCAAGACGACCGCTACCTATTATTTTAGGGAGCCAGGCCTATTCTCCCGGGACGTACCCGCCGAACAGCTTCCCTTCCGGGAGCGCCAGGTCGATCGACCGGAACCCGCCTACCGCCCCCATGATTCGGTGCGGAATGTCGTGCTCGTAGTCCTGGAATCGGTGGGCGCGCACTACCTGGATGACTACGGGGGGGGCTACGGCATCATGCCCAATCTGACCGCGCTCTCGGAGCGGAGCTTGCGCTTCACCCAAGCTTATGCCTACGTACCGTTTACCCACTTTACGCTGGCTTCCCTACTGCTATCCGCCTACCCATCGCCATCGCCGGATGGCCTGACGCTGCGGGAGGAACAGTACACCGACCGCCCGCTGCCCGCCGTGCTGGGAGATGCCGGGTACCGAACGGACCTGCTGACCTCGGCCGACTATGCCTTTCACGGAGCGGAGGCCTTCGCCCGTCGGTCGGGCTTCGGGCGGGTGCGGGATTATCGCGAACTGGAATGTCAAACCCATTTCACGCTCGAGCAGTCGGAATATACGGAGGGCAACGGTGTAGCCGACAACTGCCTGACCGGGGAGCTATTCGACTGGATCGACGGGAAAGACGACGATCGCCCCTTCTTTTCCATGCTGTGGACCCTCCAGGCGCACTATCCCTACTACGTGGAGGAGGAACGGGATTATGGCGTCGGCGATCTCTCCTTCAACCGCTACCTGAATGCCGTCCGGGAAGACGATCGGCTGATCGGCCGGGTGGTTACCGGTCTGCGGAAGCGCGGCCTGGATAGCACAACCCTCATCGTGGTAACCGGCGACCACGGCGAAGCCTTCGGACAGCACGGACAGTCGGGGCACGGCAACGGGGTGTACGAGGAGAGTATGCACGTACCGCTCTATTTTATCAATCCCCTCCTCTTTACCGGGGGAAGTAGCGACGATCTCGTCGGCCCCAAGGATATCGCACCCACGATACTCTCGGCGCTTGGAATCGATCCTCCCGCCGAATGGCAGGGTCGTGACCTGCTGCGAACGGATGCGAGCGAGATTGTGTATTACTCCCCCTGGACGGATTACCTCTTCGGCTACCGTAAGGATGAATATAAATACGTGTTCAACGAAACCCGAAATAGGGTTTCCGTATATAATCTGAATCACGACCCCCTGGAGCAGAACGATCTGTCGGAGACTATGCCATCCGGTCGTATCGATAGCGCGCGCGTGCGTCTGGCGGCCTGGGCGCAGACGCAGGTGGAAGTGCACGGGCAAAACGAATGATGAGGAACCCATACGATTACGACTGTACACCGATGATCCTGGTGCTACTAACCGTATTCGGGATGAGTAGCTGCCAATCCGATTCGGATGACCGACGGCCCATCCTTGTCCGAACCGATCGGCCTCCCCCCCTGATGGTCAATCTGGGAAGTTCCTCCAGCGTAGTGTTTGGTGGTTCGGGGCATTATAGGACGCTGCAACTAGGCAGCAGTGGGAAGGAATTGCCGCCCACTCTGCTCGACAGTCTGGAAGCGGACGGGGATAGTCTGTATCTACGGATTGAAACCTGGGGATCAGGGGGTGGGATTGCCAACGGGGTATTACGGGAGGTGGCGGAAGGCGAATACGACAAGGTGTTCGAGACCATACTCTCCCGACTGGCCGGGAGAGTGGGAACTACCTTTCTCCTCTTCAACCCGGAGATGGAGGTGCCGGCGGGTGCCTATCCCTGGCAGCAGTATCCTTCCCGCTATACGGAGGCGTACGGACACTTTGCCCGGCTAGCCCGCCGGCACTTTCCCGCCGGACAGCTGGTCTGGACGGCCGCCGGCTACCCGGGTGCGGATGAATTCTTCCCCGTCGACCATCCGGTAGATTGGGCGGCCGTGATCATGAATCCCCCCTCCGAAACAGGATTGCAAACCTACCCCCGTGATTCCCTGGCCTGGCGGGATGCCTACCGCCGCGTTCACCGCCTTCGCTACCTGGGGCTACCGATCCTGGTCTTCCCCGGACCGGAAGGCGGGCGGACAGACTTCGGACCCAATATGGCCGCGCGGGTGCAGGACAAACTGCGGGCGGCACCGGTGGGTACGTATACGGTACGGCGTTCCTCGGAGCGTTCCGCCTTACCGGCCCGACAGATCACCATCGGGCTCTACGATCCCCAGCAGCGGCTGCTGGACCGACCGGAGGTAGCGGCGGAGCATCTGTTCGTCGACTTCCGCAATCTGGACAATGGGAAATTCGGTGAACAGCTACGAGCCGTGACCGGACGGGGGCACGACCCCATCGTCACCTTCGAACCCCTGTACCTGCCGGACGGAAGCCGCGACGAAAATGTACTCAACCGAATTACGGAGGGAGCGTACGACGCGTATTTAACCCAACTCTTCGACCTCCTGGACGCTGTCGATCGCCGAATATACTTCCGCTACGCCCACGAAATGGAAATTCCCATCCACCGCTACCCCTGGCAGAGTCAGGACCCGCACGACTACGTCCGGTCCTGGCGCTACGTAATGGGCCATCCCGAATTGCCGGATAATATCGTTCGGGTCTGGGGTCCGACCGGTGACCGGGGGGCGCTGGAGTGGTACCCTGGCGACGCCTGGGTAGATATGGTGAGTATGGCCATCTACGGGTTGCCGGACAAGAACATCACGGACCCGCGGAAGCAAGAGCCTTTTTCGACCATCCTCGACCGGAAATGGCGCCGTCTTCGCTTTCTCGATAAGCCGCTTTTCATTACCGAGTTCGGGGTGAAGGGGCCGGAGGACTACCAAACCCGCTGGCTGCTGGATGCCGCCACGACCCTACGCCAGCAGCCCGGCTTGGTCGGAGTGAACTACTTCAATATGTCCGATACCCCCCAGGCGTGGGGGGAGATCAAGCCCCCCGATTGGAGCATCACCGAGGAGACCTTTGCCCGCTTCGTGCAGGCGCTCGATCGTTAGCGGGCCTTTACGATCCGTAGACCTATTCCATTCACGCTCAGGTAGTATAC
>CAZKPE010000367.1:0-3248 GCA_964554545.1 uncultured Lewinella sp.
CGGACCTCTACTTCACGGCCAATATGGAGGCCAACCGGCTCTTTCTGAATGAAGGGGAGCTGAAGTTCCGCGACGTCACTGAGGCCAGTAACAGCAGTGGGCAGGAAGGACCCTGGGCCACGGGGGTATCGGTGGTGGATATCGACGCTGACGGCCGCCCCGATCTATATCTCTGCTATTCGGGGATGTTGCCCCCGGACAAGCGGCGCAACCAGTTGCTGATCAATGAAGGGAATAACGCGGACGGGGTGCCCATCTTCCGGGACGCAGCCGCGGAGTACGGTCTCGATAGCCCCGCCTTCGCCACCCAGGCCTACTTCGCCGATTACGACCTGGACGGAGACTTAGATGCCTTCCTGCTGAATCATAATCCCAAGTCGCTGCCCAACCTAAACGTTGCGGGCACCCGAACGCTGGCCGCTAAGCCGGACCGGGAACGGGGGCTTCGACTATTACGGAATGACCGGGGCATGTTCATAGACGTCACCGAAGCAGCCGGCATTCACGGATCGGCGCTGAGCTACGGGCTCGGACTGGCCCTGAGTGACCTGAACGGTGATGCTTATCCGGACCTCTACGTTTCTAACGACTACGAGATTCCCGACTACCTCTACCTGAACGACGGCGACGGCACCTTCACCGATCGCCTGGGGGAGCAGCTCGATCATACGAGTCACTTCTCGATGGGCAGCGACGTGGCCGACGTGAATAACGATGGCCGTCCGGACATCTTCACCCTGGACATGCTGCCCGCCGACCCCCGCCGCCGCAAACTGCTGATGCCCGACAACAATCAGCCCCGCCACGAACTCACCCTCGCCAAGGGCTGGCACCACCAGACCATGCGCAATATGCTCCAGCTGAACGAGGGCAACGGGCGCTATTCCGAGGTCGCCCTGGAGGCCGGCGTGGCGGCGACCGACTGGAGCTGGTCCGCCCTGCTGGTCGATCTGGACAACGACGGCTGGCGCGATCTGCACGTCACGAATGGCTACGTGCGCGACTACACCAACCTGGACTTCATCAAGTACATGAACGACTACGTCGGCCGCAAGGGCAGGCTGCAGCGGCAGGATGTGCTTGAGCTGCTGAAGGAAATGCCGGCCTCCGACGTGGCCAATTTCGCCTTCCGCAATACCGGCGGGGGCAGCTTCCGGGACCGAACTGGTGAGTGGGGGCTGGACCGGCCCTCCAACTCGACGGGGGCCGTGGCCGTGGACCTGGACCTGGACGGTGATCTGGACCTGGTCGTCAATAACGTGAATGATACCGCATTCATCTACCGGAACGAAACCACGGACGGCAACTACTTGGTGGTCGATCTGGAGGGTGAGGACCAAAACCCGACGGGCATCGGCGCCCGCGTGACCCTGGAGACTCCCCAGGGGTTACAACTGGCGGAGAACTTCCCGAACCGGGGATACCAGTCTTCAGGTCCCACCGAGCTCCACTTTGGACTGGGGGCGCGGACGCAGGTGCAAGCACTTACGGTAAACTGGCCGGGGGGACGGATGCAAAGGCTTTCTAATATTGTCGCCAATCAAAGATTGGTCCTACGGGAAGCAGAAGCAACCGGAAGTGGAACGAGCGTAGGCGAATCGGTAGCCGCCCTATTTGATCAAGTCGACGGGTCAGTGAATTTCCAGCACCGCGCTACCGACGTGCCCACTTTCGATATCCAGCCGCTGGCACCGAGGGATTTTAACGATGCCGGCCCTCCCCTACTCGCCGCGGACCTGAACGGGGATGGCCGGGAGGAACTCATTGTCGGGGGCGGGGTCGGACAGTCCAGCCGTCATTTCGTATCGGGAATAAGTAGGGAGCTGCCCCTACCAACGTCCGGAGAAAACCTGGTCACGGACCTGGCCGTGCTAGATTGGAACGGGGACGGCCTGCTTGACGTCTATGAAGGCCGGGGCGGGAACGTTGCTTCGGGCACGCCGGCGGATAAACTGCGCGATCGCGTTTTGATAAACCTGGGAGGTGATCGCTTCCGATCCGAGCCGGTAGCCACTTCCGGAATGAACACCAGTTGCGTGGCGGTCGGTAAAATAAACGGGGAACAACTCATCTTTCTCGGCGGCGGACTGCGGGCGGGGCGCTACCCCGAGACCCACCGGAGTGGGGTTTTGCGGATAACCGATGGAAAAGTCGAAAATGTAAGCGATCGATTCGAGGCGCTGCTCCGCTTCGGGGGAGGCATCGTTACGGATGCGGAATGGATTGACCTGGAGGGTGACGGCCAGCCGGAACTCGTCGTGGTGGGGGAATGGATGCCGGTGATTGTCCTGGGTTGGACGGGTGATGAGTTGTCGGACCGCACGGGGGAGTTCTTCGAGCGCCCGCTGCGGGGTTGGTGGAAATCGCTGGCTACCGCCGACCTGAACAAGGACGGCCTGCCGGACCTCGTGGTCGGAAACCAGGGGCTGAACTATCCTTACCGGGCCACTGCGGACCGGCCGGTCCAGCTGCTGGCCAGTGACGTAAACGAAGACGGGGCGACCGATCCCCTGTTGTTCCACTATGAAGCCGATAAAATGGTGCCGGATGCGGGCCGGGACGAACTTCTTGCCCAACTGACCGAACTGCGCCGAAGCTATACGGACTATGCCACCTACGCCGGAGCCACCGCTTCCGAAATACTAAGCCTGTTGGGTGTGGAAGGACCACTACTTTCGGTAAACGAGCAGCGAAGTATGGTTTTCGCTCAGGGGGCCGATCACTTCTTCGAAGCTCAACCATTGCCGCGTGAGGCCCAGTTCGCTCCGGTCCACGCCATCCATATCTCCGACCTGGATGAGGACGGAAATCCCGACCTGCTACTTGCGGGAAATGAATCGGGGGGAAATTTACGTATCGGGCGGCAATCCGGAAACCAGGGACAAATGTACCTACAACGGTCGGGCGGCTTTCAATACGTGCCGCAGCGGGAGTCCGGTTTGGCGCTTCGCGGCGAGGTTCGTAGCATTGTAGAAATCGCCGACCGCCTCTACTTCGGGGTGAACGGTGGGAAGTTAACGACCTATGCTTCGGTGGGTGAATTACAATAGGAGTTTCCGGACGGGCTGGCACCTGCGCGCCGCCGCCCCCCTGTTGCTGCTGTTTGTACTCGCCTGTAGCCAAAATGACCGGTATACGGATGCCGATCTGGCGCTGACGTGGGCCAACATGAGCCTGGACGTGACCAAAGGGACCCCCGGCAACTCACCCACTTACGCCAGTCGCTGTTTTGGTTACCTCGGGGTGGC
>CAZKPE010000368.1:0-3241 GCA_964554545.1 uncultured Lewinella sp.
ACGGAGCTACCGGGGATAGCCGTAGTGGTGCCGGCGGGAACACGGCGGTAACTAAAGCGGAAGTTGACCGTGTCAATCCCCGGGGTTTGAAAGCGAGCGGCCGCACGCCCCAAACCCTTCACGAGAAAGCCGTAACGAACGTCCACGAATCGATTGACTTCCCGTAGCCCGAAGGCACCTAGCAACTGGGCGGGCGCGGGACCACCCCCGAGCGTGTAGGTCGTGAGGGTGACGACGGAGTCACGAACCAGGAGGGCCTCCAGGGGCTCGGTAACCGTCCCGCCGGGCTGCGGCAGGATGAGGGTGCCGTAGCCGATCACGTCCGTATGGTAGGCCGTATTCTCGATCTGGGCACCCGGCACCCGGTCGAGTTGTCGAGCCGCTACGGTAAGGGTGAAGGGCACGACCCGCACGATTGAGTCGACGTAGGAGGTGCCGAAAGAGAGGGGTAGACGGGTGATGGGGGTCGAATCCGCCAGCGTATAGGGTGGAAAAGCCAGGGTATCATTGGCCCCACCGGTAATGCTCAGCAGGGGGAACTTCGCCCCCGGGGAGGTCTCGCCCAAATAGAAACGCCCGTTCTCATTCGCGCCTTCGTAGTTGAAGACCGGAAAGACGAAGTCCTGAAATTCCCGTTCGGCCTCACTGACGGAAATAGCCCCCGCGAAGATGGTGTCCTCACCTACGGGCGTATTCTCCAGTATTTCGATCGTATCGGATACTACGTCGGAGTAGTCCCAGACCATATTTTCCCCACCCTGGGGTGGATCGACCACGATCCGGTTATCGAGGTATACGGTGTCCAGGGCGGCAATGGTATCCCCGAGGCCGAAGTTGTCGGCGGTCAGGGTAATTTGAGCGGAAAGGCTGGTAACACCCAGCAGCAACGTAAAGAGATGTAAGTAGCGGTTGATCATGGAGAATGGGTAAGGATACGTGAGGAAATGGATGAAAAAAGGGGAGGAACGACCGCGAATAGGCGACCGTTCCTCCAAACATCATGTTGTTCAAGTGCTCAGTTATGTCGTTGCTACAAAGGTGGGGGGGCGGCCGTCGCACCGGATATACGGATCGAACCAATGCCTAGCGCAATCGAACCAATAGCCGGTTTGCTTCGATCCGGCAACGATGTGGTTCGATCGGAATACCCGCGGGCTTGCGGGTACGCACGCGGTACCGGCAGATGGGTCAACGGAATGAGGGGGAGGTCAGGCCGGCAGCAAAAACGTCCGCCGAATATTGGACACCGTACCGGCAAATTCCGGCAGTTCCTTGATCCGCTGCCACTCGGGATGGGGACCGAACTTCCCCCAGCTCGCATCCCGATCGGCCATATCGTCGAACTGCAGCAGGTAGACCAGGGCGGGTCGGTAGGGGCCGGCGATGAGGTCGCCGAAGAAGACGGGATCCAGTCCGGTCTCGTCGAAGATCGTCAGTTCGTGGTCGTTGAACATGCGGATCTTGCGGCGCAGGGCATCCTCGTTGGCGCTCTCGTAGATGCGGAGTTCGAACAGCCGGGAAGCGTCGTCCGGGCTTACGGATTGCGGCATCCCCGAAAAAGCGCGCATCAGGTAGCTGGTGTAGCGGCTGAAGATGGGGTTTTCGCCGCCGAGGTTAACGTAGGGTTCCCGGGCCACCTGGAATTCTCCATCGTCGCTCAGATCTTGCGCCGTGTAGTACGCCTGGGCCGTAGAGTAGGCGATCATGATGTGCAGCTTGCCGGGATTCGGATCGGCATACTCCGTGTACAACTGAAACTGCGTAGCTCCTTTGCGGCGGAGCGCGGGTGCAAGCGCGTCGCGGAGGTAATCGAGCAACAACGTTCGGTTACCACGGAAGGCCAGGGTATACTCCCGCCATTCGATCAACTCGGCTTCGGGACCGGAGCAGGGTGTACCGGCAAGCCCTGTTTGTGTTCCCACTACCATTGTCCCGATAGCTATCGGGACGCCCCCGCCCAGCTTTTGAACGAACTTTCTGCGATCCATCTACCTATGTGTTTTCAAGGTAAGATAAGCTGCCACGTTCAGCCGTGCCGGCCAATTGCAAATTGTACCTCGTAAATTGTAAATCGTAAATGCCTACCCACCCAAGTTGGTCCCAATCCGCCACCGTTTACCAGATCAACACCCGGCAGTTCAGCCAGGACGGCACCCTGCGCGCCGCCGCCCGCCAACTGTCGCGGCTGAAGGAACTCGGGGTGACCATCCTCTGGCTCATGCCCATCCACCCCATCGGGGAGAAAAACCGGAAGGGGGAACTCGGCAGTCCCTATTCAATCAAAGACTACTACGGCGTCAACCCGGAATTCGGGACGCTGGACGATCTGAAGGACTTCGTCAGTCAGGCCCACGAACTGGGGATGTACGTCATCCTCGACTGGGTCGCCAACCACACCGCCTGGGATAATCAGCTTGCCACTAACCACCCCGATTGGTACGCCCGCGACCACAAAGGCGACTTCCGCCCGACGCCCTGGTGGGACTGGACCGACATCATCGACCTCGACTACGAGGTGCCCGAAGTGCGCGACTACATGCGGGAGGCCATGTGCTACTGGGTGCGGGAGGCGGACATCGACGGCTTCCGCTGCGACGTGGCCGGCTACGTGCCCACCGACTTCTGGGAAGAAGCCCGTGCCGCCCTGGACGAGATCAAGCCCGTCTTCATGCTCGCCGAGTGGGAAGCCCGCGACCTGCACCGTCGGGCATTCGATGCCACCTACGCCTGGAGCTGGCACGAGAACCTCCACAAAATATGCCACGGGGAGGGGGACGTAAGCATGCTCTTCGTCTACTACAGCTGGAACGAGCGGGCCTGGCCCCGGGACGCCATGCGGATGACCTTCACCGACAACCACGACAAGAACGCCTGGGAAGGTACGATGCGTGAACTGCTCGGCGACGGACTGGAAGCGGCCATCGTACTCTCCTTCGTCGGCGAGGGCATTCCACTCATTCACAACGGGCAGGAGGCCGGGCTCGACAAACGATTGGCTTTCTTCGCCCGCGACCCCATCGAGTGGCGGGAGCACGAGCTGGGGGAACTCTTCAAAAAGCTGATTCAACTAAAGAAAGATCACCGGGTGCTCTGGAATGCTCCCTGGGGCGCGACGATGATCCGGCTACCGAATAATCACGAGTCGGAGGTGCTGAGCTTCGTGCGGCAGGAGGGGGAGGAACGGATACTGGCTTACTTCAACTTTTCGGCGGGGACGCGGGTGCTGCGGTTTTCGGAGGAG
>CAZKPE010000369.1:0-3225 GCA_964554545.1 uncultured Lewinella sp.
TAAATCACAAGATGCGGTAAGGATTAGCATGTTTTGACAAAGCATACCGGTACGGGCTACTGTTACACCAAAAAGTAGCCCAATGAGAATACTGACCGCTTTAGCCCTTTGCTCCCTAATTGCCTGTAGCGAACCGGCCAACACCGAAAATGCTACCGAGGTAGGGATCGAAACGCCCGCCCAGGTAGCCCGTAACGCTGCCCGGGAGCCGGACAGCTTCGATGCCAGCTTCGCGGACGGCCTCACCGAAAAGGTATTTCAGAACTACCTGCAACTCCGTACCGCGCTGGTCGAGTCCGACCCGGATGGTGCCGCCCGCGCCGCCGGTAATATGGCGACTACCCTGGAGGCTGACTTCGCGACGAGCGCCGGCTTGGCCCGCTCCATTGCCGATAGCGACGACCTATCGGAACAGCGCACCTACTTCGCTGAACTGGGAGAACAGTTAACCCCCCTCTTCTCCGAAGGACTGACCGGAGGTACCATCTACAAACAGCACTGCCCCATGGCCTTCGACGGGGAGGGCGCCGACTGGTTCTCCGACGCCGAGGCGATCCGTAACCCTTACTATGGGGACAAGATGCTCACCTGTGGCCGCGTCGAGGAGGTGATTTCCAAGTAATCCGCTTGCACCTGCGCGCCGCCGCCCGCCCCCCTCAATCCATCTATCCTTCAATCCATCAATCCTTCACCCCTCCCCATGAATCCCTACCTACGCTTCGGCCTGATGATGCTCGTATCCTTCGTGGTGATGTACGCCGTCATGTTTTTCAATATCGACGTCATCGACCACGCGATGCTGAGCCCGACCCGGACGTACATGACCTTGCTGATGATCGCGCCCATGGTAGTGATCATGATGGGTTTCATGTGGAGTATGTACCAAAATAAGGTGGTGAACTACGCCATCCTGGGTACCGCGGTCGTGGTGGGCGTGCTGTGCTGGTTCGGGCTGCGGCAGCAAGTGTTCGTAGCGGACGTACAGTGGATGAAGGCTATGATCCCCCACCACTCCTCGGCAATTATGGTCAGCGAGCGGGCCGAGCTGAAGGACCCCGAGGCCCGCGCCCTGGCCGAGGAGATCATCGAGGCCCAGGAACGCGAGATCGCCCAGATGAAAAAGATGATCTACCGCCTGGAACAGCAGGACCAAGACTAACCAAACCCGTTTCACCCATGAGTTTATCCGTATCCGTAGAAAGTAAGTACACCAGCTGCATCGAAAGCTGCCTGGAGTGCCTCATCGACTGCAAGGTCTGCCTGGCCAAAATGGCCGGCAAAGACAGCATGAACGACTGTCCCTACTGCTGCATCCAGTGCATCGAAGTACTGGAAGCCAGCATCGGTCTGATGGCCGCCGACAGCAAGTTCAGCCAGCAGCAGTGCAAGCTGTGCGCCGAGGTGTGTGACTACTGCGCCGAACTGTGCGCCGCCCACGACCACGAGCACTGCCAGCGGTGTGCCGAGAGCTGCCGCAAGTGCGCGGAAGAGTGCCGGAAGATGGCCGCGTAAGCGAATCCCTTTTAGGGGCCGTCCGGTGAGCGGGCGGCCCTTTTTTTATCCACTTCATTATATCAGTCATGACATACAGGACAGTTGGCTATCTACTATTGCTACTACTTCCGGTGCTCGGATACGGGCAGCATTCCGGCGGCGGGGACCGGGGTACATACCGTCTTATCCCGGGGCAGTCTACCGATACCCGTGACGGGCAAACCGTCACCTACCACCTGAGTGTGGCCGACACCACGGTAGCCTTTACGGGCAAGCCTACCCCGGCACTGGCGACCAACGGTAGCATCCCCGCCCCCACACTGCGCTTTACCGAGGGCGATTCGGCGCGCATCTACGTCACTAACCATACGGAAGGTACGGTTTCCTTCCACTGGCACGGTCTACTGCTGCCCAATGAATACGACGGGGTACCACTCCTGAATACGAGTCTGATCCGCGCGGGTGACACCTACGTGGCCTCCTTCCCCATCGTGCAGCACGGTACGTACTGGTACCACTCCCACACCGAGCTTCAGGAGCAGAAAGGGTTGTACGGCGCCATCGTGGTCCAGCCCCGCGCCGGTACTCCCATCAAGGAGAAAACCGTGGTACTGTCCGACTTCACTACCCAGCGGCCCCACGAGGTACTCCGGCAGGTGAAAAAGCACACCGACTGGTACGCCATCAACCGCGGGGCCGTGCAGAGCTACGGTAAGGCCCTGGTGACCGGTAACCTGGGAAAGCAGGTATGGATGGAATGGAACCGCATGCCGGGCATGGACCTGGCCGACCTGTACTATGATGCCTTCCTGGCCAACGGCGAGATCGCCACCAGCTTTGCCGGGGCGGCCCCCGGTGAGCGCGTCCGGCTACGGATCGTAAACGGCTCGGCCTCCTCCCACTTCTGGCTACACTACGCCGGGGGAGAAATGACCGTGGTCGCCGCCGACGGGATCGACGTGGAGCCGGTGACCGTAGATAAAATGCTCATCGCCACCGCCGAAACCTACGACGTGGAGGTCACCGTACCCCCCGGTGGCGGGCGCTACGAATTCCGCGCCACCTCCTGGGACCGCTACAAGCATACGAGCATCTGGATCGGCGAGGGAAAAGATCATCCGGCTCCCGCCCTCGGCCCCATCGATTATTACGCCCTGACCGGGGAGATGCGGGAAATGATGAAGATGATGCCCGACATGGTCATGGGTAAGGCCCCCGCCGACATCCCCGAGCCCCGCGTGTATGACGCCGGCGAAGCCCCTTCCTACGCAGACATCCAGATGCAGTCGATGCGCAAGATGGGCATGGCAATGGACGGAATGAACCACCAGGAAATGAATATGGCCGCCGACACTATGGCTCCGTCACCCCAGGGTATGGACCACGGTAAGACCATCCGGGCCAGCGAAGTGGACGGTATGCAGATGGACCCCGCCACCAACGAAGCGGGCCAAATGAACATGATGGTCATAGACGGGCCGATGGGCGTACAGCTGACCGGCTACCAGGGGCTCAGCAACCGCTTCCCGGAAGACAAGATCTTCAACTACAATATGCTGCGCGCCACCGCGCCGACGACCCTTCACGAGGAGCGCCCGGTAAGGGTAGTGCACCTCTACCTGGGCGGCAACATGCTGCGCTACGTCTGGATGATCAACAACCAGCCGCTGTCTCACGCGGACAAGATCATGATCGAGCGGGGGGAGAACGTCCGCTTCGTATTCCACAACA
>CAZKPE010000370.1:0-3221 GCA_964554545.1 uncultured Lewinella sp.
ACCACTACCGGATAACCGACCTCCAGCTCCGGCTATTTGATACGGAAGGGGAGGTACTGCTGACCTATCGGAAGGTGGATTAAGCCTGCACCTGCGTTCCCGCCCCCCGCTCCCCCTTGCGGTAAGCACCGGGCGTAACGCCGAACTTTTCGCGGAAGCTTTTGACGAAGTAGGCGGGACTACCGAAGCCAGATCGCTCTCCAACTACCACTACGGGCTCATCGGTTTTGAGGAGTAAATCAGCGGCCCGTTCCAGTTTGACGCTGCGGATGAACTGATTGGTGGACTGATCCAGCAACGCCCGGAATTTCCGGTTGAGGCTCGTCCGGCTCATCGTCATCAACTGGGCGAAGCGATCGACGGAAAAGGTTTCATCGGTCAGGTGTTCTTCCGTGATCCGTAGGGCGGTGGTCAGAAAATCCCGGTCTACGGAGGTGGCGGTCACCTCCTCGGGCTTGAGACTCAGGGAAGCCGAGAAGCGCTCGCGCAGGAGGCGGCGGGAGGCGATCAGGTTACGCACCCGGGCGAGTAATTCCCGTGCATCGAAGGGTTTGACCAGGTAGTCGTCGGCCCCGGTATCCAGTCCGTGCAGGCGATCGCGGCTGGCCGAGCGGGCGGTCAGTAGGATGATGGGGATGTGGCTGGTGTCAAGGTCCGTCTTCAGGGCGTGGCAGAGCTCGAAGCCGCTCATCCGGGGCATCATGACGTCGCTGATGATCAGGTCGGGCGCAAGTTGGCGGGCCAGTTCGAGGCCGGCGCGGCCGTCGGGTGCGCTGCGGACCTGGTATTGTTCCTGCAGGCCCATACCGATGTAGGTCCGCATATCGGCGTTGTCCTCAACGATCAGGACTAGGGGCGATTTCCCGGAATTTACCGCATCGATTGGGGTAGCGGCGGTCGCTTTCGGGAACGCTTCGGTAACCGAGATAGATCTCGCAATGACCAGGCCGGGCCGGTAGGGCAGTGCGATGCAAAACTCCGTACCCGCCCCCAGTTTGCTACTCACTTCGATCGTGCCGCCATGTAGGACGACGAGCTCCCGGCTAAGGGCCAGTCCGATACCCGTGGCGTCGCTATCCCCCTCGGCGTGCTCGTTTTCGGTGTAGAAGCGGTCGAAGACGAAGGGTAAGGCGGTAGCGACAATGCCATGACCGGTATCCCGGACGGTGATACAGGCCGTCTGCTTTTCAGCGTATAGTTGGACGGTAATACGACCCCCGGCGGGCGTGAACTTGAAGGCGTTGGTCAGGAGATTAAACAGGACGGTTTCCAACTTCGGCGCATCGGCTTCGACGATCAGGGTGGGAAGTTCCGTGACGAACGCCAGGCTGACCGCTCTTTCGGCCGCGTAGGATTCATAGGTAGCGGTAATCCGGCGGAGCAGGGGCACCAAGTCCGTCGGGCTTGCATCCAGTACCTGCTGGGTAGCTTCGCTCCGGGAAAGGTCGAGGATGTGATTGACCAACTCCAACTGCCGACGGGCGTTGCGGTTGGCAATGGTCAGGAGCTCTTGATCGGCGGGCTCCTTAGCGCGTTCCAGCAGATCCTGGAGTGGACCGAGAATTAACGTCAGCGGCGTCCGAAATTCGTGGGTGATGTTAGCGAAGAAGCGGGTACGGAACCGCCGCTGCTCCGTCATTCGCTCGATTTCCCGAATGTCGGTCGTCAGCTTATCGTAGATCACGAAGCCGATCAGGCCGGCCAGGGCCAGGGTGCCGAACAGAAAGAATGGCCGCACGTCCCGGCTGGTGATCCCCAGCATCAAATTCATCAGGAACACCAGACTGAGCACGAATAGGATGGCCAGTACAACTAGAAGATTACGCTCGGCCCGCCCCCCCCGCCGGGCCGCGGCGACCGCCATAGCAAGGGTGGCGATGGCCCAGACCAAAATCGATGCGTTCTGTACATTGGCAAGCAGACCTCCCGATTCACCCGTAACGATCAGGTATACGTGCAATAGTATAACGATAATCGCTACGAGTAGGTAGTAGCGGTAGAGTCGGGGAAAGCGGCGGCGCAGCTCCAGGTAGTGATACAGAAATCCACTCAGGCCAAGCAGGATCAGCAGGGTAAAGGGGGTAGTGCTTCCACCCTCGTGACCTATTTCGAGGATGCCGATTCCGGTCAGTTCGTGACTGTTGTAGAAGTAACCCCCGAATCCAACCAAGAGGACGCCAAAATAAACGATAGCCGGGCGTGGGTAAATATAGAACAGCAGTCCGGCCAGGAACAAAAAGGTCAGGAGCACCCCGAGGTAAAGGTAGATCCGCGAGTAGAGCTGTACCCGCTTGGCAAAAATGGCTTCGGCGGAGGTCAGTACCATGAATGAAAAGCTAGCCATAGGCGTCCTACGGCTGAATTGACCCCGATAATAAACCGTCACCCGCTCATCGGGAGCCAGATAAAGGGGCAGCGCGGCATTCACCCCCGGTACCGATTGCAAGGCCCGCCCCGTCAGGAGTTCCGGTGCTTCACTCTCCCGTACGATAAAGGCCCAGGTGGCATGCGCTACGGGACTGAGTACGAGGTACTCGAGGCGCGGATGGTCGGTCAGATTATGAAACACCGTCTTGCTCCAGAGAAAGGTCGATTCCCCCTCCAACCAGGCTGGCGGAGTGTCGCGCCACGCTACTCGTTTTTCGCCGGTCAGCTCAGCCAGGGTGTAGCGACCGGCGGTGTCGACCAGGAACTGCATAAAGGGCCGTAGCTGGGTGGGGGTAAGCCGTTGCGTCTTCTCCGGTAGCTGAACGATTAGCGAGTCCTGCGCACGGGCCGGCTGATAGGCCAGGAGGAGTAGGAGGGCCAGCAGTAACCAGCCGGTCGTTGTGCGGCCATAAGGTGGCCAGGGAGAGCGTTTGGTGGTATCCAGGCCGTGAAGGTAGCACAACCCGGGTGCACCCACGCCTACCGAACGCGCACCTTCCCGATACCTACCGGTTGGCCGGAGCGGTCACTGAGCTGGTAGAAGTACAGACCCGGGGCCGTGCCGCCGGGAACCTCTATTTCCAACGCGCCGCCCGGGATCGTCGTGATTCGTTGTTGGCCAACCGTACGGCCGCGCGCATCGATCAGGTAGGCGGTACCGGCGGTCAGTTCCGGCCCCCCCGACAAGCGCAGGACATCGCCTGGACGAACGGGGTTGGGGTAGAAGGCGAGCTTGGATACGGAGCTACCGGGGATAGCCGTAGTGGTGCCGGCGGGAACACGGCGGTAACTAA
>CAZKPE010000371.1:0-3219 GCA_964554545.1 uncultured Lewinella sp.
AGACCGGCCAGCATGGCGGCGCCCAGGGCGGTAGTCTCCACGATCTCAGGCCGTTCCACACGAACACCAAGGATGTCGGCCTGAAATTGCATCAGAAAGTCGTTCGCGCTGGCGCCGCCGTCGACCCGCAGCGTGCGCAGATCAATGCCTGCGTCCTTCTGCATGGCCTCCAATACATCTTTTACCTGGTAGGCCAGGCTCTGCAGCGTCGCTCGCACGATGTGTGCCTTGCTCGTACCCCGCGTAAGTCCGAAGATGGCCCCCCGGGCGTACATATCCCAGTACGGAGCACCCAGGCCGGCAAAGGCGGGCACCACGAAGACGCCGCCCGTGTCGGCTACTTTTTTGGCGTAGTACTCGCTGTCGGGCGCTTCGTCGATCAGCTTCAGCCCGTCGCGTAGCCACTGGATGGCGGCTCCGGCGATGAAGACGCTGCCCTCCAGGGCGTATTCGGTCACGCCGTTAACCTCCCAGGCGATAGTGGTCAGCAGCCCGTGGGTACTGGCTACCGCTTCGGTGCCGGTATTCATCAGCATAAAGCAACCGGTCCCGTAGGTATTTTTGGCCTGCCCCTTATCGAAGCAAGCCTGACCGAAGAGGGCGGCGTGTTGGTCACCGGCTATGCCCGCGATGGGGATCGCCGCTCCGAATAGCGTCGTCTTGCCGTAGACCTCGCTACTGGATTTGACTTCCGGCAGAATGGCCCGGGGCACGTTCAACTCTTGCAGTAGGTGATCGTCCCATTCGCGCTTGCGAATGTCGAAAAGCATGGTTCGTCCGGCGTTGGTCACGTCGGTTACGTGCTCCGTTCCCCCGGTGAGCTTGTAGACGAGCCAACTGTCCATGGTCCCGAAACACAACTCCCCCGCTTCCGCCCGCACCCGCGCTCCGCCGACATGATCCAGCAGCCAGTCGATCTTCGTTCCACTGAAGTAGGCATCGATCACCAGACCGGTAGTGGACCGCACATGATCCTCCAACCCGTCAGCGGTCAGCCGATCGCAGCGGGCGGCGGTACGGCGGTCCTGCCAGACGATGGCATTGTGTATGGGCTCCCCAGTCTTACGATCCCAGATCAGGGTGGTTTCCCGCTGGTTGGTGATGCCGATGGCGGCAATTTGCTCCGCCCCCGTGCCGGTCTTGTCGAGTAATTCCCTGACGACGGCTAACTGAGCCGTCCAGATCTCATTCGCGTCGTGCTCGACCCAGGCCGGCTGCGGGTAGTACTGGGTGAATTCCTTCTGGGCCGTGGCGACCAAGCTGCCATCATGATCGAACAGGATGGCACGGCAGGAAGTGGTGCCCTGGTCAAGGGCGAGGATAAATTTGGGCATGATCGTTGGGTGTGCGTGGTGCAATATAGGGGTGGGGAGGGCAACGCGGAGGGCTTACTGCGTAAGCTGCGCGGAGGTATGCGCGGAGGGGGCGCAGAGTGAGTGCCTCAGCGATACCTCCGCGCATACCTCTGTGCGCTCCACGAAGTGGAGCCCCTGCGGTGAAATCCCCTAAACCTGTTATACCGTCACCCCACTATCCACCACCTTCGCATAGGTCCGCAACAATCGCTCGGCCAGTACCCTCCTGTCATAGTGGCGATGGAAGCAGGCGTGGGCGTTGCGCCCGATACCCTCCAGTCGGCGGCCCCGGCGGCGGCAGCCCTCGATGACGTCGGCAAACTGTGTAGGGGTATCGGCGATGTAGAGATCGCGGCGGTTGCGGGCCTTGATGCCCTCCAGGCCCAGGGTGGTTGTTACGACCGTCCGGCCCAGGGACATCGCTTCCAGGATTTTCGCCCGCATCCCTCCACCGCTGAGCAGGGGGACGACGCTGATGCTATGGGCGGAGACAAAGTCGCAACTGCTATCCACCTCCCCGTGAATGATGACGTTGTCCATCCGCAGCTCCCGGATGGCCGGGGGCATATTCCGGCCGGCGACGTGAAACTTGATCTCGGGGCAGCGGCGGTGGATCTCCGGCCAGACGTCGTTAAGGAACCACTGCAGCCCCTCCAGGTTGGGTAGCCAGTCAAGCGAACCGATGAAGTGGAGGTCAGGAGCCTGTCGGTAGCTGTCGTAGGTCGGCGGCCCGCAGCGGGTATCCAGCCCGATCGGCAGGATGCTGTACCGCCCCCGGAAACCCAGTCGCCGAAAGTGACGCTTGTCGCGCTCGGAGATGGGCAGCAGTAGATCGTACTGATTCAACTGGCTTTTTTCATAGTCCCGCAACTGGCGGGTGATGTGGCGCAGGTACCACCGCTTCGGGGCGAAGCTGATGTTCTCGGCGCAACGCTCCCAAATCTCATGTTCCACGTTATGACTCCGCATAACGACCTGGGCGTCGGAGTGCCGGCGAATGGTGCTCAGGTAGGGAGCCAGGTAAAGGGTTTCGAGCTGGACGATATCAAAATCTTCTTCCTTCAGCCAATTCACCAGCGCTTCCCGATAGTTGGCCTGATCGAAGCGGCTGATATGATAGGAGGTTCCGCGCAGCAAATTAGACAGGGCCGCAATGGGCGTGAGTGTATTGTCGATGGCGACGGTACGCACCTCCCGGTAATGGTCCATTTCAGCAGGCAGCCCCGGGCCGGGAAAGTAGTGCTTGCTGGTGTTCATGGCTAGCAGTGACACTTCGCAACCGAGTTCGCTCAGGCTCTTGGTAAGTCCGTGGATCGCCTGGCTTTCACCGTCTTTGAGCGGAAAGGGAAATTTTTTAGTCAGGAAGAGTAACTTCATACAAGGAGAGACGGCGGGGCATAGGGTTGTCGTTGGAACGATAGACTTACCCCCCCGTAGCGTGGCCTGAGCGCGAAATTTTTTGTTAATCTTCCCAGACGTTATTCGTGGTGTCGTCCTCGAACATCCTGCCCCGGGCGTCGATCTCGATCTTTTCGATGGTGTTTTTGTCGCGGCTCAGCATCAGATCGTAGGTGGGCTTGGTCCATCCCCAGTCGTCCAGCGGTACCCAGCTCTCGGCGTAGTCGGGCCGGTCTTTCTCGCCGCGCAGAATGGCCGGGGCCATATAGTACACGGTCTGATCGCCCCCCTTCCCGGTCACGGTCACTTCCACGGGCATGGGCATGCGGCCGATCCGTTCCAACCTTACCCGGGTGGTTCCGGTCCCGTCCAGGTCTTCCACGTCATTTATGGCATAGTCGGCGTAGTCGGTGCCGTTCACCCAGTATTCCCGGTACCAGTCGAGTTCCAGTCCCGAGCATTTCTC
>CAZKPE010000372.1:0-1333 GCA_964554545.1 uncultured Lewinella sp.
GTCAACCCCTGCACCCGCGCCCGCGCCCGGGTTTCCTTCGCTACGGTGGTGGTGCTCCAGTTCATTTCCCGGAAGAGAGAGGGGTGGAGTTTCCGCATACCCAAAAGGTAATAGCCGCCATCCAATGCCGGGCCCAGGACCAGGTCGGACTCATCCAACCGGTCCAGTGCTTCCCGCAGTAGCGCGGTGGTCACCCCCGGGCAGTCGCTGCCGATGATGATGACGCGGTCGTGGCCGTCGGCGAAGGCACGGGTGAAGGCGTGCTCCATGCGCTCGCCTAATCCGTGGCCCTGCTGGACCGACTTCGTAAACGTACTAGCGGACCATTCGTCGCCCTCCACGATATGGTCGGAATAGTAGAGGTAGCGGGTCGCATCCGTGAGTTGGGCGGCCTCTTGGCGGGTATAGTCGAGCAAGATCTGGTACATCCGTAGGGCCTTTTCATCTCCTACGTCCTGGGCGAGTCGGGTCTTGGTCTTGCCGGGGATGGGGTTTTTGATCAGGACGATCAGGGCGGGGCTGGGCATGGGGGCAAGATAGCCAACACCGGAGGCCTTCAGCCGTTATGAGGGTAACAGAACGACGATCATGAAACAAGCCCTGTGGAACGGCCAGGTACTGGCGGAAAGCGAAGCTACCAAAGTGGTGGAAGGCAACCACTACTTCCCCCCCGAAAGCCTGAACCGGACCTACTTCACCGACAGCGATACCACCACCCACTGCGGCTGGAAGGGCGACTGCAACTACTACACCGTGGAGGTGGACGGCAAGCGCAATCCCGACGCCGCCTGGTACTATCCCGAGCCGTACAAGCAGGCCGAACACATCCGGGGTCACGTCGCGTTTTGGAAGGGCGTGACCGTACAGGAAAAGCCCACCCCTTGACCGCCTCCCCTCCCCTAAGCCCACCGGCGATCGGCCGCCACTATAGCACCGTCCGTCGGCAGTCGCTGACCCTCTGCGACCCCCTGCTGCCGGAAGACTATACCGTGCAGCCGGCGGACGACGTGAGCCCACCGAAGTGGCACCTCGGTCACTCCACTTGGTTCTTTGAAAACTTTATCCTGGCCGCCCATGCGCCCGACTACCGACTGTTCGACGAGCGGTTAAACTGGTTTTTCAACAGCTATTACGAAAGCCAGGGCCCCCGCATCCAGCGCAGCAACCGGGGGAATATGACCCGCCCGACGCTGGACGTGATCCTGGACTACCGCCGCCACGTAGACGAGGCGATGGAGCGATTGCTGGAACGGGAAGACCCGGAAGTCGAGCAACTGACCGAGCTGGGGCTCCACCACGAGCAGCAGCACCAGGAGCTTTTGCTGACCGACAT
>CAZKPE010000372.1:1433-3216 GCA_964554545.1 uncultured Lewinella sp.
TTTATGATCGACCAGATGGTGCTGCGGGGGGGCAGTTGCGCCACGCCGCTAAGCCATATTCGCTTAACTTACCGGAACTTTTTTCAGACCGACAAGCGCTGGCAATTTACCGGTATCCGGCTGGCCCAAGATATTTGACCGTATGACTCAGTCACCCACCTCGTCACTTAGCACCTTCGCCCAGGATGTGCGGACCGGCCTTCGGCGCCAGCCCCGGGAGTTGAGCAGCAAGTGGTTTTACGATGAGCGGGGCTCGGAGCTGTTCCGCCAGATCATGGCCTGCCCAGAGTACTACCTAACCGACGCGGAGGCCGAGATCTACCGGGGATGCGCGGCCGATCTGCTGGATGCCGTGGGTGATCGCCCCTTTGATCTGATCGAACTTGGTGCCGGCGATGGTAGCAAGACCCAACTACTCATCGAGCGTTTTCTTGCGGCTGGAGCCCAGTTTGCCTACCGGCCGATCGATCTCAGTGCGAGCGCTATCGAAGGACTGGAGCAAGTCATCCGGCGGCGTTGGCCGAGTTTGGACTTCAACCCCATCCAGGCCGACTACTTCGAGGCCCTCGATCGGCTCGGATCGGCTACCGGGGGGCGACCGCGGCTGCTGCTCTTCCCCGGGGCTAACATTGGTAACTATACGCCGAAGGATGCAGTAAGTACCCTGAAGAGCCTGCGGCAATTCCTGAAGCTGGGCGACCTGATGCTAACCGGTTTTGATCTGAGAAAGGACCCGGCCGTGATCCTGGCCGCCTACAACGATGCCGCCGGGCTGACTCGTGACTTCAACCTGAACCTGCTGACCCGCATCAATCGCGAACTGGGGGCCGACTTCCGGCTCGACTGCTGGCGCCACTGGGAAACCTACGACCCGATAGCGGGGGCGGCGCGTAGCTACCTCGTCCCGGTGGAGGACCAGGAGGTCAAAATTATCGCCCTCAACGATCGCTTCACCTTTTCTGCTTGGGAGCCGATCCGGGTCGAGATCAGCCAGAAGTACAGCCTGCGGGAGGTGGAGGGGATGGCCGATGCTAGCGGCTTCCGTCACCTGCGCCACTTCACGGATGCGCGGGCGTACTTCGCGAATAGCCTGTGGTCGGTCACGGATTAAGGTACCAGCCAATCTTGAGCAGGTCGAGTAATTCGAGGCGGTAACTATGCCGCAGGGCAAATCGCAGCGGGCTTTTCGGCAGTTGTGCTACCAGCCTACTCAGGCGGGGGTAGGTCCCGATAAAGTCAGTCAACCGGCTTCGTAGCGCGGGGTATAGCCGCTTTAATTGCCGTAGGTTCTCGACGGCCGTCCGCTGTTTTTCCAGAAACCGCCCGTCCGTTTCCAGCCCCAGGTGCTCAACCGGATTATCGATATAGCGTAGCGCTACCTCCGTCGGTTCCAGGAGCTGCCCCCACAGCGTATCCTCATGCCCGTAGCCGGCTACATCGGGAAAGGGGTGCTGGAGCATGACTTCCCGGGGAACCAGAAAATTATTGCTCTGAAACTGGCAATAGTCATTGGGGCGGCGGCGCGCAGGTGGGATGCTCTCTCGCTGCCGCCCGTAGTGCCAGTGCAAGCGTAGAGCCGGATCGGGGGGCGGCCGATCACCGTAACGTGTTCCCCCTACGACTACGCCGGGTGATTTAGCCTGCAGGTACCGCTCCAGATAATCCGAACCTGGCCGGCTGTCTACGTCGAGAAAGATCAGCCATTGCCCGCCGGCCTCCCGCGCCATCCGGTTGCGGATATGGCCCCGCCCTTCATTTTCGGCTAGCTCGTGGTAGCGAACGC
>CAZKPE010000373.1:0-1700 GCA_964554545.1 uncultured Lewinella sp.
TTCCATGTGGTCGCGCACGCTCCGGCGGGCAAGTTCGAGGTCACCGTCCCGGATAGCATACTGGATCAGGCTCCAGATCGTCTCGTCGTTCAGGTGAAAGTCGAAGGGAGGTGCCTGCGGGCGAAACTGTTGGTAGTAATACAGTACGCTATCCACCGCCGACTGCCGGTGATGATAGTAGCCCCGTAACCGTAATGGAAAACCGAAAGCCACCCCACTAGTCGAATCCACGATCAGGGGGTGAAGTTCCCGTTCGAAGCGCTCCCGGTCCTGGAAACGACTGATGATAATTACCTTCTCCCGCTGCGCCTCCCGCCACCGAATGCTTTCTGCTTTGCGGAAGGCGTTGACGGCTTCATCCATCAGGCCCACAGCCTGTTCGAGCAGCTTGATGCGTTCGGGTTCATCCTGCTGGTCGGCGTACTTTTTCAGTCCCAGCCCCTCGGCCACCAGCAGCCGGCCCCGCAGTTCGGGATGGTCGCTGGACGCATTGTCCAAAAGGACCTGACCGCCCCGGGCCGCGCTCACCTGCGTAGCGAAAGTGTAGTGATAGAGTTGGTTTAGCGCCAGGCACAACTGGTTCTCCGCCCGCAGTACCGGCAAATTCTGCTCATCCAGCAGCTCCGCCGCCCACCGTTGGTAGAAGCCAATCGAGTCCACGAATTCCGCCTTATCGAAGTGGAGCTCGGCCAGCATATGCAAACCGACGATCAGGGCTTCAGGCGGTGCGAGGGAAACCTCCTGATTGAGTACCGCTACCGCCCGGCGTCCCCCCTCGAGGGCCTTCTGGAACTGCACATCCCGGTAAGCCAGCCAGGCACGCGCCAGCAGTAGTTCTCCTTCCTTTCCCGGTTCCGCTTGCACCTGCGTCCCCGCCCCCGCTTCCATCCATTGGCGTACGGCAGCCACATCTCCGGCAATCAGAAACCCGGTCACTCCCGATAGGTGGCCGTCATTTTCTCTGGTACACCCGAGGAGTAAAAAGAGTAAAGGGAGGAGAAGGTAGCGCACGCGATCGGGGTCAGCGTCTAAAACTAGTGTGGCTACTTACATTTTTCTTCCCGAGGGGTGAGAAATTCGGAAAAATGTGCTGAACTGTCAGATTTACTCCATCACCCGGCCCCGGAACACGTTCACCCGCCCGTCGCTCGGGTTGCCTGTAGTGCGGCGGAAGGTCACGATCTGCCCAGTGTGGTAGATGGCGTCAGCCAGGGGGCCGTTGAGCATATTCCAAAGAGGGTACTCGCTGTAATTGCCGTTATAGGCGAACATCACGCGTTGCTGCCGGAGATCATCGGCGGTCATCCCGCGGTAGAGGTCGCTGGCTTTAGCGAGCCGGTCCAGGGTAAGACGGCGCAGGTCGGGGTAGGTGAGGGCCGACCAGTCTTCGGGGCGGATCATGGTGTCTCCTTGGGGGGCGTTGAGGATTATTTCGCTCAGTCCGTACACGTGCTCCAGGGTTTCGTAGCAGCTGCGGGCATCTTCGCTGGGGCGGTAGGCGAGGTCTTCGGGGCGCAGTCCTTCCGTTGCGTGGCGGTAACGAAAGCCCAGGGCATCGATCATGCGGGCGATGACGTTGCCGGAGGTGTAGTCGTCGGGGTAGGCCGCGATCTCGTAATAAGGGAGGGTGTCGGTCTGCGCGAGGAGGGGTAGGGCGGGGGCGCAGGTGGAGAGGAGGAATAGGAATTTTTGCATGGGGG
>CAZKPE010000373.1:1800-3210 GCA_964554545.1 uncultured Lewinella sp.
GACCAGACCCGGTAGCCCCAGGGTTCCAGTTGCATCTTCATTCCCGCTCTTACGTCGGTGTTTTCGCCCGTGAAGGCCTCTTGGTAGTTGCCGGCGTAGCCATCTCCGGCCAGGGTGGCGGTTTGTTCCTGGGCCGAGAGGTTGATGACGACTATGACCTGATCGCCGTCTTTTTCGCGGGTGAAGGCGTAGATGTTTTCGTCGTTGCCGGTGGGGATCTTGACGAGCTTGCCGCCGTGGGTGCCGTTCCAGAGGGCCTTGTTGTCTTCCTTGAGGTCGAAGAGGGTTTTGTAGAAGTCGGCGTAGGCGTAATCGCCCCATTCGATCTCGTCTTTGGTGAAGAACTCGTACTGCTTATCCACGGCGGATTCCTGGCCGGAGTAGATCAGCGGCATGCCGTCGAAGGTGGCGGTGAGTACGGCGAAAGCTTTGTGTCCCTCTCCGAAGCGACTGAATTCGGTGCCCGCCCAGGCGTTTTCATCGTGGTTGCTGGTGAACTGCATCTGGTAGCCGCGGTCGTAGGCCTCCTTTTTTTCGGCCAGGAGTTCGTCGATGCTTAGGGCATTTACTGTCCCGATAGCTATCGGGACGTCCGCGCCCTCCTGCCGCGCGATATTGGACAGGTCCTGTTCGCCATCTCCGCGAAACGCTCCCCGGGCTTTAGCGATCTCGTTCAGTAGGTGGTGCATTTCCCAGCCGTAGTCCATGACGAAAGCCCCGTTGTTCACGATCTCGGGCACTTCGGCCTCGGCGAGCATGAAGAGGGGCTCGATGGCGTAAAGTTCCTCGCTGGCTTCGGCCCAGAAATCGATTGGTACGCCGTGGGCCACGTCTACCCGGAAGCCGTCGATACCGATATCCTCGACCCAGTAGGCCATGGCCGCGATCATGCTATCGCGCATTTCGTCGTTGTCGTAGTCGAGGTCGGCCACGTCGGTCCAGCCCCAGCTTTCGCCGGTGGCGGGGTTGATGGGGTCGGTGATCTCGCCATCCTTTTTGGTGTAGAAGTCGGGGTGCTGCTCGATCCAGGGGTTATCCCAGCCGGTGTGGTTGGGCACCCAGTCGATGATGGCGTACATGCCGGCCGAGTGGATGGCGTCGAGCATCTTCCGGAAGTCCTCCATGGTGCCGAAGTCGGGGTTGACGTCTTTGTAGTCGGCTACCGCGTAGGGGCTACCGAGTTCGCCCTTGCGGTTTTTCTCGCTGATGGGGTGGACGGGCATGAACCAAAGAATGTCGACGCCCATATCCGCTAAACGAGGAATATGCTCCTCGAAGGCTTCGAAGGTGCCCTCCGGGGTGAAGTGGCGCAGGTTCACCTCGTAAATGGCGGCGTCCTTGGACCAGTCGGGGACGTTGGGTTCGGTGGCTACGTCGGCCGTGTCTTCGGTGGTAGAGACGATGGTGTCA
>CAZKPE010000374.1:0-3206 GCA_964554545.1 uncultured Lewinella sp.
CTCATGATCTCCACCCCGGCGTCCCGGAAGCCGTCCTGGATGTGGGCGTGGAGGTCGGAGTAAATGCGGGCCATGCGGTGGCTATCCCGGGTATAGGCGTTGAGCTCGTATTCCACGTACCAGTCGTTGAGGGCTTTCTGGAGAATGAAGGGGGCCGGGTCGCGCTCGACAAACTCCGTATTTCCGGCCGCCGCCAGCATCAGCTCGTGCACCTGGGGCCAGGGCACGTCATAACCGATGGTGATGGAGGTATGCAGGATGAGCCCCCGCTCTTTGGCCAGGGAACTGTAGTTCATTACCCCGCCATTCATCAGGATACCATTGGGGATGGTCACTTCTTCGTTACGGATGGTCTTGATGCGGGTGACGAGCAGCGACTTACCGATCACATCCCCCGTAATGTCGTTGATCTTCACCCGGTCGCCGATCACGAAGGGCCGCATGTAGGTCAGGATCACCCCGGAGATGACGTTGCCGATGATGCCCGCCGCCCCCAGGGAAAGCAGCAGGCCGACGAAGACGGAGATACCCTGAAAAGCGTCCGTCCCCGCCCCCGGCAGGTAGGGAAAGATGATGACCAGGGTGAAGATGATCACCATCACCCGCACGAGATTGAAGGTCGGAAAGGCCCAGTCGGGGTAAAAATTGGCAAAGGTGACCGACCCCGTACGAACCTGCTCGGCGACGTAGCGCATGATCCGGATCAGGTAGCGGGAGGCGAAAAGGATCACCACGATGAAGAAGAAGCTCGGAAGAAAACCGATGAAGCCCTGCCAGATGAAGCGAATGGGCTGCAGCACGTACTGCATCAGCTGCTCCCCGAAGCCCCGGGTGTAGTTCATCTGGCTGAACAGGAAGGGCAGGTAGAGGTACAGGAAAACGATGAGTACGGTGTAGCGCAGCAGCCGCAGCAGAATGAGCAACAGCTTCTTCTCCATCGCCGGCGTGATCAGGGAGAAGCGGCGCAGCAGGGCATTGTTGCTCAGCACCAGCTTGTCGTCAATCCGCCGCAGCCTGAACCGCAGAATGTCGAAGAGCCGGTTGATGCCCCGAAAGACGAAAAAGAAGACCACCAGGGCCAGGACGAACAGTCCGATATCCACCAGCACCCGCCGCAGCGAGGAGTCGTTGTAATCATCTAGCAAGGCCCGGCGGATATCGGTGAGCCGCAGCCGGGCCAGTTCTTCCAACTCCAACCCCGCCGCCCGGGCATCCCGTACCGAAATACTGGTAATGATGTCCTCCCCCAGTACGATCTCGGCCTCCCCCTCCACCAGGACGACTTCCAGGCTATCGAACTGATCGGCTGGCAACTTGGCCAACCGTTGCAGGTTGTTCTCCACCCGGTCGGCCCGTTGTCGGGGGGTGAAGCTGCCGACGTTGGTTTCGATAAAAAAAAGGGTATCTCCCGAGAAAACTACCGGTTCGGAGCCATTCTGGCTCATCAGCGGGCCGGCCAGCATGACCAGGAGGATCCAAATACAGTGGCGTGGATGCATAAGGTGGTGAATGCGGTGAGAAGAGCCCGCTACGTTCGCTAATGTAGGCTTTCCTCACCGCCAATTCACTCAAATCCGCTTTAGCCCCCTCCTTAGCTATCGCCTTACTACGATACGGCGCTGAATAGTCCCGGCATCGGCCCGGATTTCCAGCAGGTAGGTACCGGTGGGAAGTTGACCCAAATTGAGTCGCTCGCGTTGGTTGGTCGCCCGCTGCCGGTTGACAACGCGCCCGTCCATGCTCCGCAGGGTCAGTTCCGCCCGGTCGAGGATTTCGGCGGGCAGGAAGACCGTCGTGTAGCCCGCGGCGGGGTTGGGTGCAATACTCACTTCGGCGGCAAAGGCGGGTTCCCCGACGGAGGTGATGGAATTTGGCAGCAGTACCCCTCCGATGACGTGTACCACCCCGTTACCCGCCAGCAGATCGGTGCGGAGGATGGCGATGTCGTTGACGGTGGCCCCGCCGGTCAGACTGATTTCCAGCGCCTCCCCTTCCAGGGTGGTCAGCATAGCCCCTTCGGCCAGGTCGGAGGACATGAAGCGGCCCGGTACGACGTGAAACTGCAGGATCGTGGCCAGGTCGCCCGTCGGGTCAGCCAGCAGGCTATCCAGCAGTCCGTCCTCGAGATCCGCGAAGGCGGTGTCGTTCGGCGCAAAGACCGTGAATGGCCCCTCGCCGGAAAGCGCGTCCACCAGCTGAGCTTGTGTGACCGCCGTCTCCAGAGTAGTCAGGGTGGTGTCGCTCACGACCACGTCAACCACGGTGGCCGGCGGGGGCAGCAGCACGGCGTCGATTACGTGAACAACCCCGTTATCAGCGGCAATATCAGCCATGGTCACCATGGCGTTGTTGACCATGACGCCATCTTCCGTGACCCGGATGTAGACGCTATCCTCATTTACCGTGGTGGCGAACATCCCATCGGTTAGCACACTCGACGGTACCGAATCGCCGACGACGTGGTAGGTCAGGATGGCGACGAGGCTATCCCGATTGGCGGTGTCGAGCAGGAATTCCAGCGTACCCTCCGGGAGCGCACTGAAGGCGGAATCGGTGGGGGCAAAGACGGTAAAGGGGCCCTCACCGGAAAGGGTGGTGGCTAAGTCAGCCGCGAGGACGGCGGCCTCGAGGGTATTGTGGTCGTCACTGTCGACGATGATGTCGACCACGGTCGTGTCCTGGGCCGCCAGCGGTCCGCTCAGGACGGCCAGTAGCAGTAAGGGAAATAGGTGAAATTTCAACATAACGAGGTGGTTTTGGAGTGAAATGATATCCATAACCGGGGTCGCTGCGGGGAATATAAAGGCGATAGCACCGAATAGTTGTCATTACTGACGGCCAGTACGGTGATTTTTGATGTTAAAGTTTAGAATTTGGCCGTTGAAGTACATTAGTCGTACACGATGCCGGGGCGGCGGCGCGCAGGTGCGTCAATTGGCTGACCCGTTCAACGTACTCCACACTTCCAGTTCTCCATTCCTACCCCGCAACAGAAAGTAACCCTCCAGTTTCGCGTCTGCTTTAATCAGGGCGAGCGCCTCCTCCGGCCCCAATACCATACAGGCGGTGGCGTAGGCGTCGGCGGTGGCGCAGTCGGGGGCGAGCACGCTGGCGCTCAGTAGGCGATTGCGCTCCACGTAGCCGGTGCGGGGATCGATGGTGTGGCTGTATTTCTCACCGTCGACTTCGTAGTAGTTCAGGTAGTT
>CAZKPE010000375.1:0-3205 GCA_964554545.1 uncultured Lewinella sp.
GGGTGGGCATTTCGTTCGCGGTGCGGCTGCTGATGGTGATTGTGGGGTTTGTGCTTATTTATTTGGGGCAGACGGACTTTTCGAGGGAAGAAATTTAGTTGCGCTTCGCGCTTGTGGACGGCTTCGCCGGGGATGGAGGCCGCTTCGCGGGTGGACCGCACCTGACACCTGACACCTGACACCTGACACCTGACACCCGACACCTCAAAAATAAAACGTCCCCGCCAAGCTCGGCAGCAGCGGTAGCTGATTGACCCGCTCCGTTGAGATGCGGTCGATGTAGAAGATGTTCTTGCGGTTGTAGGCATTGGTGACGCTGGCGGTGATTTCGAGGCGGGCGCGGTCGCCGAAGGGGAAGGTGCGCTGGAGGTTCAGGTCGAGGCGGTGGAAGTCGCTGAGTCGGCCGCCGTTGCGGGTGGGGCTGAGGAGGATATCGAGGTCGCCATTGCCGGTCAGGACGTTGGCCAGGACGGGGTTGTCGCGCAGGCGGGGGTCCTCGACGAAGCCGAGCGTCTGCGTGAAGGGGAAGGCCGAGCCGAAGGTGAAGCGGAAGCCGACCTCCCAGAGGTAGTCTCTGCCGAAGCCGTAGTTGCCGTAGGCGTTCACGGTGTGGCGGCGGTCGAAGCTGGTGGGGTATTCCTGCTGCCCGTCGTCGCGGTTCACGAAGCCGAGGCTGTAGTTCCCGGTCAGTTGCAGGCGACCGTAGCGGTAAGTGGCCGCGATATCGCCGCCGTAGGCGGTGCCGGTGAGGGAGATGAAGTCGGGATCGGTGGCCAGCAGCTTATTCCGGTTCAGCTCGATCAGGTCGGTAAAGCCTTTGTAGTAGCCCTCCACGTTGAGGGTCAGGCGGTCGCTGGCGTCGATCTCGGTCCCGACGATGGCGTGTACCGCCCGTTGCAGCTTGTCGTCCGTGCCCGCGATGGCCCCTTCCGGCCCGACCAGGAAGCCGGAGAAGAAATTGACGATGTCGAGGTCATTCTGGGTGGAGATGAGGTTCTGGCTGTACAGCCCGCCCGCCGCCTTGAAACGCAGATAGTCGGTGGCGTTGTACTTGATACCCAGCCGGGGCTCGACGCTGACGGTATTCAGGCTCGCGTAGTATTGCACCCGTAGCCCCGGCTCCAGGATGAGGGGACCAAGTTTCCGCTTGTACATCGCGAAGCCGTTGAGTTCGGTCGTGAAGTCCTCCTGATCGAAGGTCACGCCCAGGGGGTTGACGAACTCGAAGTTGGTATTGACCCCATTGAATTCGAAGCCGTACTTGATCTCGTCATTCGCCCCGAAGTAGGTAAAGTTCAGCGCGGCGGTGTAGTTTGCGATGTCGCTCTGCCGGGGCCCGCTATCCCGTTCGCGCAGACCGATCGAGTAGTTGGAGGCGCTGATCACCCCGTCGATGACGACGTTGCTCGTGGGCGGTACGAGGATGAAATTGCCACCCCCGCCGGTATTGGTCCAGTCGAGTGCGGCCAGGCCGGCCACCTCGAAATCATCCGTGAAGTTAAAGCCGAAGAGGTTCAGCTTGGAACCGTTTCCCCCCACGAAGCTCACCTTACCGTACAGGTCCTGGTAGTTGTAGGGCAGGGCGGCCGCCGCGGCGGTGCTGTCGTCAGTACGAAAGAAATTCTCCTGCACGGCGTAATCGTAGAGGGTCGGGCTGGTTTCCGCGATCAGGCTTCGCTTACCGGTGAGCAGGAAGGAGATGCTGCCCCCTCCGTCGCCTAAGGGTTTGAGCGGTCCCTCCAGCAGGGCCTTGGCCTGGAAGGGGCTGGCGGAAACCAGGCCGGCCAGCTGGCGTTGGTTTCCCTCCCGCGTCTTGATATCCACGATGGCCGAGATCCGCCCGCCGTACTCGGCGTTGAAGCCCCCGGTGTAGACATCCGCCGACTGGATGGCCTCCGTCTCAAAGACCGAGAACAGCCCGATGCTGTGGAAGGGGTTGAAAATTTGCACCCCGTCCAGCAGCAGCTTGTTCTGCACCGGACTGCCCCCCCGGATGTACAACTGACCCCCCTGGTCGCCGCTGCTCACCACCCCCGGCAGCACGGTGAGGTACTGGGCAATGTCGGGTTCACCACCGGTACTGGGCAGATTCAGGATATCGGCGCTGCTGACCGTGATCCGGCTCACCGCCACCTCGTCCCGGGCCCGTTCGCGGGCGGCGCTGACGTTGACGGTGGTCAGGGTCTCCCCGCTGGCCCGTATTCGCAGACGAAGGTATTCGATCTCGTTGGCTACCGCCAGGTTCACCTCGGTAGCCGTACTATCGTAGCCTAGGTAGGTGGCCGTTACGCGGTAGGTGCCGGGGGCAAGCTGACTGAAACTGAAAAAGCCGTCTACGTCCGTACTATTACCTTGTAGGAGGTTCCCGAGGCTGTCCTGTAGCCGGACCGTCCCGAAGGCGATGGCCGAGCCGTCCGCGTCGTCGATGACGTTGCCCCGGATGATACCGCTCTGGGCGGGAACGCAGGTGCTGAGCAACACGGTGATAAAAATGAACAGGACACGCATGGGCGAAGGCTAGGGCCCGCGAAGGTACTTTGCCGGCCTTACTTCAGCACGCCGGCTCCTTCCCGCTGTAGGACGGCCTCCTCACCGGTACAGTCGATGATGGTGCTGGCCTCGGTGCCGCCGATGCCTCCGTCGATCACGGCGTCCACCCGCTTACCGAAAACCTCATTGATCTCGTGGGGGTCGGTGTAGTATTCCATTACGTCGTCTTCGTGCTTTACGCTGGCGGTGAGGATGGGCCGGCCGAGCCCGCTCACCAGTGCCTGTACGATGTTATTGTCGATGATGCGCACGCCGATGGTTTCCTTGCGGTTCTTCAGCATCTTCGGGGTGCGGTTGTTGCTCTTCAGGATGAAGGTAAAGGGCCCCGGGAGGTTATGTTTCATGACCCGGAAGATGTCGTTATTGATCGTAGCCGAATAATCGGTGACCTGGCTGATGTCTTCGCAAATAAAGCTGAACATCGCCTTGTTGGGGTCAATGCCCCGGATGCGGGCTACCCGCTCTACGGCATTCTTGTTGGTGATGTCGCAACCGATGCCGTAGACCGTGTCGGTGGGGTAGATGATGACGCCCCCTTCCTCCAGGATGTCCACCATTTGTTTGATGAGGCGGCCCTGGGGGTTGTCGGGGTTGATGGATATGATCATAGTCTGCTGGGTTTTGAATGGGCAATATAGGGGAAGACGGGCTTCGC
>CAZKPE010000376.1:0-3190 GCA_964554545.1 uncultured Lewinella sp.
TACCGCTGAGGGTATGGGTGAAGGGGGGGCGGAAGTGGTGGAGTTCGAGGCCGAGCTCGGGGTCGAGGAAGGTGTAGTAGAAGCGGCCCTGGTAATTTATGCCCAGTGGGCCTCTGTAGTTCAAAAAATAGCTATTATCCATCTCTCCTATGAAGTACATTTTGTGTTGTTTCGCATTATAGAGCATGAAACGGTAGGTATCACCCTCCGGGCTTCTGAACAGAACATTGTGGCCGATAACCGCATTGCTACGGCTTTCCCGTCGCCATAGTTGCGGATCCTCACTCCAGTCAAAGCCGGTAGCTAGGGGGGTGAAGCTTTTTCCCATAGGTTGATAGATATAGAACCCCAGGCCTTCTTCGTCCGACATTTCTACAAGCAATTCATTTCCCACCTGCTTGAATTGCTCGAACTGCTTATCCGGCGGAGCCGCAGCAACTAGCGAACCATCGTGCACGTTCGTAATCCGGTAATCCGTCATGGCCAGGGTATCCGTACCGAGGGTAGTGACATCGACCAATTCCTCTCTGTCGCGTAGCCCAACCAATTCCTCTGGCGCATTACCACCATCCCATCGCATCAGTTGTGTGGGCCCGTTGTGGTCGCTAACAAAGTAAAAATGGTTGTCAAGGACCGCGGTACGTCCCCCCGCGTGATTGGCACTATTCAGGCCATCCACCGTGGAAACGCGTTCGGTTTGCGGATCGATGTAATGCCAGCGCCCGTTAAAACTGCTATCACGCGGTTCGGGTACGGCGAAGTACAGCCGCTGCTTGAATGGCGTAAGTACGGGGCGGTAGTTTGCCACGTACCGTGACGTGCGTTGTATCCGGATGGTGTCCATGCTATGGTTAGATTCCAAGTCGCCACCGTAGAGCGTTACCGCGGCGGTACCGTCTTCCTTCTGTTCCTGGTAGGTAAGGCCATAGTATTTGTTTTCGGTCAGCACCATAGGGGTGATCTTCGACTCGGAGAGATAGCTCCCCGACAGGTAGACCGTTTTGCCCAGCACTGGCATAGCCACCCTTCCGTATCCATCGAATAAATCGACTCCATCGAGTTGCCCCAGGTAACTGCGGGGAGTACCTATCAGTCCGCTACCGGCGATTGGGTGTAGGCTATCGGGTCGATACCGATACAGGCTATCCCGACCACTGATCAACAGATTGCCCTCGTCATCCTTAAAAAAGGCCTGGATATTACTGTGTTGTGGATTAGCCGGCAGTTCTGCGGCAAACCGAACGGTTGCCGTTTCCCCCTCCAGCGTATATAACCGGTAGTGACTGGATGGTGTAGCCAGAACGGCGTATACCGAATCCTTAACGGCGACTAACTGCTCGAGGCGTGGTACCTCTCCGTTAGCGGACGTTGGTAGGTCGTAGGTCTGCCGCTCAGCCGTACGGTGATCAATGGAAGAGACCTGGAGGTAGTTTGTATTTTCCCAACTCAGATAGTAGGTGTGCCTCCCGTCGGTCAGTTCACTGAACGCAGAGGAAAAGTCGTATGAATAGGGTTCGAGGGTGAGGTCGTTTTCATCCAGGAGAAAGCTTTTTTCACCGTAGGAGAGTACATATTTACCGTCTAATTCGATCGTCTTATACCAAGCTCGCTCCTCGACGTCTACCGGCCCCAGGTCCTTATATGACTTCTCGGCCGCGTTGAGTGCGATCATGCGGTAGTCGGAGTCATCACTTCCGTGTCGCTTGGCTACGAAAATATACAGATCGTCGGATAGCCTCTTGAAGTGATAGACAGACCACCAGCTGAAATTTTCATTCATCTTCCAGTTCAACATACGGTGGGTGCCTTCACCAGTTCCGTCCGTTATGTACATTCCGGCACCCGAATTATTACCTCCCCGGAAAATCAAGTAGTCGTCGGTCGCGTACTGAACGCCGTTGATCCTGAATACCTTCTTATTCACCGGATGCTCTATCCGCGTAGTCCCCCCCTCATCCAGGCGGAATAAGTAGTCTTGGCTGGTACTAGCGTCATGGACGGACACGATAACCCGACCATTCAGTATGTAAAATTTCCCGCTGAATGTCCCTTCGGGTACTGCGTCTGCGACCGTGAAAATTCGTTCAGCGGACCCGCCATCCTCCAGATCCGCACGCCACAGTTCTTTGTTGGATCTATCATACAGGTAGAGAAGGTTGTCGCGGCGTTCTACGTCCCTTACCCGTATTTGCGCCGTAGCATTCATCGGAATTAGAGAAGATCCCACTTTGGATCCATCCGTGATATAAATACCTCTAGACTGGAAATACAGCAGAGTGATGTCCCCGAAGGACTTGTAGTCAAAAAATAAAGGAACGAACCCAATAGAATCAAGCAGCAGTTCGGTATTCCTTCCTTGGGCATCTACCCCGTATAGGGTGTTACCGCCAACAAACAATAATCGCCCGGAAGGTAGTACACTGACCGCATGGACTTGTTTTCCAAAGGTTTCCACCTCCGAGCGATTATTATCGCTATCGTAGAAGTACAGGCGTTTCCTTCTATCCCCCGTGGTTCGCTCGCTGCGGAAAAACCCGTAAGCATTACTGTATATCTCACTATAGGTAATACCGTACGAACAATCGAGCTGTGTGAATTCTCGGATCGCCCGGTCACTCCCATAGAGACAGTTGAGCGAGGTCTTCACGTACAGACGCTCATTCGCTGTCGTAAGGGTGAGCCTGTCAGGGCCGGCCTTCAAATTCAAATCCTCCACCTCAATCTCAAAGGGAAGCTCCTGCCCCCGCAACACGGGAAACAGGAAGGCCATCAACAGGCATAAGCCGGCAGCACGTAACATCAACTCGGGGTTTAGATTTCCGAAGGTAGAGAAAAAAGGCCCATTCCCGATGGTGGAGCCCGACCGCGCAAGTACGAGGCAACTTGTAGTTGCGCCAGCTCGGGCTATCCGTTAGCGCGACTGCAAGTCGCTTTTTGCTTTCGCGGTCGTAGACCGCATTTTACTGACGAACGACCCGCCGCGTCACCCCCGCGCCATCGACATCCGTCACCCGCAGCAGATACGTCCCCGCCGGCAGCCTGGAGAGGTCAATGCTCGCTTCTCTCGAAAAGTCCGCCTCTTGCACCCGCCGCCCCTGCAGGTTGTACAGCGCGTAGCGGTAGTCGGCCACGTCCGCCAGTCGCAACCGTACCGCGTCGCGCGTCGGGTTCGGGGCCAGTTCCAGGATGC
>CAZKPE010000377.1:0-3184 GCA_964554545.1 uncultured Lewinella sp.
GTAACGATCAGGGTAATGCCCGCGGCCAGCAGGAAGATCAGCGGATTGATATCGATTCGGTAGGCAAAGCCCTCCAGCCAGCGACTTACCCCCAGCCAGGCGAGGGGGGCGGCAATGAGCAGGGCGATGCCGATCAGAACTACGTACTCCCGATTGAAGCGTCGAAGGATGTCGAGCTGGCTGGCTCCCAGGATCCGCCGGATGCCGATCTCCTTTTTCTTCAGGGCGGTGAGGTAAGCCGTCAGGGCCACCAAGCCGATCACCGCGGTCAGGAAGGCCAACAGGCTAAAGTAGGTGCTCAGGGTAGCGATACGGCGCTCCTCCCGGTAAAGCTCCTCCAGGTTTTCGGTCAGGAAGGCGTGCTGAAATGCCTGGTCCAAGCCCATGCGGTCGTACTCAGCCTTCACCCGGGCCACGATCTGCGCCGGGGTGGCGTTGCGGTAGGCGATCATGGCCCAGTAGGCGTAGCGGGGTCTTTTGTACAGCGTGAGGAAGGTGGGGTCCACCCGCTCGCGGAGGCTGAACATGTTTAGGTCCTCGAAGGTGCCGGCGATGGGGTAGGGAAAGCCGACTTCCCCGGTCGACTCGTCGGTATACTCCGGTTCCTGGATGAGGGTCTGCCCGATCAGCTCGGCGTCCGTAAGGTCGAAGCGGTTCTTCAGTCGTTCGGCCAGGGTGCGGTTGATGAGGACCAGGCGATCGGGGGCCTGCTCCGGATTTTCGAGGTACCGGGGGATCGAGGTTTCGATATCCATCAGCCGGGCCCCACGGTAATCGAAGTCGATATTGTAGGCATCGTCGAAGGTCTGGTCGGTGCCGCTCAGTTGGTAGGTCGTCTGATTGTAGGGGGTACCACCCATGGGGCTGCCCACTCCGACCGCTTCCACCTCCGGCAGGGCGGCCACGAGCTGGCGGAAGGTTTCCAGCCGACTGCTGTCGGCGTTTAGGTTAACGTAGAGGACGTTTTCCTTCCGGTATCCCAGGTCTTTGTTTTGGATGTAGGCCATCTGCCGGTTCACTAACAGGGTCAGGCTACAGAGACCGACCAGCAGGGCGAACTGGGCCGTGATGATCAGTTTACGGGTCCCAATGCCCTTTCCGCTATCCCGGGCAAAGCGGCCCTGAAAGAGCGGCAGGATACGCCGTCGCGCGAGGTAGAAAGCCGGATACAGGCTGGCGATGAGGCCGATACTGACCGCCAGCGAGGTAAGTAAGAGCCACAACCTGCCGCTGCCGGGGAAGTCCGCCGCCAGCCCCGTGCCCATCAGGTCGTCGAAGCGGGGCAGCAGCGACCACAAGGCGAGCAGCACCAGCGGCAGGGTCAGCACCCCCATCAGCACGGCCTCGAGCATGAATTGCCCGGCGATCTGGCCGTCACTGGCCCCGAACAGTTTCCGCATCCCGATCTCCCGCGCCCGCCCGGCGTTTAGGGCCACGGTCAGATTGGTGTAGTTGCTAATGGTAAGCAGGAGTACGATCAGGGCGATGATGCCGATGATGTAGAGGTAGGTGGCCTTGCCCGGGGGCTTGATCTCGTAAAGGAGGTCCGACCCGAGATGAATGGAGGCGATGGGCTGCAGGATGGGACCGATGAACAACTCATCCTCCGCCAGTCGGGGGTTGATGGCCGCGAAGCCCTCGCGCATCCGCTTACGGACCGCCTCCGGCTCCTCGTTCGGCAGCAGACTGACGTAGGTACGCGCGCCCCAGTAATCGATCCGGTTCCGGTGCAGGGCGATGCTGAAATCGAAGTGGGCGTTCGTCGGTACATTCGGCAGCACCCCGACCACGCTGTAGGCGAAGGTGTCGATACGTAGCGTCAGATCGGAGATGGGGCGGGAGGCCCAGTCCGACCCGAAGAAACGCTCGGCCTGGCCTTCCGTCAATAGGGCGGTGTTCGGCTGATCGGCGAAGGCGGAGGTGCTCCCCTTCAGTGGCGCGAAGCCGAAGAAGTCGATAAAGCGGGCGGGAGTGTTGGTTTCCAGAATATTTTCGGTGGGTAATTCTCGTTGGTCGAGTCTGACGCGCCGCAGTTCGGGAGCGATCCAAAACTGGACGGCATTTTCCACGCCACGTACCGCCTCCAATCCGGTCACCTGGGCGAGCTGGTCGGCGGCCTCCGTCCCGAAGTAATCCGGAAAAGCCAGCATGCTGTAGCCCTGGGAGCGGTACTCCTGCCCCAGGCGGTACTTGCGTTCGTGATCGGGGACAAAGGTGTCGTAGCTCCGCTCGTAATCGAGGTAAAGGATGGCCAGTGCCGTGGTCAGGATGCCGATGGTCAGGCAGACGTAGTTTGTCAGGTTGTAGCCGCGGCGGGAACGCAGGTTGCGCATCCCGGTCTTGAGGTAGTTGCGCCAGAGGTCCCAGCGGCTGCCGCTTCCCTTCGGGGTCGGAGCGACCTCGGTATATCCGGTTTTCTCCCGGGCCGCCGCGAAGGCCTCGGTCGGCGGCATATCGCGGAGCAGGTTCGCCTCGTAGCGGTCGTAGAGTCCACTTTCGAGTTCGGCGATTTCCCCCTCATCCAGTTTGCCCGCGGCGATTACGCCCCGCCGCCATTCGGCTACGGCCGCGCTCAGGTCAAATTCATCTTGCATATCCGGTTTATTCGGCGGTGAGTTCGAGGGAGGGGCCGTCGCTTTCCCAGAGGGTGCGGAAGACGCGGGTCACCCGCAGCCATTGCCGGCGCTCCTCGGCCAGGAAGGCGCGGCCGGTATCGGTGATCTCGTAGTATTTCCGCTTGCGCCCACTATCGGTCTTTACCCAGTGGGAGCGGATGAGGCTTTCCTTTTCCATCCGTTTCAGGACGGGGTAGAGCATCGCGTCGGTCCATTCCAGCTCCCCCTCCGAGAGCCGCTCGACTTCCTGGATGATGCGGTAGCCGTAGTTGCGGCCGTGCAGGAGAATGGAGAGGACCAGCGGTTTGGTCGAGGCGGCGATCATTGCTTTGGTGGCCATGCTAGCGGTCTTTTTGGTTGAGGTATTCGTGTTCGGGGGTCAGCGGCATACCGTCGAAGAGCTCCACGGTCCGGCTGGCGTAGGCGGCGTCTTCCCGCGAATGGGTGACCATCACGATGGTGCTGCCCGCCCGGTGAAACGCTTGCAGTTTGGCCATGACGGCGCGGCTGTTTTCGGAATCCAGGTTGCCGGTGGGCTCGTCGGCCAGGATGAGGGCGGGGTTGACGAC
>CAZKPE010000378.1:0-3172 GCA_964554545.1 uncultured Lewinella sp.
GAAAAACCTCAAATTCACCAGCCCCGGTTGACGCTGGGCGCGGTGTTGGGCGAATTTCAGTGGACATCTATTCCGTCAAAGAATATTTGGGTGATGGCAGTATCTTTATATTTACGACCTTCATATACTTCCAATATCTCAAATTCAATTATTGTATGATGTGCCTCACTCATTTCAATTATATCTTTAAATTTTACTTTCTGCATTGCATGTCTATCTAGAACTTTTATGATTGCATAGTCTTTTCCGTTCTTCCTCATCAATAGTTTGCTTACTCGACTATTGATGTAGTACGTCTTCTCATCTTTAACATAACCGTTTGCAATCCATAGTTCCGTTATTCTAGGGTGTCTCGGAGGAAAGGTAAACTGGATTCTTTGGCCAATCCCATAACCCGATTCACCTTCGATCCATGCATCTCGTAGAGAAAAATTACTCAAATTTTGACAATCATAATTATATCCCGCGTCAGGTGACAAAGAACTTGAACATTCAACCCGGTAATTAGCGCCGCAATACCAACTACATCCGGGTAGTAAGGTATACAAACTAGGACCAAAGTTATCTATAGCCTCAAGCTCTTCTCTCTCTGCTTGGTTAACATCATTCATTCCCAACTTACCTTCTTGATATTTTTGATATAGGTCGATAAGAGAATCTTGGTATTCTATATTTTTGGTCGTTAAGTCATAGTCATAAGCAACTACCATTGTATAGTCTCGCTGCGCGTTTGCATAGTCTACGATTACTAAAGCTAGAAATATTATTAAGAGATATGTATACGATATTTGAAGCATGATTGTAGATAATTTGAACACCTTATGTAATTAAAATTATACTATAGTCGGAGTCTGTGACATTTTCCATCTGCACCCAACTCCCAATAGGCCATTTTGTATATCCATATGAACACAAAATCTGCTACGCAGAGGTATGTTTTAGAGCCCACTTCAAACTGATAAGATTTGCTATCGCTAGATTCACCTAACGATATTCTTATGTACAAGATTTTTTGAGGGAATTTATCGATGGCTTTAAATGAGTCTATTTTTCTTCCAAAGTCCCGACTCACCTTATTTTTTACTTTTATATCAATTCTCTCCATTAAACAGTCTGTATTTTCTTTTTACCGGCTTTGATGCCGGTCGTTTCGCCCAACGGGTGCGCCCACGCAGCCGGGGCATCTTTCCTGAACCCAACCAACTTCAACCCACCCACAAGGGGGCGGGGCGGCGGCATGGACCGAAACCGACCGACCAGAGGGAGGAAGCTTTCGGGCCATTGACGACGCGACGGCACCGGACTACATCGAAACCAACTTTCATCAAACTACCCGGCCCCGGTTGACGTGGGCGCGGTGTTCTGCGAATTATAACCTTAAGTAATATAAACTAAAGTATAGCATCATCAACCCTTTACTAATATTTCCAATCTACAGATTTTAGTTTCTATTCTCTTGGGATTTGTTAAACACTTCCATAACATTAATATACTCGCTCGCTTCTAATCCTTGAAATACTTTAATGATGTCTGAAAAATCACTTACCAACACATCTAATTGAGCCAGAAGTCTACGCTGTGCATCAATGTTGTCTAGTTCTTGTGTAACTAAAGATTTTTTGATTTGATTAATTTTTAATTGCATTTCTTCTAATTCCGCCTCGGACATAACTTCCTCTTCTCTATATTCTTTTAGCTTTATCTCAAGCGCGTCTATTGACTCGATAGTTGAATAAAAGGACTGATCTAAACTCGTCCGATACTCATCCATAACCGGAACTATTTCTGGGTGAATTTCCAAACTTCCCCGTAGCCTAGGTAACTCCTCATAATCCCTCAAATCTTTTCTTATGAAAGAAATAACACTTTCGTAGTCGCTATATGTCTTTACATCGAAAGTAGTATTTGAAGGAATTGATACCCTTGACTCCAAACCTGTTATTCCAATTGTTTTAACTGTAATGTTAACCTGTTGTTGTTCAGTTTCAACCTCTGCAGCTAACCCTGCTAGCGATCCAACTCCCTTAAGCTCACTTAAAGATTCAATATCGGCAATTCGAAATTCAGCACGCATTCCGACTGCATATCTAATTGTCGGTATTCTAGAACAGTGAAAGTCTTGATATTGAAGATAATCAGTAACTATGTAAAGACTATTACGGTGTATATCACTATCGACAATTCCAAAAGCTTGCATTGCAGCACGATTTTTACTACGAAACACATAGTGATTAAACTGAAACCCGCTTTGCAATTCGTTTAAGCTTAGTGGAATATCAAACAAACAAGCATTTAAGCCCAACTTTCGCAATTCGTCTATATTTGCTAATTCTTTTTCATCGTCAGTTTCGTATTTTTGCTGTAGTTGGGGAAACAGCACATACTTTGGAATTAAAGTGTCTTGAGTATGTAGGCGGTTATTTACTTCCGGAGTGCCCATATACTTTCTACTAGATCCCTCGACCAGCTTTCTGACAAATAAATAATCAATAATCGCCTTCGTATAATAGTTATTGTCAGCCTGGATAGCATTTAAACCTAAAATACCATCGTCATCATAAAATTTGTCTTTCTTATTATATCGGCTCAAATTACTTATTGAGCAGGATGAGACAATAGTTATTAAATAGAGCAGTATACAATAATTTTTCATCTATGTTCCAATTTTATGAATTCCGTAATTTGGTGAGATAGAATTGTGTGCCAACAGCGACTACACGTAATTCGTCGACCAATTTCACCAATTCCATTTGCGGAAACATGCTCACAAATTTTTACTGAACGGAAAATTCAATTTTACAGGATGGTTGATGCTGTGTAGTCTACTTTATTTGTACGTCATGTCCGAATAAGTAACCCTTTCCCTAAAAATATATAGTCCTGCCCCCCGGGATTTGTGAAAACGGGAAGCATTATTTTTGGGGTAACCACACCTTACAAAAATATGCTTCCCTTCGACCTCAGACCGGCTGACATCGATACGGTAAATATCCAAAGAAAAAGTCACTCCTGCCCCATCGTACGTGATCGATTGTGGGTACTGTGGATGGTGCACCTAGGTTTTAGGCGTCAGGATGCGGCTGCCGCCGTGGGCTGTTCCAAGAACTCGGTGACCAACGGGTGCATTTCACGCTTTCGCGGCTGGGTCCTACATTAGGGCAAAAACGTGATG
>CAZKPE010000379.1:0-3159 GCA_964554545.1 uncultured Lewinella sp.
ACCGTCGGGAGATGATCGGGGATATGCCGACGGAGATGTTCCACCATTTCTTCAAGTCGTTCAGCGACGGGGCGAAGTGCAACCTGAACATCAAGACCGAGGGGGAGAACGAGCACCATAAGATCGAGGCAACGTTCAAGGGGCTTGCGAAGAGTATTAAAATGGCGAAGCGGCGGGATGTGGAGAATATGCGGTTGCCTAGTACGAAGGGAATGTTGTAGGCGCTTCGCGCCAGCGGACGGCCGTTGGCCGGGGATGGATGCCGCTACGCGGATGGACACGGCGATGTGTCCGGGCCACGTTAGGGGGGTGTGGTGGTGTCCGGTACCTTCGTGGTCGTGAATGATTATCCCCTTTAGGTTTGTCCGTGCGTGCGCTATTTTGGTGGGTCTTGGTGGTGGGCTGTGCGAGTGGGTACGGTCAATCGTCGGAGCTATCCAACGTGCGGGAACGAACTGTAGCGGTAGAGGGGGCGGGGCTGCTGGTGGATTCATTGACGATCGCGCCGGGAAGTCTCGACATCTTCACGCCGGAGGGGATACGGGTACCGGAATCGGCCTATCGACTCGATGGGCGGTACTTACGGTGGCGTTCTTCGGATTTACCGGATTCATTGCACCTGCGCTACCGCGCCCTACCCTTTGCGCTGGACGAGCGGATACGGCTGATCGACAGCAGCGAGCTGAAGCGGGAAGAAATCGGATTGGTGATCGGAGCGTATGATCCTTACGTGCGGTCGGGCCTGTTGGATAACGACACCAAGGTGCAGACGCGGGGGAGCTTTAGCCGGGCGATCAGCTTCGGGAACCGGCAGGACCTGGTGCTGAACTCGGCCTTCAACCTCCAACTGAACGGGGAATTGGGGAACGGCATCGAGGTGTCAGCCGCCATCACCGACGAGAACCTGCCCGTGCAGCCCGAGGGGACGACCCAGCAACTACGGGAATTCGACCGCATCTACATCCAACTGCGCAAGGACCGTAGCCAACTCACCGCCGGGGACTACGAATTGCGCAACCCGGACGGCTACTTCATGCGCTACTACAAAAAGCTGGAGGGGGCCACCTTCACAACCAGCACAGGGGACGAGGCTCCCCTCTCCCCCGGAGAGGGGTCGGGGGTGAGGGGAATTTGGAGCAATAGCGCCAGCGTGGCCGTAGCCCGGGGACAGTTCATCCGCCAAAACATCAGCCCGGGAGAGGGCAACCAGGGGCCGTACAAACTGACCGGCGACGGGGCGCAGCGCTTCCTGATCATTCTGGCCGGTACGGAGCGTATCTTCCTGGATGGCGAACTGCTCGTGCGGGGGCTCGACGCCGACTACGTGATCGACTACAACCTGGCCGAACTGACCTTCACGCCCCGCCGCCTGATCACCCGCGACAGCCGTATCGTGGCCGAGTATGAATACGCCGACCAGCGTTACGTACGCACCCTCACGGCGGGCAGCAGCCGCTACGAACGGGGGCGCTGGACCGGCTACGTCAACCTCTATAGCCAGCAGGACAGCAAGACCGCCACCGGCGACCTGGAACTGACCGCTGAACAACGGGAGCAACTGAGTCTGGAGGGGGACAACCCCGACGGCATCGCCATTTCCAGCATCGACACCCTGGAGGGGCGGGAGGAACTGCGGACTACCTATGCTTTGCGGGATACGACGCTGGATTGCCCAGTGGACCAGACTTACCTGGTGCAGAGCAACGACCCGGAGCTGGGCCGCTTCGTCGCCACCTTCACCGACCGGGGAAGCGGGGGCGGGCCCTACGACCTGGACCCCGAGCGGCAGGATAACGAGCGTGTGTACGTCTTCGTCGGCTACGATGACAACTGCCAGCCGCTGGGCCGTTTCGCGCCGGAGATCGACATCGTGGCCCCGCGGCAGCAGCAGCTCTTCGCGGCGGGGGGCAGCTACGACTTCAAGGGGGAAGGCAGCGTGCGGATAGAGGGAAGTCGGAGTCGGGTCGACCTGAACCGCTTCAGCGATCTCAACAGCGATGACGACGTTGGCCACGCCCTGCGGGTGGACGCCGACCGGACGATCTCCCTCGGTAGCGACAGCAGTGGCTGGGCCGTGGCGGGGCGGGCACGCTACGAATTCGTGGAGGAGTCGTTCAACTTCATCAACCCCTACCGATCCCCGGAATTCTACCGGAACTGGAACCTGAGCAATCGCCTGAGTACCATCCGCCCCGAAGCGGCCAACGAAGAACTGGCGGGCGGCGGGCTCGGGCTGGTTAAGCGGGGCATCGGGCGGCTGGATTACGACTACGAGCAGTTTTCCCGCGGCGAAGACTACCGGGGGCGGCGGCACGAGGGCGTACTGCAGGCGGCGGTGAGTGGCTGGTCGGTGGTCGGCGGCATAAGTCAACTGGAAAGTGAAGACCGGGAAAGTCGGGGCAGTTTTCGGCGACCGAACGCGCGGCTAAGTAAGAAATTCGTAAATCTCGGTGGGTGGGAACTGGCGGCGGCTTATAACGGGGAACGGAGTGTAAGGCGGAGTCTGGACGGGGATACCCTCTCTCCCCTCTCCTTCCAGTACGATAAATACGTGCTTTCCCTGGCCGCCCCGACGACGGAAAAATTCTCCTTCCTGCTCAGCGCGAATCAGCGGGACGACAAACTGCCGGAGCCGACCGAGCTACGCCGCAGCAGCATTGCCCGGGAAGTCAGCGCCGAGGGGAAATACCGGGCGGGCCGCGGCCTTCAACTGGGGGGCAACTTCACTTACCGCGATCTCGACGTGCTAGCCCCGGAGCTCGTCGACGACCGGCCGACGGGCACCTTCCTGGGGCGCTTCGACGTGCGGGCCGAGGCGCTGAAGCGGGCCTTCACGAGCCAGACCACCTACCAGGTCGGTAGCGGGCAGGAACCGCGGGTCGACTTTCAGTACCTCTACGTGGGCCCAGGGCAGGGGCAGTACATCTGGCAGGACAGTCTGTACAACAACGACGGGCGCATTCAGCCGAACGAGATCGTGCTGTCGCCCTTTCCGGATATCGCCGACTACATCCGGGTGAGCGTATTCAGCAACACCTTCATCCGTACCGACAACGTCAGCATCAACCAGCGTTTTAACTGGGACCCGCAGCGTATCTGGCGGCAGGCGGAGGGGGTGAGGAGTTTTTTGCGGCGCATCTCCCTGAATACGGCCATCAA
>CAZKPE010000380.1:0-3148 GCA_964554545.1 uncultured Lewinella sp.
AATCTTCCATGGTGAACACCCCGGTTCGCCCCGGCAGCCAGCGGGCGGCCTGCAGGGCTCCCCGGGCGAACCCCTCCCGCGATTCGGCGACGTGGGTCAGCTCGACCCGGTCGATCCCGCTGGCAAAGCGCAGCAGATGAGTACCCGGCACCCGTGGCTCCCGGTGGGCGATAATGGGCGGAGCGCTGCCCAGAACCCCGGCTACGTAGCCCTGCAATCGGAGGGCCGTGCCCGAGGGGGCGTCGACTTTGGTGGTGTGGTGGGTCTCTTCGATGGTACAGATATAGTCGGGTCGGTCGGCGAAGCGGGCGGCCAGCTCCCGAGCCGTGGCGAAGAACAGGTGGACGCCGACGCTGAAGTTAGCCGCCCAAAACAGGCTCCCCTTCGCCCGGTTTACTTCTTCAGTCAGCGCGGGCAGCTCCTCCAGCCAGCCGGTGGTACCGACCACGATCGGCACGCCCGCCTCCAGGGCAAAGCGGATGTTCGGCACGGCGGCCTCGGGGCGACTGAAGTCGATGATGACGTCGGTCTCCTGAAGGTCAGCGGGGCGGATAGATTTACGCGTGTCTTCGTCGACCCGGTGCGTGACCGTATCGCCGTCGGCCGTAGCCAATTCGTCGATCAGTCTTCCCATCTTCCCGTAGCCGAAAAGGGCAATGTGCATAGCGTTCTGGTGGGATCAGTGGACCAGGGAAAGGACGCCGCGTAGGGGAATGGGTAGCCACCTTGGCCGGCTGTTGAGCTCGTAGGCGACCTCGTAGACGGCTTTTTCAAGCATGAACAGCTCCAGCAGCGCCTGGCGATCGGCCTCCGTTGCGGGCAGGAAGCGGGCGGGGCCGCAGGATGTAAAGTAGGCGGAGAGGTAGGCCTCCTTTACGTCAGCATACCAACTCTCGGCCTGGGCGCTTAAATCCTGACCGGCATACCGCTCGGGGTTGAGCAGCAACTGTCCCTGGGCCGCGTAGTGAAAGCTGCGGACCATACCGGCCACATCCTTCAGGGGCGGCCGCTTCCGCCGGCGTTCGGGGATGGTCAGCAGGGGTTCGCCTTCAAAGTCGATGATGACGAAGTCGTCATCGGTTGTTAGCACCTGCCCCAGGTGGTAGTCGCCGTGGATGCGGGTCAGCTGGGCGGTCATCTGCCGCTGCCGGAGCTCGCTGAGTTTCTTTTCCAGGGCTGGGCGGGCGTCGATAACGCGCTGGGCCAAATCCTTCGTGTCCCCCCCCAGGTCATCCAGGCGATCGCCGAGTTGCCGGAGCTGGCGGTCGAGCAACTTCAGGGCGGCGTCGGTGATCTCCTGGCGGTAGTCCGCGCTGAGGTCTTCGGGGACCAGGTCGGGCCGGTCGGGACCGGCGGAGGCCAGCGCCCGGTGCATTTCCGCGGTACGGCGGCCGAGCAGACGGGCCCTTTCGATTGCGGTTTGCTTTGCACCTGCCCCGATAGCTATCGGGGCGCCCTCCTGAAAGTACCGCCCGGTAAGCTCCTGGAAGAGCGACCAGGCATCCCCCCGGTTGGTGATCTTGCCGCTCATCATGCCCAGGTTGAGGTAGTCGGCCTCGTCGGGGCTCCCCACGCCCAGGCTGCCCCCGTAGGCCGGACAGTGGTCGAAGTCGGTGTGCTCGGAGAGAAAGCGGACCAGCTCCAGGTCGGGATTGATGCCCGGATCGAGCTTGCGGAAGAGCTTGAAGAAGAAAGCATCGTTGTAGACGATGGCCGTATTGCTGGTGTCGATGGCCGGCACTACGCTGGTGGCTTCGGGGGCCGACTGCTTTAGGATTTTACCGGCTTCGGCGCTTACCCTCCCCTGCTTTACCCCCCGCTGTACCATCTCGTAGAGGGCCGCCCGGAAGTCGGGGCGGGGCACGGCATCGCTTAGCAGGCCGGTACCGGTGATCTCGCCCAGGACCAGTCCGGGATGCTCTTTGCTGATGCGTTCGCGGGCGGCCGTGTCGGTATTCAGGGCCAGGGGGAGCTGGTAGAGTTCGTTGCTACCGTCCCCGAAATCGACTCCGATCAGCGCGATGCCGGTGTCGGCGGTTACGGCCACGTACCGCGCCACCGCGCAGCCCGTGATCCGCTTGCCCTTACTCGTGAACCAGCGCTGCTGGGGCAGGTAGGCGGGTAGGAGGACGGCGGTGAGGGTATCGGTAAATTCGGAATCGTGGAAGAGATCCTGCAGGGTCGTTGTCGGCATAGGCTAAGGGGGTAGCGAGGATAAAGCGCGGGCGCTTCCTCATTGTTTACCCGACATGACCGGCTTCACGCCCCGGTAGCGGAACCAGCGGTAGCCGTAGCTGCCCAGACGGATCGAGTAGCTGCCGTCCTCGCCGACCTCGACACGTTCCGGCGCGATGAGGTCAATCAGCGGCAGGGGCTCCTCCTCATCGGTGGGTATGTCGATCACCAAAGGTTCGGCCCCGAAATGGTGGGCGATCAGCAGGGCGGTGTGGCGGTAGGTGTAGCGCATGAGGAGGACCGAAGGGTGGTCGGTATCCAGGATTTCCCACTCCCCGTAGCCGACTTCCGGACACTCCTTGCGCAGCAGGATCATCCGCTTGGTCCAGTTCAGCAGGCTGTCGGGTTTGCGGAGCTGTTCCTCTACGTTCAGCAGCCGGTAGTCGTAGGCCCCCTCGTCGATCACCGGGTGGACCAGCTCTGTTTCCTCGGCCGCCGAGAAGCCGCCGTGCTCCGCGTCGCTCCACTGCATGGGGGTGCGTACGGCGTTGCGCTCGTCCAGCGAGAGATCGTCGCCCATGCCGATCTCGTCGCCGTAGCGCATCACCGGGGTGCCGGGCAGGGCGAACATGAGGCTGTAGGCCAGCTCGATCCGCTTGCGGTCGCCGAGCATGGGGGCCAGCCGGCGGCGGATGCCGCGTTCGTAGAGCTGCATATTTTCCTCCGGCCCGAAGGCATCAAAGACCCGTTGCCGCTGCTCGTCGGTCAGCCGCCCCAGATCGAGCTCGTCGTGGTTGCGCAGGAAGTGGGCCCACTGGGAAATGGGCAGGATGTCGGCCGTCTTTTCGAGGGCCTCGCGCAGGGGAGCCACTTCGCCGCTGGCCAGGGCGTAGAAGAGGTACTGATTGACGTAGAAGTTGAACATCAGGTGCAGTCCGTTGCCGTTTTCCCCGAAGTACTGCTTGGCCTCCTC
>CAZKPE010000381.1:0-3112 GCA_964554545.1 uncultured Lewinella sp.
GACATCACCCAGGCCGGTCCGAAGCGGGTCCGTACTTCCAGGGCGTTGCCGGCGAACTGGTCCATCTGATCGTGCGAAAGCCCGACGATGACCTTCCCCGAAAGGATCAGGCTTTCCGTCAGTTTACTTTTCTCCCCCTCATCGGTCACGGCGTCCAGGCAGACGATCACGTGGCGGGTACCCAGGGCCATCATCACGTTGGTATGGTAGACCGTCTTCCCGCGCTGGTCGGTGCCGTGGAAGGTGATGGGTTGGTAATCCATCCGTGCGCACCAGTCGTAGACCGCCTGTTGGTCACAACGCTGAGACAAGCAGGCGTACGCGATCTTTTTTTCGCGGTCGAGCAGGATGGCTCCGGTACTCTCCAGGTAGCGTTCCTCTTCTTCCCAGCCGGTCAGGTCCAGGTGGTCGGTGACGGTGTAATAGGTACGTAAAAGCTCGAGCACGTCCGTCCGGCGTTCCAGTCGGCGCTGGGGCCAGCAAGTGGGATAGGTGATCAGGGTGCCATCGGCGTGGGTGGAGAACCAATTGTTCGGAAAAACGGCATCGGGCTTGACCGGGGTATCGGTGTCCTCTACGATGGTAATCCTGAGCCCGCCATCCCGCAGCACGCCGACGAAGCGGTCGAATTCCTCCCGCGCCCGGACTCCAATTTCGTCGAAGCTCTCCCCGGCCACGGGCTCCTGGAATGAATTGTCGGCTACGGTCTCGCTCGCCCGGCCGAAATTGGCGGGGCGGACCATCAGTAAATGATCGGTTGTTTGCATAGATCGGCGGTGCCGTACTTTAACCGGCAAAACCCCGCTATGCGTCTCCTGTTCGCCGCCGTCCTACTTTCCCTTTTTTCCTGCCGCGAAGAATTCCCGGAAGTGGACTATACCGCCGAAAAAGCCGCCGTTTACGAGACCGCCGCCGTCGTAGGACCCCATCCCCTGGCGACGCGGGTAGCGGAAGAAGTGCTGCGCGAGGGAGGCAACGCCATTGACGCGGCGGTGGCCATGCAACTCGCCATGGCGGTAGTATACCCCCGGGCGGGCAACCTTGGTGGTGGTGGTTTCCTGGTGTACCGCCCGGCAAGCGGTGAGCCGATCACCCTCGATTACCGGGAAACGGCACCGGCCGCCGCTGACCGGGACATGTACTTAGATGAGGCAGGCGATGTAGTAGCGGGCCGCTCCACGCTCGGTCATCTCGCGGTCGGGGTGCCCGGAACGGTAGCCGGCATCACCGCCATGCACGAGCGCTTCGGGAGTTTCCCTTTCGCCGACCTCGTTACCCCCGCCATCCGCTACGCCGAGGAAGGCTACCGGCTGAGCGAATCCGAAGTCAACCGCATTAAGCGCTACCACGACGATTTCGTGAAGTTGAATGATGCTACCCCCTTTTCCGACACCACCGTTCGGGCGGGGACGCAGGTGCAACAAATCGAACTGGGCGCCACCCTTCGCCGGATACAGTCTGAGGGCCGGGATGGCTTTTACCGGGGTGAAACGGCCCGACTTATCGCCGCCGAAATGGCGGGTGGCGGCGGACTCATCACCACCCAAGACCTGGCTGGCTACCAAGCGAAGTGGAAAGCTCCAATCACCAAGCAGTACGGGCCCTACCGAATTATCAGCATGCCCCCCTCCAGCAGCGGCGGCGTGGCCCTGGCCCAGATGACCAAGATGCTCGAGGATTTTCCTTTGGGTGACTACGGCTTTCATTCTCTCCCTTCGGTGCAACTCATGGTGGAAGCCATGCGCCGCGCCTATGCCGACCGGGCCGAATATCTGGGCGATAGCGACTTCTACCCCGTGCCTGTAGATAGCCTTCTCAATGACGATTACCTCCGCCAGCGAATGGCCGACTTCCGCCCCGACAGCGCCGGCACCTCCGCCGCCATTCTGGCCGGTCAGATCGCCATGAAGGAGACCTTCGAGACCACCCACATCAGCATCGTCGATAGCCTGGGCAATGCCGTAAGTATCACCACCACCCTCAACGGGAACTTCGGCAGCAAGGTAATGGTGGACGGGGCCGGCTTCTTCCTCAACAACGAGATGGACGACTTCAGTGCCAAGCCGGGGGTGCCGAATATGTTCGGGCTGGTGGGCAAGGAGGCCAATGCCATCGCGCCCGGCAAGCGGATGCTTTCAAGCATGACCCCCACGATCATCGAGCGCAACGGAGAGCTGTTCCTGATACTCGGGGCTCCCGGCGGTTCCACCATCATCACGGCCGTGCTGCAGACCTTCCTGAACGTGGCCGAATACGGTATGCCGCTGCCGGAAGCCGTGGCCGCCCCCCGCTTCCACCACCAGTGGTTACCGGATCAGATCCTGCACGAGCCGGAAGCTTTCTCCCCAGCGGTGGCCGACAGCCTGGTGGCAATGGGCTATGAGCTCAGGGAAGTCAACTCCATGGCCGTCATCAAAGCCATCCAGGTCCTCCCCGACGGCCGCCTGCAAACCGCCGCCGACCCCCGCAACCCCGACGACGACGTAGCCGGCTACTGAAGCGCAGTTAACGCATTTTCCATTCGCCGAACTGCCTCCCTAAGCTGCTCCTCACTTGCCGCATAGCTGATCCGCAAACACTCCGGTGCGCCGAAAGCATCCCCAGTCACCGTGGCCACGTGAGCCTGCAGGAGCAGATATTCCGCCAGGTCATCGGCATTATTGATGGTGTACTCACCGGCTGACTTTCCAAAGAAGGCGCTCACGTCCGGAAAAATATAAAAGGCTCCCTGCGGTCGGTTCACGCGTAATCCAGAAATGCGCTCCAGTCCGTCAATCACGATCTCCCGACGCCGCGCGAAGGCTTCCTTCATCTTCCGGGTCGGTTCCAGGTCGCTGTTCAGGGCGTGGGCACCCGCCGCCTGGGCGATGCTATTTGCTCCACTCGTGCTCTGTCCCTGCAGCTTACTGCAGGCCGATGCCACTTCCTGGGGCGCGCCGAGGTAGCCGAGTCGCCAGCCGGTCATGGCGAAGCCTTTGGAGAATCCATTGACGGTGATGGTCCGGTCGGCCACTTCCGGGAAGGTTCCGATACTGACGTGGTTGTCCGTGAAATTGATGTGCTCGTAGATTTCGTCGGCGACCACGTAGATGTCCGGGTAGCTCTTCAGCAT
>CAZKPE010000382.1:0-3105 GCA_964554545.1 uncultured Lewinella sp.
TGGCCCGGGCCGAGCTGAAGGCTATCGAGCGGCTGGCCGGCCGCGGCGCTTCCCGCTACTCCGGCACCGTGCGCTACCATCTGGAGGACATTGCCGCCTCCATCGCCGAGCTTTGGTCCTAGGGAGGCTACTCCTCTTTTGCTTCCCGGACCATTTCGCGCACGGCTTGGCGAAGCTTCACGGCGTCGTAGATGATGCCGTCCTTGATCGTGTAGCGGATCCCTTCCGTTGTGGTCACTTCGTTATCTTCGGTCAGTCGGGTCGCGCCGGTACCGTAGAGCACTTTCAGATCCGACAGCGGATTCTCGCCAACCAGTACGATGTCGGCCAATTTTCCCGGTTCTATGGTGCCGATCTCGTCGGCTACGCCCAGGGTTTCCGCTCCGTTCAACGTGGCCGCCCGAATGACCTCCAGGGGGTGGAAGCCGGCTTCCCGCAGCAGCTCCAGCTCCCGGATGTAGCCGAAACCGTAGAGCTGGTAGATGTATCCGCTGTCGGAGCCCGCCGTCACCCGGCCGCCGCGGTTCTTGTACTCATTCACGAAGGTCATCCACAACTCGTAGTTCTTCTTCCAGTCCACCTCCTGCTCGGTACCCCAATTGTGCCAGTAGCTGCCGTGGCTGATGCGGCTGGGTGCATAGAAGCGCATTAAGGTCGGCAGGGTGTACTCATCGTGCCAGTCGGCGTTGCGGGCGCGCATTACGTCGCGGTTGGCGTCGTAGATATTAAAGGTGGGGTTGAGGGTGAAGTCCAGCTCCAGCAGTTCGTTCATCACCGCGTTCCAGTGCTCGCTGAAGGGTTCGGCGGCCTGTTGCCAGAGTTTGCCGGCCTCCCCGAAGCGGTGCTGCTCGTTCTGGTAGTTGTAATCCACGGGGTAGTCCTGTACGGTACGATCGGCGAAGAGGGCTTCCGGCAGGCCGTACCAGTGCTCCATGCTCGTCAGCCCCGCCCGGGCCGAGTGCAATACGTTCCACCGACCGACATTGAGTTGGGCGTGGTGCATGGCGCTGCGCAGGCCGAGTTCCTTGTTCAGTTCCAGGGCCGCCTGCATGAATTCCGGTCGGGCACCGAAGAATTTGATGCCGTCACTTCCCTTCTCCTTGTTCTCCCGTACCCACTGTCGGACATCTTCCACATTGGTAAAGGGTTCTTCCCGTCCCATCCCGAAGCCCGTGTAGGCGAAGATGCGGGGTGCGGCGATCTCGTTGGCCTCCGACCGCCGTTTGTGCGCCAGCGTCCACTCCAGCCCGTTGAAGCTGCCCGGTTCCCGCACGGTCGTTATCCCGTGACCGAGCCATAGCTTATAGACATAGTCTGGGGTGGTACCCTGGGCCCGACCGCCGGTGTGGCCGTGCATATCCACAAAACCGGGGAGGGCGTACATGCCGCTTGCATCAATTTCCCGTCCGCCGTCCTTTAGCTTAGGCCGCCGCTGGGAATTGATTTCTACGCCGGGAAAGCCTACCGCGTCCGCCGAAACGATCCGGTTTCCTTCGATGACGATATCCACCGGGCCCAGCGGCGGGGCCCCGTTCCCGTTGATCAGCGTGACCCCCCGGATAATGAGTTGGGGGTAGGGTCCGGCCCCGTAGTCGTCACCCCGGTCTTCCGCATCGCTCATCTGGGCGAGCATTTGGGCGGGGACGCAGGTGCAGAGGAGGATCGGTAATAGAAAAGAAAAAAGCGTTGTCATGGGGAGTTACTTGGTGGAGTAATTTACGAAGGTCGCCCGCAGAGGCGTATTCCTCTGAGCAACTCTGTGCCAAACTCTGCGCTCCGCCAAAGGCGGCTCTGTGGGCTAACCAATTTTAACTAGAAAAACCTGTACCTTCGCCCCGCCGCCGAACCGCGACCCTACATGAGTAAACGCAAGAAGTCCAAGACCCGTACCGCGCGCACCGCCGAGCCCGTGGTCGTATCCGAGCGGAAGGTCGCCACCCCCAAACGCAGCCAAATCCGGGTGGAGCCCAAGCAGCGGCAGCTCCCACTCGTATTCGGTCGGGACACTTATCTGTGGCTCGCCGGTGGATTCGCCCTCATCGTCATCGGTTTTCTGCTGATGACGGGTGGCCGTGGCGACGATCCCAGCGTATTTGATGAGGACGTCATCTACAGTTTCCGCCGCATCACCCTGGCCCCGATCGTCATTCTGGCCGGCCTGGGCGTGACCACCTTCGCGATCTTTAAAAAGTAAGCCGTGTCGGAATTTTTGCGTGCACTCGTGCTGGGCATCGTCCAGGGCCTGACCGAATTTTTGCCGGTCAGCAGCAGCGGCCATCTGGAACTGACCAAATGGCTCTTCCAGGACGATAGCCTGGCGGCGGAAAGTATGCTCATGACGGTCACCCTGCACGCGGCCACGGCGTTGGCTACAGTAGTGGTGTTCCGAAAAGACATTGCTGAAATTTTAAGCGACCTCTTCCGCTTCCGGTGGAATGAGGGGACGAAGTTCTCGGTCCTCATTATCGTGAGTATGATCCCGGCCGCAGTGGTCGGCCTGATGTTTGACGAACTCCTCACCACCCTTTTTGATCGGCAGATCGTGCTGGTGGCCTTCATGCTGATCGTCACCGGCCTGCTGCTTTTCCTGGCTGACCGCGCCAGGCGTACCGAAAAGAGCGTGGACTGGGTCGACGCTATCCTGATCGGCATTGCTCAGGCCATCGCTATTCTGCCGGGCATCAGCCGTTCGGGAGCGACCATTTCGACGAGCGTTTTGCTGGGCATCGACCGCGAGAAGAGCGCCCGCTTTTCCTTTCTGATGGTGGTACCGCTGATCCTCGGAAAGATGGCGAAAGACCTACTGGACGGGGAGTTCACGGCCACCACCTCGGCGGTGGAGCTACTGGTAGGCTTCCTGGCCGCCTTCGGTACCGGCATCGTGGCTTGCCTTTGGATGATCAAGTTGGTCAAAAAGGCGGAGCTGAAGTATTTTGCCTATTACTGTTTCGCGGTGGCCCTGATCGTACTGGCCGTCCGCACCTTCGCTGCCTGATTTGCCTATGCTACCCGCCGCCACCGAGCCCCCCTTCGCCTTTGCCGAGGGCGCTATGTTCCTCATCGACAAGCCGAAGGGCTGGACGAGCTTCGACGTGGTCAATAAAG
>CAZKPE010000383.1:0-3087 GCA_964554545.1 uncultured Lewinella sp.
CAGGTGCAATCAAAACTGGGAAATTGGACGCGGGTTGCCCTCGGAAGACACAGCGAACGGCGAATGAAGGTGGCCCGCTTCGGTGACAATATGCGCAATGTTGCCGTGACCGAAGGGGATAAAGTGGCCGCCCAACTGACCTTCGGCTACGAAGTCGACGGGTACGGGCTGGGCGATCTGGTCGAGCGTATCGCGGCGGTAACGGAGGATCGCGTACGTACCCTACTGGACGAATACGCCACGACCTATACCCTAGCGGAAAACGTGCGCCCCGATGGTGAACGCCGTTCCCACCTGGAAACGAGTGCCCGATACGAACTCGGTATCGGCGACTTCCTGCGGGAGGGGGGCTACACCGCCTTCACGACCACCTTCGAAGACCTGCACGGTTTGGCCCAGCTACCCGGACTATCCGTGCAGCGGCTGATGGCGGCCGGCTACGGCTTCGGGGCGGAGGGAGACTGGAAGACGGCCGCGCTGGTCCACACGATGAAGGTGATGGGGCGGGGCCTCCCCGGCGGCAATAGCTTCATGGAAGATTACACCTACCATTTCGCGCCCGGGCGGGAAGCGGTACTCGGTGCCCACATGCTGGAGATATGCCCGAGTATTACCAAGGACAAGCCACGCATCGCCTGCCACCCACTCGGCATCGGAGGCAAGACCGACCCCTGCCGCTTGGTCTTCACCGGCTCACCCGGCCCCGCCCTGAATGCCTCGGTCGTCGACCTGGGTGATCGTTTCCGGCTGGTCGTCAATACGGTCACGGCCCGAAAACCGGATGCCGAGCTGCCTAAGCTCCCCGTAGCCCGAGTACTGTGGGAGCCCCACCCCGATATGGAGACCGGCATCGCAGCCTGGATCTACGCCGGCGGGGCCCACCACACCTGCTTCAGCCAGAGCGTGACCGCCGAACAGCTCGAGGACTACGCCGGTATGACGGGCATCGAATGCATCACTATCGACGAGCGAACTGACGTACGTGATATCCGCCGCCACAATAATCCGTGAATAAATCCGTGGTTAACCCCCCCTTACTGCGGCAGCAACGACTCATAATCATCCACGAATATCCACGGTGCCGCCACCGTATCCCCCGCCACGAACTTCTCGTAGTAGCCCCGCTGATTCTCCCAGGCTACGGGGAAGGCTTCGTATTCCGCGCCTCTGCCGAGCATCCGGCGGTCCCCCTGGGCAGCCAGTTCGTTTTCCATGCGGGTGCGCATCCGTTCGATGTCGGCGGCGTAGTCGGGGTCTCCGGCCAGATTATGTACGCAGTCCGTATCGGTAGTCAGATCGTAAAACTCGATCGGGGGCCGTCGGCCGAAGTTCAGTTCCCAGTAGGTGGGGTCACTGTTGCGCCGCTGGTGGAGGATGACACTCTTGGTGGCACTGCCGTCGGTGTTGAGGTAGCCGGTAAGCGGGTCGCCGGCGGGCCAGCGCTGGGGCTCGTAGTTGACCAGTAAAAGTTTGTCCCCCTCCCGAATGCCGCGAATAGGGTAGCCGTGATCGCCCGGTCGGCCTACGTCGTGGCGTTCCTTGGCGAAGAGTATGTGATCGGGCCAGTCGTCGGGCACCTCCCCATCCAGCAGGGGACGCAGGGAACGACCCTGAAAGGGCTTCATTTCGGTTAGGGCATCTTCGCCGAGACCGGCGTAATCGGCTAGGGTAGGGGCTACATCATTGAAATTGGTTACTGCTTGCACCTGCGCTCCGCCGCCCACTCCCCCCGGCAGCCGCACCAGGAAGGGTAAGTGATGGCTATCGTGGTACTGCTGCCCCTTCACCCGGGGAAAGGGCATCCCGTTATCGGCCGTGACGATGATGAGGGTATTGTCGAGCTCGCCGTGGGCTTCCAGCGTATCCAGCATCCGGCCGAGGTGACGGTCGAAGTGCTCGATCTCCAGGGCGTAGTCGAGCAGATCGTGGCGCACGCTGTCGGTATCGGGCCAGTAGGCGGGCACCCGGTCGATCTGATCCAGGGACTTGCCGCCCACCGCCACGCCGCTACCGAAGGCATAGGCCCGGTGGGGTTCCAGGGAGCCGTACCAGAAGGCGAAGGGCTGGTCGGGCTGGCGATCTTGTAGGAATTTTCCAAAATTGGCCGCATAGTCGTTATTTGATATTGCCGGGGTGGGGGGCGTGAGCTTGTGGTCGTGGTAGCCGCGTCCGGTCAGCTGCCGCCTTTGTCCGTCGCGCTCGCCGGGGTCGCCCGGGGCCCAGCCCTTGCCGGTGAAGCCCGCGTGGTAGCCGGCCCGGTCCAGTGCCTCCCAGATCGTACCCAGCGTATCCGGCCAGATGGCGATGTGGTTCATGGCCGGACCCAGTTGCCAGGGGTTGCGCCCCGTGAGCAGCACCGAGCGGGAGGGGCCGCACTTCGGGTTGGGGGTGTAGGCTTGCATAAAGGTGAAGCCCTCGGCGGCGATGCGGTCGCAGGCGGGGGTGGTGACCCAGTCGGTACCGTAGGCGCCCAGGTGGGGATAGCTGACGTCGTCGGCGATGACGAGGAGGAGATTGGGGTGGGGGGCGCTGCCGCGGGTGCTGTCCTGGTCGGAGCAGGAGAACATACTGGTAAGGAGCCCAAAAACGAGGAGGAATCGCATGCCCAGTAAGGTACGAATCGCATCCGTGCGGTGATGACGGCAACTAGTTTACGAGATCACTACGTAGATATTTGCATTTGCATCTACCGAAGACCACTTCAGCTAGGAGAGAAATCACCCCTTTGGGTTAATTTCATTGTACTAGGGTTACCTCAGTAAAACTGCGGTATTACCCAACAGTAAAAACAAGTCAGCCCGTTACGATATGCAGCACATACGCGCTCAGCGATTCAACGTTAAGAAAATACCTGATGGCAAGCGGAAAATCCGTAAATCGGTAGCCCTCGAACTCGAGAAAGATGGCAAAAATGCGATCAGCTTCGGCACGAATAATCCGCTCAACATCGGTGAGAACATCGGAATCGAAGTGGTAGCGGATGAGGCTCCAATTCAATTGATAAAAGGCTTACAATGGGTAGCCTTCAAACAGGATAGCTCGGGGGCGGTCGACTTGGGAGACTTTTCGCTAGAGAAGGTAGCCAAA
>CAZKPE010000384.1:0-3084 GCA_964554545.1 uncultured Lewinella sp.
GCTCTCACTGGTCGCTCAACCAACTCTGGTCGCTGGCCTACCCGGAGATCATGGATGGCTTCTGCAACACCATGGTCGATATGTACCGCAACGGGGGGCTCATCCCCCGCGGACCGAGCGGTGGCAACTACACTTACGTGATGATCGGCGACCCGGCGGTGAGCTTCTTCGCCGCGGCCATCAATAAGGGCATCACGAACTACGACGTGGAGGCGGCCTACGAAGGGCTCCGGAAGAACGCCTTCGTCGGTGGCATCCGCGACCACGCCGGCTACGAGCACCGGACGCCGGCCTTCGGGGGCGGGATGCCGTACTACGAGGAGCGGGGCTACGTGCCGGAGGGGATACCGGGTCCGGGCGGACATAAGGACGGAGCGAGCATGACGCTGGAGTACGCCTACCAGGACTGGTGCCTCGCCCAGATCGCCAAACAGCTCGGTAAGGAGGAGGACTATGCCTTCTTCCTGCAGCGCTCCCAAAACTACCGCAAGGTCTGGAACCCCGCCACCGGTTACATGCACCCCCGGGAGATGGACGGCAGCTGGATAAAGGATTTCGCGCCCGTGGTCGACGACTTCAATGCCCGCGGCTTCTGCGAGGCGAATTCGGCGATCTACAGCCACTACGTACCCCACGATCTGCCGGGACTGATGGCGCTCTACGGCGGCCGGGAAACTTACGTCAAACGCCTAAACGAGAGCTTCGAGCGGGCCGCCGAAGACTGGCTCAAGGCCGCCGACAAGCAGCACGCCGCCAACTGGGTCGACTACGGTAATCAGCCGGGTACGGGCATGGCTCACCTGTTCAATGTGGCCGGCGCGCCGGAGCTCAGCCAGAAGTGGGTACGGGCCGTGAAGGACACCTACGGCGAAACGACCCCCTACGGCGGCTACCACGGCGACGAGGACCAGGGGCAGATGGGCGCGCTCGGCGTGCTGATGGCGATCGGGCTATTCAGCGTGGACGGCAGCGCGGCGATGGAGCCGACGTACGAGATCACGACGCCGGTGTTTAAGAAAATCACCATCAATTTGCACCCGGATTACTACGCCGGGGAGCGGTTTACGATTAGCGTCGAGGGGGAGCCGGAGGAGGAGGTTTACATTAAATCGGCGAGCGTAGATGGAATGGATTGGAGCTCGGTGTCCTTACCCTTCGAGCGGGTGAGCGGAGGCGGAGAATTGCTACTGGGGGTAGGGGAGGAGCCATCGGAGTGGGGGCGGTAGCGGTCGCGCAATAACTTACCTGACGTCTACGGTCACGCAAAAGTCTTCCTCTCGCAGCCCCATAATGTCGCTTCGTGTCGGACACTCGTAGCCGCTATTGACCTCCCGAAGTTCTACCGTATCCCGACCAAGAATGATCAGGTTATCTAACGGGCCGGCGTTTTCCTTGGGTGCATAATTGCCGGCTTGGTACAGGGTGTCGCGTTGCCCTTCGACGAGGAACACCGCCCCGATTGCCCCCTGCCAAAAGCAGATTACATCGCAGGGACAGGGCTCGTAGACCACATCAACCAAGGTAATCACGCCACCCCGGGGCAGGGCTACTGCTTCGCTGATCTGAAATCCTTCAAAGCACGGAGGTACTGTATCATCGTCATCCTGACAGCTAGTTAGCGACAGGAGGAGCAAAAAGAGCGCGGCGTATCTCATGGTTTCATTTCCATGTAGACGCAGACCAATGGTCGGCCGTTGGTTAGCGAATCCTACATTAGCTCATAGCAGAATAAGCTTGGGATTGATGGTTGAAAAAGCAAAATCAGAGCCAAATTGCTTTTTCAAAAAGCAAAATTCACCCTGAATTGCTTTCAGTTACCAACTTACACGGCACCCGGCTTACACCGGGGGCCCCTTCTCCCCCGCTGACGCTGCCGCCCAAAGCTTAGTAGGCCATCTCCACGATCTGCCGGGCGTCATCGGGGGTGAGGGTACGGTGCTCGCCCAGGCCGGTCCAGCCGCGGTCGGTGAAGCGGGTGGCGACCTCTTCGGCGGTGCCCCGATAGTCGTTGGTGTACTGCGAGAGCTTGGTGTCGATGCCGAGTTGGTGGAAGAAAGCTTCAGTGCGCTCGATGGCGGCGCGGGCCTTTTCTTCGGTCGTGCCCCCGGTGATGTGCCAGACGCGCTCGGCGTACTGGGCGAGTTTGTCCTTCTTCGCCGCGAAGTTGTAGGTGTAGTGGCTCGGCGCGATGATGGCCAGGGTGCGGGCGTGGTCGATGCCGTAGAGGGCGGTGAGCTCGTGGCCCATGGCGTGGACGGCCCAGTCGGTGGGGACCCCCTGCTGGATGAGCCCGTTGAGGGCCATTGTGCAGCACCACATGAAGTCGGAGGCGGCGGAGTAGTCGGTGGGGTCCTCGATCACTTGGGGGCCGACCTCGATCAGGGTCTGGAGGATGCTTTCGGAGATGCGGTCCTGCAGGCGGGCCTGAGTGGGGTAGGTGAGGTACTGCTCGAGCACGTGGGTGAAGGCGTCGGTGATGCCGTTGGCCAGTTGGCGCTTAGGGACGGAGTGGATCACCTGGGGATCGAGGATGGAGAACCGGGGGAAGAGCCCGGGGCCACCCATGGCCAGCTTCTCCTTCGTTTCGGCCCGGGTGATGACGGAGCCGGAATTCATTTCCGAGCCCGTGGCCGGCAGGGTCAAAACGGTGCCGAAGGGCATACCGGTTTGGGTGGAAATGCGGTCGGTAAGGATCGTCCAGGGGTCCTCGCCGTCGTACAGGGCGGCGGCGGAGAGGAACTTGGCCCCGTCGATCACCGAGCCCCCGCCAACGGCCAGCAGGTAGGTGATGTTTTCGGACTGGATGACCTGCAGCCCATCCATCAGAATGGCGTATTCCGGGTTCGCGGGGATGCCGCCGAATTCCACGTACTGATGCTCGGACAGTGTTTCGGTGACCTGCTCGTAGATGCCATTGCGCTTGATGCTGCCGCCGCCGTAGAGAAGGAGGACCTTGGCATCGGCGGGGATCTCCTGGCGGAGCTTGGCGATCTGGTCTTTGCCGAAGATTATTTTGGTGGGGTTTTGGAATTGGAAGTTTTTCATTGGGATATGTTTTGCCCTCACCCCCGGCCCTGCTAAGAT
>CAZKPE010000385.1:0-3061 GCA_964554545.1 uncultured Lewinella sp.
GGGGCTAGCCATGCACCGCCGCAAAGTCCTCCCGCCCCCGACCGCTAGCTACCGCCTGGCCGTATACCTCCCGGGCGACCGCGGCAAGAAGCGTGGGCTGGCCGACCTCGTAGGCGGTTTCCGTGACCAAGTTCAGGTCCTTGTGCATCAACTCTAGCGGGAAGGAGGCATCGCCGTAGTTTCCATCCCTCATCATCGCGACCTTCATCCGTACGAATGGCGCGATCACCGGGGTAGCCGGCAGTACCTTTAGCAACATCTGCTGGTCCAGGCCCATCGCCTCCCCTAGTTTTACCGTCTCACTGAAGACCAGCATACTCTGCGCCAGCATCCCGTTGATCAGGATCTTCAGGGCCGCCCCCCGATCGGCTTGTTCGCCGACGTGGACGATGCCCGCGCTGAAGGTTTCCAGGGCGGGGCGGGCCTCCTCCAGTACCGGGGCGGGGCCGCCGACCAGCACCTTCAATTCCCCTTTCTCCGCGGGTTCGCGGGTGCCGGCTACGGGAGTGCCGAGGTAGCGTACTCCCGCCCGATCGGCCTGTCCCGCACTTGTACGGGCGAAGGCCGGGGAAACGGTCGAGCCATCCGCCCAGATGGCGTTCGCCTTCATCCACTTCAGTAATCCGTCCTCGAACATCAGTTCGGCCACGACGCCGGGGGTAGCCAGCATGGTTAGCACCAGCTCCGCTTCCGCTACGGCCGCTTCTGGGGTTTGGGCTACCTTGGCTCCCCGGTCGCCGAGAGGGGCGGCTTTGTCGATCGTTCGGTTCCAGACCGTAAGGTCGTGTCCGGCATCAAGTATGTGCGCCGCCATCCGGCTCCCCATGATCCCTAATCCTAAAAATGCAATGTTCATGTCGCTTGGTTTTGCGACAAATGTAGGGGGCTAACCCACCGTAAAATGCCGGGATTCGGTCAGGGGTGTATGACCGTAGGCCGCCCGGTAGCGCTCGATGAAGTGGCTCGTACTCGTGTACCCTACCAGGGCGGCTACCTGCGCGACGCGATGGCCTGGTTGGCGGAGGAGTTGCCGGGCCCGCTCCATCCGTTGCCGGGTGATCCAGGCCCCGGGGCTCATGCCGGTCTGTCGGCGGAACTGTCGCTGAAGGCTGGAGACGCTCATTCCGGTTAAGTAGGCCAGATCATCGAGGGTGAGCGGCTTGTCGAAGTGGTCGGCCAGGAAGGCCACCGGGTCTTGGCGGTGGGGCGCGGCGAGTGTAGCCGAAATACCGGGCAGGTCAGCGAGCAATTGCAGGGCGCGGACGCGGCTGCGGGGTAAGTCGGTTATAAAGGAGAACGGCTTCGGATCATACGCTTCCTTGTGGCCTGTCCTGTCTACAATCCCTTTCCCGGAAAAGTAGAGGAGTTCGGCCCGGAACTGACCCGTTTCAGCCCTTATTAGATCGGTGATGGTGTAGAGTCCCCGGCGAAGGAAGATGGCTCGGCCCGCAGGAATCTGTAGCGTCGGTCCATCGGCGATTTCGATCCGTTGCCGTCCCTCCCGCACCACCGAGAGCACGTGCATGCTCGTGTAGCTTGGTCGCTCGTACTGATCCTGGTCTAGCGACTTCGCCAGGATACAGACGTCCGCATCCCGGTAGAAGACGCGGACGTTCGGTAGTTCAAAAAGGCGGGCGGGGACGGTGACCATACTGCTAGAGCTACGGCTTAAGCACCACCTTGATGCATCCATCCTCCTTATCCCGGAACTTCTTATACATCGCCGGCGCATGCTCCAGCGACTCGGTGTGGGTAATGAGGAAACTGGGGTCGATCTCTCCCTTTTCGATCTTATCGAGCAGGGGTTGGAGGTAGCGCTGTACGTGCGTTTGCCCCATCTTGAAGGTCAGCCCCTTGTTCATGGCCGCCCCAATGGGAATTTCTGCACTCGAACCGTAAACGCCTGGAATGGAAAGCGTCCCCCCCTTGCGGCACGCCAGGATAGCCTGCTGTAGCACATAGGGATGATCGCTCTGTAGGTGAGCGGTTTGCTTGAGACTATCAGCGGCGGCCGAGACCATATTACTCGCATGGGACTCGGCACCGACGGCATCGATGCAGCGATCCGGGCCCCGCCCGCCGGTCATGTCGATCAGCTTCTGGGCCACGTCGCTTTCCTCGCTGAAGTCGATGGTTTCGACCTGGCAGTGCTCCCGGGCCATTTCGAGGCGTTCGGGTACCTGGTCGATAGCGATGACCCGCCCGGCCCCCATCATCCAGGTGCTCTTCATAGTGAATAATCCGACGGGGCCGCAACCCCAGACCGCTACGGTGTCGCCCTCCTCGATCTGGGCGTGCTCGGCGGCCATGTAGCCGGTCGGGAAGATGTCGCTCAGGAAGAGGACCTTTTCATCCGGCAGGTCGCTTTCGATCTTGATGGTGCCCAGGTCGGCGTAGGGAACCCGCAGGAACTCCGCCTGCCCGCCGGGAATGCCCCCAAGCAGGTGGGAGTAGCCGTACACGGCCGCCGGACTGTGGCCCATCTGCTTACGGGCGTTCTCCGGCTTCGGGTTGGAGTTGTCGCAGAGGGAGTACAAGGTATTCTCGCAAAACCAGCAGTGGCCGCAGGAGATGGTGAAGGAGACCACGACCCGGTCCCCCTTCTTGATATTCTTTACCGCACTGCCGATCTCTTCTACGATCCCCATAGGCTCGTGGCCGATGATATCGCCGGCCTTCATCATGGCGATGAAGCCGTCGTAGAGGTGGAGGTCCGAGCCGCAGATCGCCGTGGAGGTGATGCGGATGATGGCATCAGTGGGCTGCTGAATTTCGGGATCGGGGTGGGTGTCGACGCGGACGTCGCCCTGCCCGTGGTAGGTTAAGGCTCTCATTGGGGGTGTTTATCCGCTATACGGAGGCATAGTTCCGCTTGTTCGGCAATTCCCCAGGGAAAATGTGATGATTATGCACACTCTTTAAAAAGGATAGCCGAAGGCGACCACGACACGCCAGTTTTTATTCGGGGGGTCCCCGACAAATTGCTGGGGGATGGTAAAGTTTGCCACCGTCTCCTCATAGGGGATCTGAAAGGGCTTCGCCAGGTCCAACCGGAAGATGA
>CAZKPE010000386.1:0-3051 GCA_964554545.1 uncultured Lewinella sp.
AGGACGCGAGCACCTACTGGTACTACGGGCAGGAGGACAGCCGGGTGCTCGATCTCCTCTACTACGGTCTGCTGGGTATGTTGCCCCTGGCCGGCTGGCTGCTGGCCGGAATTCGCGACCTGATCTTCAAGGCCAAGCAGCTCGAGCCTTTTTCGATGATCATCGGGCTGGGGTTGATCGCCGCCCTGCTGGCCCAGTCGCTGCTCTTCATGTTGCTGTTGTCGGTGGTGGCCGGCAAGCAGATGCTGCTCTACTTCAGCGAGCGCAATTATCCCTGGAGGGACTACGTACGGTCCGCCGTGGTCATCCACCTCGTGTTGGCCTTTATCGCGGTCTTCCTGGTGTTGGCGGGGGGCGGGCTTGCCTTTCCGGGTGCGGGCTTCCGGGCGGCGCTGGGGATGGGAGCGGCCTACTGGATCTTCAGCCTGCTGGCTACCCTCGGCATCTACGGGGATCGCCGCGACTTCGCCATCGGGGGCAGTATCCTTTCCGGCGTTCTCACCTCGCTCTTCTTCTGGGTGCAGGTATATCCTTACCTGGAGGCCGATCGCAGCTGGCCGAAGCAGTTGGTCGAGCTGGTGGAGCCGGCAACGATCCAGTTGCCCGACGAAGCTGACGAGAGCGAACTGAGTTCCGCGCTACCCTATCTGGTACGGGCGGGCTGGACACTTTCCGAAGAAGGGGCCTATCGGCTGTACCGCTACGAACTGACTGACTCAACGGCAAATGCGGGCGGCGGCGCGCAGGTGCAAGGGCGGATCATCGCCAGAAGAAGCGGCTTCGGAATCAAAAAAGCGGGGGAATAGGTAGCCGGTTCCCTGGGTCGTGGCGTTTGTACCTTCAACATTGAACAAACACCACGGCATGAATCGCGAACGTATCGGATTAATTCTCATCGGGCTGGTCGGCTTCGTACTGGCCGGTAGCGGCATCTTCAAATTCACCCTCCCCGAAGAAATGACCGAAGGGATGGGCACGACGGCCCCCATTATCCTCGGCCTTATCGAGCTGCTGATCGTGGTGGCGCTGGTGATACCCCGCAGCCGCCTTCTTGGCATCATCCTGGCCGCGAGCTACATCGGCGGCATCATCGCCTTCAGCTGGCTGGTGGAAGGGGAGGCGCCTATTCCCGGGGTCGTACTGAATACTCTGCTCTACGTCGGCGCCGCGCTTTACCGTCCCTGGCTGATGACCAATACGGTTCCGGTACCCGTGGGAAAGTAAGCCGCTAGACTTACATTGGGCGGACAATACCCGCTCATGCATACTTCCCGCGTCTGGACCTGGGCCATCACCGTCGCCCTTGGCGGATTTCTTTTCGGTTTCGATACGGCCGTGATCAGTGGGGCCGAAAAGGCCATCCAGGCCGAGTTCGGGCTCAGCGAACTGGCGATCGGACAGATCGTTGCCATGGCGCTTTACGGAACCGTCATCGGGGCCATCTTCGGGGGAGTGCCGGCCGACCGCTTTGGGCGTAAGGCTACCTTAATTGCGATCGCCATCCTGTATCTGGTCTCGGCCGCCGGCTCAGCACTGGCGGCGGACCCGCTGCAGCTTAACATCTTCCGCTTTTTGGGGGGACTGGGAGTTGGAGCGAGTTCGGTCGTGGCGCCGTTGTACATCACCGAAGTCGCGCCCGCGCGGGTCAGGGGGCAACTGGTGGCGGCTTTCCAATTGAATTTGGTCGTAGGTATCTTATTTGCCTACTTCAGCAATTACCTGATCGTGGGCCTGGCCGACGCGGTCGACTGGCGGCTGATGCTCGGAGTAGAGGTGATACCGGCACTGGTCTTTTTGATCCTGCTATTTTTCGTTCCCCGCTCCCCGCGCTGGTTGGTCATCAAGCGCGACTTGCGCGATGAGGCTTTAGACGTCCTGCGACGCATCAATCCCGGCACCGCCGAAGCCGAGCTGGCCCGCATCGAAGCCTCTGACGTTTCGCGGGAAACGGTAGCGCTAGGCACTTTTTTCAGCGGTCGCTACAATCGGCCGATCCTGTACGCCTTCCTCTTTGGATTTTTCAACCAGGTGTCGGGCATCAATGCCGTGATCTACTACGCGCCCCGCATTTTTGAATCGGCAAATCTGGGAACGGAGAGTGCCCTGCTATCTTCCGTAGGCATCGGTGTGGTGAACGTCGTTTTCACCCTCATCGGTATGTACCTGATCGACCGCAGCGGACGCAAAAACCTGATGTACATCGGTACGTTCGGCTACATCATTTCGCTTTCCGCCGTGAGCTGGGCGTTCTTCACCGGCAATCTAGAGGGGCTGATCGTTCCCATCTGGTTATTCGTTTTCATTGCCAGCCACGCCATCGGGCAGGGGGCGGTGATCTGGGTGTTCATCAGCGAGATTTTCGGCAACGAGGTCAGGGGGCTGGGTGCATCCCTCGGCAGTACGACCCACTGGATCTTCGCGGCGGTCATCGGCGGTAATTTTCCCTTCCTGGCCAGCACTTTCGGGGAAGGGCCGATCTTCGCGCTTTTCGCCGTATGCATGCTGGGGCAGTTAGCCTTTGTGTACTTCCTGATGCCGGAGACGAAGGGGGTGGAGCTGGAGGCCTTGCAGCGGGAGTTGGAAAGTTAGACGCCTGCGGCGGGGGTGGTCGGGCTTCGCCCGGGGATGGAGGCCGCTAGCGCGGATGGATGGCCGGCGTGGTAGGCGTGACCGCGTCCATCCGCGATAGCGGCCTCCATCCCCCGCCGCAGGCGTCCATCCCCCGGGCTCCGCCCGTCTAACCCACTTTACTCCATTTCTCGCTCCCCCGGGAATTATTCACCACGATCTCCACGAAGCGCATCCCCCGCAGCCCATCCCGTACCGTTGGAAAATCGCTTTCCAGTTCGGTCGGTTCACGTCCTTCCATCCGGGCGTTAACGGTGGCGGCGAAATTCTTGTAGATATTTGCAAAGGCCTCCAGGTAGCCCTCGGGGTGGCCTTCGGGAACCCGGGTGGCGCGCTGAGTAGCCGGGGTGAGGATATCGCCGCCGACCCGGGTACGGTAGTAGGTCGAGGGTCCGTCGTGCTGCTTGACGATGAGGGTGTTGG
>CAZKPE010000387.1:0-3049 GCA_964554545.1 uncultured Lewinella sp.
CGGCCAGGCGACGGGCCAGCAGGCAGTTGGCGGCGAAGGTGCCGGGCTTGCGGGCGTCCTCCCCGTAGAGGTCGAAGATGTAGTCGGGCTCGTCGCTGAAGTCGGTCATCTCCGGCACGCTGGCCTGCATCCGGTAGGCCATCTCGTACTGGCTGATCTTGGAGTCGATCTCGGGGTCCCCCCAGTGCTGCTGCTGTTCCTTGTCCAGGGCGGTGAGCACGTCGAGCTCGGTCCGGCGCGCCTGACGGGTGATACCGGCCGGGTTCCCCAGGTAGAGTACCGGGTCTTTGCCGCTACGGAACTGTACGCCCTGGTGGTGACTGGGCAGGAAGCCACTGCCCCACGACTGCATATTCAGGCTTTGGGTATCCGATCGCCCCTTGGAGAGTAGGACGACGAATGCGGGCAGGTTCTCGTTACTACTTCCCAATCCGTAGCTCATCCACGAGCCGAAGCTGGGCCGCCCTACCTGCTGGCTACCCGTCTGCATAAAGATCACCGCCGGCTCGTGGTTGATCGCTTCGGTGTACATGCTGTTGATCACGCAGATGTCGCCAGCTACCTTGGCCGTATGGGGCATGAGCGAGCTGAAGTAGCCCCCGGTCTCGGGGTGGCGGGTAAATTCGAAGGGCGAGCCCACCAGCGGGAAGCTCGACTGACTGGCCAGCATCCCCGAGAGCCGCTGATTGCCGCGTACGCTGTCCGGAATTTCCTCCCCCCACCGCTCGTTCAGCAGGGGCTTGTAGTCGAAGGTTTCGATCTGAGATGGTGCCCCCGACTGGAAAAGGTAGATGACCCGCTTGGCCTTGGGGGCGTGGTGAAGCTGACCGAGCACCCCTCCCCCACTCGTTTTTCGAATCACCTCCGCACCTGTCCCGATAGCTATCGGGGCGCCCGGCAACAACAGGCTGCTGAGTGCCAGTCCGCCGAGCCCTTTGGTCGTGGTTTTTAGGAACTCCCTGCGGGTAGCCCGGTAATGTGCGCGTGTTAGATCAGTCATCGCTTCTATCCTTCTCTCTCAATTCTTATAATACCCCTCCGTCGAGTTCATCACCGTATTCGCCACCCGCGCCAGCGCCGCCACCCGCGCCGGGCCGGCACTCAGGTCGGTATCGTGGTAGCCGGTGCTCAGGAAGTCGAGGGTAGCCACGGGATTGTCACTGAAGTAATTCAGTTCGTGCTCGTAGTACTGGGTGATGATCTCCAGCTCGTTGGTCGTGGGTTGCCGGCCGATCAGGCTACGGAAGACCTCGCGGGCCGCCTCCCGTTCGCTGCGGTTTGTCGCCAAAGTGTTGCTGGCCAGTACGCGGCAGGCCTCGATCATCTGGGGGTCGTTCATCAGCACCAGGGCCTGCAGGGGGGTGTTGGAGCGCTGCCGCCGCACCTGGCACTCGCTGCGCAGACTGGCATCAAACACCAGCATGGCCGGCGGCGGGGCGTTGCGCTTCCAGAAGGAGTACATGCTGCGGCGGTAGATACCGTCGGTACTGTCGATCTGGTACTGGGGGAAGAAGGGGTGGCTGATCACCTCCGCCCAGAGGCCCTGGGGCTGGTAGGGGAATACCGAGGCGCCCCCGATCTTTTCGTCCAGTAGCCCACTCACGGCCAAGGCGTTATCGCGCACCATCTCGGCCGAGCGGCGGTAGCGGGGGCCGCGGGCGAGCAGGTAGTTATCCGGGTCCTTCTCGCTGAGTTCCGGCCGGATCACCGACGACTGCCGGTAGGTCGCCGAGGTCACCATCTTGCGGATCAGCGCCTTCACGTCCCAGCCGCTCTCCCGGAAGTCGACGGCCAGGTAATCCAGCAGTTCGGGGTGGGTCGGTAGGCTACCTTGATTGCCGAAGTCCTCCACCGTCTCCACGATGCCCCGCCCGAACATCAGGTACCACATCTGGTTGACGGCTACCCGGCTCGTGAGGGGGTGATCGCGGTGGGTGAGCCACTTGCCCAGTCCGAGCCGGTTCTTCGGCAGGCTGTCGGGCCAGGGCAGCATCGTTTGGGGGATGTCGGGCCTGACCTGCTTGCCGTGGGCGTCGTACACCCCGCGGTCCAGGATGTAGGTCGGCCGGATGCGGGTATCGTCGCCCATCACCATGATCTCGCGTACGGTGTCGATGGTTTCCACCTCCCGCTCGCGTAGCCGGCGCAGTTCTTCGCGGTAGACAATGCGCGCCTGATTTTGGTGGAGGTCGTGGTATTCGGCTAGTTCCTCGCTATCATTGCCGACGCTAAACTCCCCCAGAGGGTCTTCGTAGAGGTAGCGGGCCACCAGATCGCCGGCCTCGACGTTCAGTACCCGCAACTCATCCACCATGCCCCCGTTGAAGTCGTCGTCGTAATGCCGACCGCCAATGATCAACCCCCGGTAGTGGGCGTACACGGTAGCGCGGGTGTCGAGGAAAGGTTTGGTACTGCGCAGCAGGTGATCGCGCATCACGGTCGGCTTGATCCGTTCGCCATTTTGGTACACATGCATTCCATCGGCGCTGCTGCTACCGTCGTACGTCCACACGATGTGCCGCCACTCGCCGTCGCGCAGGGCTTCGTCGATGCGCAGGTCGATCGACTGGTAGGGGTGGGCGTGGTTGAGCCGCAGGTGCAGCCGGTTGGAGTCCACCATCACGTCCCAGCCCCGGTAACCCTGAATGCGGTTGTTGCCATTGTACAGGAAGTAGCCTTCCTCGTAAAACTTGGGCGCCATCACCCAGAAACTCACCGTGAAGGGGTCGCTGCGTTCGAAGCGGGCGGCCAGCCCGTCGGTCACCAGCTGTCCGGCCTCGATCTGTAGCCCCTTCCCTACCCGACCGGGGGCTGTTTCCAGCTGGCTGTACTTGAGTTCGCTTACGGGGGCGTGGTCCTTGAGCGTACCGTCGAAGGTCAGGTGGTTGACCGTATGCCGCTGTACGTAAGTTACCAGCGCGGAAGGTGTGGGCGCGGACGCAGGTGCAGTCTTGGTGGGAAAAGTTGACAGACTATCCTCCTTCACCTCGATCATGGCCAGGAGGTGGTTGCGGATCTTTTCCGTCTCCCGGTCGGGCAGCGGGAGGGT
>CAZKPE010000388.1:0-3035 GCA_964554545.1 uncultured Lewinella sp.
ACCCGGCCGGAGTGGGCTCCCTACGTGCTTTCCCCCTGGCTGCTTTATCCGTCCATCCTGCTATTCAGCTACCTCTTGGTCAGCGAGCATCCGATGTTCTCCTTCAAGCTGAAGGGCTTCGGCTGGGCGGGCAATGAGACGCGCTATATCTTCGCCGGCGCAGCCATCGTGCTATTTTTGCTGCTGTGGATGGCCGCCTTTCCCTTCATCGTGGCCGTCTACCTGTTGCTGAACCTCGTATCACCGCCCCGCGCATCCCTATGAAGTATCTCGCCCACATCAACATCATGCCTAAGGCCGAACTGCTGGACCCTCAGGGGAAGGTAGTCGTCAAGAATCTGCCTAATCTGGGCATCCAGGGGGTGTCTGACGTACGCATCGGCAAACACGTTACTATTCAACTCGAAGCGGACAGTGAACAGGAGGCGCATGATAAGGTGGAAACGGCTTGCTCGAAGTTGCTGGCGAACGTGATTATGGAGAGTTATGATTTTGTGATTGAAGAAGGGTAGTCGGTTAGTGCGCGCGCTTCGCTTGCTTTTAGTCGGCTTTGCCGGGGTAGTGCGCTCGCTTCGCTTGCTTGTAGTCGGCTTTGCCGGGTAGTGGCTGTACGTGCATGCGTTGGAGGTCGTGACCGTACCCGACACCCGACACCCGACACCCGACACCCGACACCCGACACCCGACACCCGACACTGAACTCCCCCCCCTACCCGCTGTTTTCTTGCTATGAAGACCAAGGAAAACTGGAACACCCTCACCCCCGAAGAAGAACGCATTATCGCCCGGAAGGGAACGGAGATGCCGTTTACGGGAGAGTATAATAACTTTAAGCAGGATGGCATTTTTGTCTGCCGGCGTTGTGAGGCTCCGCTTTACGATAGTCAGGATAAATTCAGTAGCGGGTGCGGCTGGCCGAGCTTTGATGATGAGATCGACGGGGCGGTGAAGCACGTGCCGGATGCCGACGGGCGGCGCATTGAAATATTGTGCAATAACTGCGGCGGTCACCTCGGGCACGTGTTCAAGGGCGAGCGCTTTACGCAGAAGAATACGCGGCACTGCGTGAATAGCCTGTCGATCAAGTTCGTACCTCGGTAGGTAGCCCACGGAGTGCTCACTGCGTGAGCCGCACGGAGGGGGGCACAGAGTTTACACGGAGGCTCTGCGCACATCTCCGTGCTCCCCATAGGTGATCCGAAGCCGTCCAGCGATTATCCGTCCCATTTCCCCCCGCACCTGCGCCCCGCCGCCCATGCTTACCATTCTACTTGCCAGTGGCTGCTTCTGGAGTAAGGAATATCACCTCAGCAAATTGCCCGGGGTAATAACTACTGCCGTGGGCTTCGCCGGTGGGCACGTGCCGAACCCCACTTACGTACGGGTCTGCCACAAAACGACGGGGCACGCCGAAGTGGTGCAGGTGATTTACGACCCGGACCGCCTAGCCACCGAAGTCCTGCTGGCCGAGTTTTTCAGTCTCCATAATTTCGAGATCGACCGGGGATGCGGGCACGGACAATATCGCTCCGCTATTTTCAGTCTGGCCGAGGACGAGCAACTGGCGACCGCCCGGCGGATGATCGACCGCTTGCGAGAGGCCGGTTTGGAACCACAGACTGATGTAGAAGTGGTTCCGGCTTTCTACCCCGCCGAAGCCCGCCACCAACAGTACTGCGAGGCCCGCGGCATGGCGCCAGCCCGGAAAGATGGACGGGAAATCCGGGCCTTATTGCAATCATAAAAAGTTTGAATGACTGGGCCGCGAACTCATTCTTCGCAAAGCAACCAAACGAATACCAGCGTGTTAGCTTACAGCTATTCAGCGATTGAATAATCAGAACGATAACGAACTATGGGCCAGCGCCTCATCTACCTCGATAATAATGCCACCACCCCCACCGACCCCCGGGTAGTGGATGCCATGATCCCCTATTTCTACGAGAACCCCGGTAACGCGGCCAGCCGCAACCACCCCTTCGGCTGGAAAGCGGAAGGTGCCGTAGATCAGGCCCGCCAGCAGATCGCCGACCTGATTGGTGTGGACGAGCGGGAGATCATCTTTACTTCCGGCGCCACCGAATCCGACAACCTCGCTATTAAGGGGGTCTTTGAGATGTACAAGCGCAAGGGCGACCACATCATTACTGCCAAAACCGAGCATAAGGCCGTTCTCGACGCCTGCGGTAAGGTCGAGAAGATGGGAGGCAAAGTGACTTATCTGGACGTAGACCGGGAGGGGCGCATCCGTCTCGACGAGCTCGAAGCCGCCATTACGGATAAGACCATCCTGGTTTCCATCATGTGGGCCAACAACGAGACCGGCGTGATCCAGGACATGAAGGCCATCGGCGAAATTTGCGCCAAGCACGGCGTACTGTTCATGTCAGACGCCACCCAGATCGTCGGCAAACTGCCCTGCCACCCCAAAGAAGTCGGCGTACACCTGATGGCCTTCACCAGTCACAAGATGTACGGACCCAAGGGCGTCGGTGCCCTTTTCGTTAACCGCAAGAACCCCCGCGTAAAGGTCACCAGTCAGATGGACGGCGGCGGTCACGAGCGCGGAATGCGCAGCGGCACCCTGAACGTACCCGGCATCGTCGGTTTCGGCAAGGCCGCCGAGATCGCCAAGGCCGAGATGCACGAGGATGCCGCCCGCCTCAGTAAGCTGCGCGACAAGCTCGAGCACGCTCTCTGCAGTATGCTCGAAGAGAGCTACGTGAACGGCAGCAAGGAGCACCGGATGCCGCACGTTACGAACATCAGCTTCAAGCACGTAGAGGGCGAGGGACTGATGATGACCTTCAACCAGAATATCGCGGTCAGCTCCGGCTCGGCCTGTACTTCCGCCAGCCTGGAGCCCAGCTACGTACTGGTAGCCCTGGGATTGGGCGACGACCTGGCCCACTCCAGTCTGCGCTTCAGCCTGGGCCGCTTCACCACCGAAGAGGACATCGACGAAACCATCGCCAAAGTAGCCGAAGGCGTCAACCACATGCGCGACCTCAGCCCCATCTGGGAAATGTACAAGG
>CAZKPE010000389.1:0-3021 GCA_964554545.1 uncultured Lewinella sp.
CGGTATCTGTCCGCGGGGGCAGACGAGCGGGTCTTTTTCATCTGCGACCAAAGCTGGCTGGGGTCTGGTAAACAGGGCTTTGCACTGACCGACAGCGGAATCTACTGGAAGCACATCCTGCAACCCGCAGCCGCCTTTGCATACGTGGATCTGAACGAGGTCACAATTGCCGAAGGCCACCTGGTGATCAATAGCCACTACTTCGACGCCGGTCAGCAGCTGAATATAAAGCTGGCCCTCTTACTGGACAAGTTGCGGCGGATGGACCTGCGGGAATGATTACCTTTGCCGCCCCAAACGAGTGCTATGCATTACCTGACCCGCCGCGAGACCTTTAATGCCGCCCACCGGCTGTCGAGAGCCGAATGGAGTGAGGAGCGCAACCGGGAGGTGTTCGGAAAATGCTCCAACAAAAACTGGCACGGCCACAACTACACTCTGTTCGTGACCGTATGCGGCAACCCTGACCCGGTAACGGGATTCGTGATGGACGCCAAGCAGCTTTCGACCCTCATTCGGACGCAGATCACCGACGTGCTCGACCACAGCAACCTGAACCTCGACACCGACTGGTTCACCGACCGGCAACCAACCACCGAAAACCTCTGCAGTCGCATGTGGGAAAAGCTGGCTTCTTCCGTTACCGAGGCGGGCTCCACCCTTTACCGCATCCGTCTGCACGAAACCGAAAACATCTTCGCCGACTACTACGGTCCGGCGGGAAGACCCTGACCTATGGCCTTTCAACACGTCCTGCAGTATGACCAGGAGATCACCAACGAGCTGCGCGATAGCTACACGAACATCATTGAGGGGGTAGGGGAGGATGCCCAGCGCGACGGTCTGCTCAAAACCCCCGTGCGTGCCGCCAAAGCCATGCAGTTCCTGACCCAGGGCTACCAGATGGACGCCGAGCGAATCCTGCGGTCGGCTATGTTCGCCGAGGACTACTCGGAAATGGTTATCGTTAAGGACATCGAGCTCTACAGCCTCTGCGAGCACCATTTGCTGCCCTTCTTCGGTAAGGCCCATGTCGCCTACATTCCGGATGGCTATATCGTGGGGCTCAGCAAGATCCCCCGTGTCATCGACGTGTACGCCCGGCGCCTTCAGGTACAAGAGCGGCTGACGGATCAAATTCTCCAAGCCATTCACAAAACGCTGAATCCATTAGGCGTTGCCGTAGTCATCGAAGCCAGCCACATGTGCATGATGATGCGGGGCGTGCAGAAGCAGAATAGCATGACGACGACCTCGGCTTTTACGGGTGCCTTTAAGGCGGAGCGGACGCGGAATGAGTTTTTAAAGTTAGTGGTGGGGTAGTGCGCTCGCGTTGCTCGCTGGTAGTCGGCTTCGCCGGGGTAGTGCGCTCGCGTTGCTCGCTTTTAGTCGGCTTCGCCGGGTAGTGCCCTCGCGTTGCTCGCTTTTAGTCGGCTTCGCCAGGTAGTAGCTGTACGTGCATGGGGTGCCGCCTGCAGGACGTCATTTTACCTGTTATTCCCGGCTATTTGAATGTAATGTCGGTAGCACCTGTCATGGCTGTCATACCTAATCACGCCTGTCCCGCCTGTCACACCTATCACGCCTATCCCGACGGCACTACCCGGCGAAGCCGACTCCAAGAGAGCGAAGCGAACGCACTCCCCGGCGTAGCCGACTAACAGAACGAAGTTCTTCCTACTTTCTTCTGACAACCGGTACATCCTTCACCACCATCTGGAGCGTCAGGGGCAGTCGACCTTCTAGTAAAGTGACTTTGCCACGGCGCAGCGATTCTACGGTTTCCGGCGTGTAGTGGCGGATCGTGATGAGCTCGAGGTTGCGGTCAATTGTGGTTTTGAAGTTTTGGTCGATCAAGGTGCAGAAGCGTTCCACGCGATCGTCGATGTCGTTGACGACGACGTTGAAGCTGATGGCGGTATTCTGCATCATATTGACCTGCAGGCGGGTCGTGGTGATGTGCTCGAAGAGCTCGCGGATGTGGTGTTCGGCGACGAAGCTGAAGTCGCGGGTGCTGATGTTCACCAGGGCCTGTTCGCGTTCCACGGCCACCATGGGTGGGTAGGCGTCGCCGGCCTCATCGGTGACGAAGGTGCCCGCTGCATCGGGATCGATGAAGGAGCGGACGTAGAGGGGAATGCTCTTATTCTGGAGGGGTTTGATCGTTTTGGGGTGAATCACCTTGGCGCCGTAGTAGGTCATCTCGATGGCCTCCCGGTAGCTCATCCGGTCGATCTTGCTGACGTTCTCGAAGATGCGGGGGTCGGCCGTCAGTACGCCCGGTACGTCTTTCCAGATTGTCATGGCCTCCGCGTCGAGGCAGTAGCTGAGGATGGCGGCGGAGTAGTCCGAACCCTCCCGTCCCAGCGTGGTGGTGTAGTTCTCGCTGGTGCTTCCGATGAAGCCCTGGGTAAGGACGAAGTCGGTCTGCTCCAACAGGGTGGGAAGCTGATCGGTAGCCCGCTGAATGGTTTCCGGCCACTTCACCCAGCCCTCGCGGTAGGTGTTGTCGGTCTGGATAATGTCGCGGGCATCCACCCAGCTGGTGGGCAGGTCGCGGCTGCGCAGGTAGGCGGCGACGACGTGACTGCTGACGAGTTCGCCCAGGCTGACGATCTGATCGTAGTCGAAGTCGTACTCGGCATTCGGTTCCTCGTCCAGCGCCCACTCCACGCTAACGAAGAGGTCATTGATGCTGGCAGTGAGTTCGGCGGGCACTTCCTCGAAGAGGCCGGAGAGCACGGGCTGCAACTCCTCATGCAGGGCGGCCAGTTTCTGGCGGGCTTCGTCGGTTTGCCCGGACCAGTAGCTCTGGGCCACTTCCTCCAGGGCATTGGTCGTTTTCCCCATGGCGGACACCACGATGACCAGTTTCCGACCAGCGTGGCGACTTAGTATGTCGGCCACATTATTAATGGCATCCGCATCGCGCAGGGAGGCTCCCCCGAATTTGAAGACGTTGATTGACTGCATAGCGCGCAAAGGTAAAATCCCGCTACACATTGGCTTTGCGTCGGGCAC
>CAZKPE010000390.1:0-3012 GCA_964554545.1 uncultured Lewinella sp.
CCGCTCAATCAACCGCCCCGCCACCCGCAGAAAGTCCATCTCCGTAATAATCCCCACCAGCTCCCGCTCCTTAATCACCGGCAGGCACCCCAGCTTGTTCCCCCGCATGATCTGCATGGCCTCCTTGATGGTCGTCTGCGGGCTCACCGTCGTCGGATTCTGGATCATCAGGTCGCCGACGGTCTTGTAGTCGTTCATCTCGTTGTTGATGCGACCGCGCTTGATGTAGTAGCGCAGCAGCTTCCGGGTGGTGATGAGCCCGCAGAGGTGGCCGTTCTCGTCTTCCACGGGCAGGTAGCGGAGGCGGCGCCAGTCCATGAGGTCGCCCACCAGTTCGAGCAGGTCGCTTTCCCGGACGGTAAACAGGTCCGTTTCCATAAACTCCTCTACCCGCAGGCCCACCGGCCGGTAGTGCTTCAGGTCCTCGACGGCGGGGATGGGCCAGGTATGGACCGGGTCGTTCTTCAGCTGGCACTTGACCATCTGGCTCGTCAGGATGGTGACGGCTTCGTCGCGATTGACTCGCTCGGTCAGTTGGGTGAACGACTTCAGCAGCCAACGGGCTCCGTTCTGGTGCGCCTCGGCCCGCCCCTGAATGACGCCCAGGTAGCGGTCCGCATCCCCCTGATCGATGCCCTGGGCCTGCAATCCCTTACGAGCTAGTGGCAGCAGTTCGTCCAGGATCAACTGGCGGCAACTCACCTTTCGGTTCCCGAACCAGGTGAACTGGGTGTCGATCCCGAATTTGGCCGCTTTGCTGAAGTTATCCTTCACGTCGGCAAAGCTCAGGTGTTCGCGGATGTCCTTGTACTCGTAGGCCATTCCCATCATCAGGCCCAGCCAGAAGGCGGCATTGGCCGTTTGGTCCAGCACGGTGGGGCCGGCGGGCAGGACCCGGTTTTCGATGCGCAGGTGGGGCTGTCCGTTTTCGCTGATGCCGTAGCAGGGCCGGTTCCAGCGGTAGACCGTCCCGTTGTGTACCTGCAGGGCGCGGAGTTTGGGGGCTTTCCGCTGGCCGATAAGTTCCAGACTGTCCTCATCGATCTCGGTGCCCAGCAGTACCCGGAATCGCGCAATATCCTCCTTATAAATTTCCATGATGCTCTTATCGAGCCACCGCGTCCCGAAGCTGACCCGCGGCTCGCTCTGCCGCATATGTTCCTTGCTGGTGCGTACGTCGAGCGACTGCTGGAATAAGGCGATCCGCGATTCGTGCCAGAGCCGCTTACCGAATACCAGGGGGGAATTGGCCGCAATGGCCAGGATCGGTGCCGCGATCGCCTGGGCGATATTATAGAGGGGCACGAAGGTCTGCGGCGTTACCTGCAGGTGTACCTGGTAGCTGGTATTACAGGCTTCCAGCAATGGGCTGTCGTGGTGAATGTGGAGTTCGTCTATTCCCTGCAAGTTCAGCTCGAAGCCCTTCTCGTTGCGTTGCTGCGCCTTGATGGCCTCGATCAGGGCCAGGTAGCGGGGCTTGGGGGTGAGGTTCTCCAACTGCAGGTCGAACTTGCGCAGGGTGGGCAATATACCGGTGAGCACCAGGTGGGCCTTGCTCCCCTCCGCGGCCGCTTTGACGATCCGGAGCTGCTGCATATTCTCTTCCTCCATATCCCGTAGCGCGCTCCCTCCGAAGACACGGGGCGTGAAGTTCGTCTCCAGATTGAAGCGGGCGATCTCGGTCGTCGCCCAGGGGTACTGCTTGAGTTTGCGCAGTACGTTGATGTTTTTCGGGGTGGGCTTCAGCGTCTTTTTGTCCACCAGGCACATCTCCTGCTCGGCCCCGATGCGGATGGTATCGGTTTCGAACCACTCGTGCTGCAGCATATACTCCAGGGCCTGCACGTCTTGCAGCAGGTGGTGGGTGAACTGGGCGATGCTGTCCTTGGTGGGTACGTTTACTCTTTCTTCTCCCATGGTGGTGTGTGTGCGTGTAAGGTAAGGCGGGGCGGCGGAGCGCGGGTGCAATCCAAGGTCGAGGGGCTCCGCCCCGAGTTCACGTATGTCGAAAAAGAGCCAACCATCCTCTAGTATGTTTTAAAAACGGGTACAGTCCACCCCACTTTACGTTCCAAAAAATTAGTTAAGGATGGACACCCTCCAAAACATAGTTCACTTTGATATCGGCCTGTCACCCTTTCACATCACCTATCGACTCCACGGCAGCATACCCCAATCTGAGATCGATCGCATCCGTAAAGAGCGGAACGCTGCCAACATTCAATCCAGGGCATGGTTGGAGACCCTTCCTGCTCGGTTCGCAGGGGACGCTTACCGCAAAGAAGCCGAACGCCTGAGCCGTCTACACGAAGAGGAAACAGAAAAGGCGCTACACCGCCATTTAGGAGGGCCCTGGTTTCTGCAACGGACGGATATACGAAGCGAGGTACTTTCCGGATGGCAATTTCTCAACGACAGGGGTGAGATCGACCTGCACGCCGTCTGCGTAATGAGCAACCACGTACACGCTATCTTTTCGCTTCACGCTAATGCCCACCCCCATACTACGGCCAACATCATGGGGCGGCACAAAAGCTTTACGGCCGGTCGGTGTAATAAATTACTGGGTCGAACGGGTACACCCTTTTGGGCGGCGAACTACTTCGACCGTACCATCCGACGGGACGCTTGGCTACCAACGATGTGGTATGTAGTGAATAATCCGGTGAAGGCGGGGCTGGTCAGTCACTGGCGGGAATGGCCGGGTACCTGGGTTGCTCCTCGGTTTGTTTGTCATTTTGTGCAGAATTGATTTCTCGGGGCGGAGCCCCTCGACCTTTGTTTGCACCTGCGCGCCGCCGCCCTATCTTCGCCTGCTTAAAGTTTGCCCACCATGCCCACCGCCCCCGACTTCAAGGCCCTCACCGCCCACGCCAAGGAATATGGCTTCATTTACCAATCATCGGAAATCTACGATGGGCTGGCCGCCGCCTACGATTACGGCCCTAATGGCGTGCTACTCAAGAATAACCTGAAGGAATACTGGTGGCGCTCCATGGTGCAGCTGCACGA
>CAZKPE010000391.1:0-3001 GCA_964554545.1 uncultured Lewinella sp.
GAAGTCGGGGATGCTCTTCGCTGCGCTCATCGTCGCTGTGGCCATGCTCGGAGCGGAGCTCCTCGACCTTGGTAGTTTGCGCACTTCCGACTACCGAACTACCGAACTTCCGACTTCCGACTTCCGACTACTGACTTTTCGCGATCCGCTTCTGCTCCATATTACTCTCGTAAATACAGTACGCATCATACTTCGCCCGGTCCGTTTCGGCCCAAAGGTCTTTGCCGATGTCGCAGACCTTGATGAGTTCGTCGTAGATCAGGTTGCCGAGGTCGACGCGGTTTTCGACGTGAATGTCGCGGTCGGCGATCTTATCCTGCTGAACGTTCATGGCGAGCTCGAAGGCCTTGCAGGCGTTGGCGAGCCGTTCGAGGTGGCTTTCGTTAAGGCCGGTGTCGGCCAGGAAGTCCCACTGGGCGCGGGCGACCCGGATGACGCGGCGGCCACAGAAGAGCAGTTGGGCGTCCGTCATATCGCCCATCTTGGCGGTGCCGAACTTGCGGTAGCGGCCCGTCCGATTGCTGAAGGCCATGCGCACGCGGGTCATCACGGAGCGGATGGCGTGGCGCAGTTTCTCGGCAGCCTCGTACTTCTTATCGGTCACCACCATCTGATCGCCCAGCAACTCATCGTCATGGGGCATCTCCACGAAGCGCTTGCAGCGGTCGTGGAAACCCTTGAGCCGATGCCCGTCGTAGCTGTACTCCTCGCGGAAGCGGTCGAGGTCGCGCTTGGCCAGCCGGATGCTATCCATGGCCATCTGATAGAGATCGGCGTCGGGAAAGTTATACTTCCGGTTGACTTTCTGTTTTTTCATCGTCGTGCTTACGCAGTCAAATATACCACCGATTTTGGTGACAAACAAATTGTGGTAAGTAGGCCAAAAACCAAAGAGGCAGCCGCTCCGGGGAACGACTGCCTCTTTGGTATCATACGGTAAGAAAAGGGTTTATTCCACCGGAGCCTTCGCGGCGGCCTTGGCATCCTTCTCGGCGGCCTTCTTCTCGGCCGTGGCGGCGGAGCGCAGGGCGCGGGGCACCTCGACGGTCGCGATGGGCTGCCCGCCGGGGTTCTGAATTTCAACACCCTCGATGGGAGCGATATCGCGCACGCGGATGCTCTGTCCGAGTTCCAGCTCGCTGATGTCCAGCGTCAGGTTATCAACTAGGTGCTCAGGGGTGGTTTTGATCTTGATACGGCGCACCGACTGCTGTAGCTTACCACCACCGCGTACGCCGGGGCTGGTGCCGGTGAAGGTGACGGGTACTTCTACCCTGATGGAGACGCCGTCCTGTAGGGTCAGGAAATCAACGTGACGCAACTGGTCAGTAACGGGGTGGAACTGGTAATCTTTAACGATAGCGCGGTAGGTATCTCCCCCAACGCTGACATCGGCCAGCTTAAACTTTGGGGTGTAGATCAGGTCGCGCAGGTCCAGGGCCTTAACGGTAAAGTGGACAGGCTCGCCCTGACCATAAAGGACGGCCGGCACGAGGCCTTCCCGGCGGATCGACTTAGCGGCCTTCTTGCCGAGCTGTTCGCGGGCTTCGCCGCTGACGTTGATGATGTCCATGCTACTATTCTTTCTCGCGCTGTTTCGCTTACGGCCCGCAAAGATACGTATTTTCAGCTTTCTTCCCGGGTCTGGCCCTAAAAACTTTTCTTGCCCCCGACTGTCGTACCACTACGGGCACCGGCAGCCGCCGCCTTTTTGCGGGGGTGCCTTACCTTACCGTCCGTAACGCTAAGTAGAACCATGATGAAACGACTCTTCCCCCTTCTCGTCCTCGCTCTGATCGTACTGGCCTGTGGCGGCGGCGAAGAAACCCCCTCCGAAGCACCCGGAACAACCCCACCCGTCGCGGCCGCTAAAGAGATCGACGTGAAGAAGATCTGGAAGGTCCGCTGCATTGCCTGCCACGGCCTCTACGGCAACCAGGGCGTCAACGGCGCGGCCAACCTGCAGGAGGTGACCAGCGATCTGGAGTACCGCGTCAACATCATCACGAACGGCAGCGAAAATGGCGTCATGACCGCCTTCGGGGAGATCCTCAGCGAAGACGAGATCGAGGCTATGGCCAAGTACACGATGACCTTCAACGAGAACCTCTAACCCGCCGTGGTCCCCAGCCGTCATTCTATCCTCGGCGTCATGTCGGGGAGTTCGCTCGACGGACTCGACCTGGCCATCTGCTCGTTCTCCCTGTCCCCCGACGGCCGGCAGGTTACCAACTGGCACATCGGGAAAGCCGAAACCCGGGGCTACCCAGCGGCCTGGCACGCACGCCTATCCGCCTCCGCATCGCTCGGGGCCGCCGACAGCTGGCAGCTCCACGCCGAATTGGGCGACTTTGTCGGGGAAGTTTGCGCCGCTTTTCTTCAACGCCACGGTACGCCGGCCGTTTCTCTCATCGGCTATCACGGCCATACCGCGCACCACGATCCACGGCGGGGCTTCTCCGTTCAATTGGGTGACGGTGCACGGATCGCGGCGCGTACGGGTCTGCCGGTGGTGACCGATCTGCGGACGGCCGATCTGGCGGCGGGCGGGCAGGGTGCCCCGCTGGCACCGGTGGCCGATCTCCACCTCTTTCCTGATTTCGCCGGTTTTCTGAATCTGGGGGGTATTGCCAATATCAGCGTTCGCTCCGCGGGTGGTTCTTTCATAGCGGGTGACGTGACCGGCTGCTGTCAGGTTCTCGACCGGCTGGCGCGGCTACGGGGCCGGGACTACGATGCCGGTGGCGCGCTGGCCCGGAGTGGCAGGCATGTTTCGGAGCTCGCCGCTCGGCTCGACGAGCTGGCCTACCACCAGTGGCCCTACCCCAAATCACTAGGCAATGACTGGGTACGGCAAACCCTTTGGCCGGTAGTGGCCACTTCTCCGGCTTCGGTGGAAGATCGGCTACATACCTTCTCGCGCTGGCTGGCCCAACGTATCGTGCGGGACCTGCGGCTCTTGCTTTCGGGCGCGGACGCAGGTGCAATCGAAGTACTGACG
>CAZKPE010000392.1:0-1475 GCA_964554545.1 uncultured Lewinella sp.
ACCGCGTCACCAGCTACCTGAACGGCCAGGAGATGGTCGACATCACCGACGAAAAGATCGGACAGGGCAAGGGAGGCATCGCCCTGCAAATTCACGACGGCGGCGGCATCAAGGTGCGCTGGCGTAATATCGTGCTGCGGCACCGGGGGGGCAATGGGTAGGGTGGGAGTGGCTCTCTTCGCCGCCTTCCTGATATTCACTGCACCTGCGTCCGCGCAAAAAATGGACTCCGTCTACTTCACCACCGGCTTCCGGGTGGGGGAACTGACCGACTCCTCAGCCATACTCTGGACCCGCCTCTGCGCCGCCGCCCGCCCCGTACCCATTCACCACGCTCAGGAGGAAGGCACCTTTCATCATCCCATCGACTTTGACGATAATCAGCCGGTCGAAGAAATGGATGGTGCCGTGGCGGGAGCCTTCGGACAAGTCCGCTACACGGTGCGGTCCGCCGATACGACGATCATTAATGACTGGACCTCCGTCTCTGCCTACCGCGACTACACCTTCAAAAAACGACTGAGCGGCCTGCGACCCGCTACCCGCTACACCATTCTCTGGGAGGGCCGCGCCGCGCCGGACGGCCCCGTGACCACCGCGAACGGCCGCTTCCGCACCCCGCCCCGCGCCGACGTGGCCGCACCGGTCACCTTCACCGCCTCCACCTGCCAGTACTTTTGGTCGCACGACGACGGCGAACGCGGCTTCCGGATGTACGACAGCGCCGCCGAGCTTGATCCGGCCTTCCACTGCCAGACGGGCGATTACGTTTACTACGACAAACCCGGGCCGCACGCCACCACCGTTGAGCTCGCCCGCCACAAGTGGCACGCCATCAACGCCTGGCCCGCATTGCGCGACTTCTACGCACAAACGCCGCTCTACCTCCAGAAGGACGACCACGACCTACTCAGCGACGACGCCTCCCCCGCCACCCGCCCCTACGGGGAACTGACCCTGGCCGATGGTCTGCGCATTTGGGACGAGCAGACGCCGGTGGGCGAACGTCCCTACCGCACCTTCCGCTGGGGGCAAGATTTGCAGGTCTGGCTGGTCGAGGGCCGCAATTTCCGGGTCGCCAATACCGAGCCCGACGGCCCGGCCAAGACCATCTGGGGAAAAGAGCAGAAAGATTGGTTTAAGATGACGGTCGACACCTCCACGGCCACCTTCAAGGTGCTCGTCAGCCCCACCCCCGTCGTCGGCCCCGACCGCGTGAAAAAATCCGACAACCACGCCAACGCCGCCTTTGCCACCGAGGGCGACTGGCTGCGTAACTTCCTCTCCGACCGCGGCCTCTTCGTCGTCAACGGCGACCGCCACTGGCAGTACGTCTCCGTCGACCCCGAAACCGGCCTACGGGAGTTCAGCCAGGGCCCCAGCAGTGACATCCACGCCCAGGGCTGGTCGGAGGACATGCGCCGGCCGGAACACCGCTTCCTCCGGGTAAAGGGCGGCTTTCTGGAAGTGAGCGT
>CAZKPE010000392.1:1575-2991 GCA_964554545.1 uncultured Lewinella sp.
CCTCCAACACCTGCTTATCCGCCAACAACCGCTCCCGCAACGCTTCATACTCCACCCCATGCACCCCCGTCCCCGCCTCCAGCGCCAGTCCGGCCAGCGTCCCCGCGCTCTGCCCCAGGATCATGAACACCGGCTCCATCCGGATCGACCCGAAGGCAATATGGGTAGCCGAGACCGCCACCGGTACGATGAGGTTGTCGCACTGCCCGGCCTTCGGTAATATGGATCCCAGGGCGATCTCGTAGGGCGGCATGCCGTGTACGCCGATATCGCCCTCGTTCTGTGCGTGCCCTTCGGGGGTGACGTAGCGTTGGGTGTTGTGACTGTCGATGGCGTAGCTGCCCATCCCGATGCTTTGGGGCGTTTCCCGTTCGTCCTGGATGTGGGCCTCGATCATCACGTAGTCGCCGATCATGCGGCGGGCTTCGCGGACGTAAATCTGGTGCGGCCAGTTGCCGTTGTCGGTGAACTCGTCGTGGCTCAGCCCCCACTGGCTCATCTCCTCACGCACCTTCTCCGGCACCCGCTCGTCGTTGGCGATGAAGTACAGCAGCCCCTGCTGGTAGTCGCGGTGTTCCCGGATGATCTCGGCGCGGCGCTCGTAGCTGGCCTCCGGGTAGTCGTAGTTCATGCCGATGTTGTCGAAGCTGAAGGGGCCGTGGTTATTCACGTCCGTCTTGCCGTTCGGGATTTCGTCGAACTTGCGGAAGGTTTCCCGCCAGCCGGCGTCGTACACCCGTAGTAGCAGCTCGTACTCGGCCGGGTCGTAGTTGGCGGGGCGGGGGAAGGGGACGCGGTTTTCTTCCACCTTGGTCAGGCAGGTACGGAAGCAGTAGGCCTGTACCTTATCGTCGCCCTCCCCTTTTTCTCCGGGTGGCGCCTCATTGATGCGGGGCAGTAGTCCGCTCGCCGGGTCACCCTTCACGACGTAGGGGTCGACCTGCATATCCCCGAAGTTGTGGCCGTGCTGGAAGACGTTGGTTTGCACCCCGTTCCAAGTTTCGCCGTACACCGAGTTGGCTTCCCGCCCGACGTGGTAGTCGACCCCGGCCGCCGCCATCAGATCGCCCTCGTAAGTGGCGTCGACGAAGATATCCGCGGTGTAGGTCGTCCCGTCCAGCATCGTAATGGCCGAAATGTGGTTGTCGTCCATCTGCACCCCGTTTTCCCGTTCCAGCCACTTGTCCCGAAAGACGGGAATACCGTTCTCCGCTACCATTTCCTCGAAGATCGCCTCCGCCACGCTGGGTTCGAAGAGCCACATCGTCCCACTTTCGCCGTCCATGGCTACCGTTCCCTGTCCGCGGTTCCCGAATGCGCTACGGTCCTGCCAGTTCCAGTGGGTGCTGTCCTGGTAGTGATCGTAGACGCGGCGGTAAAAGTCGCGCGACAGTCCCCCGATCACCGCCTTATTTC
>CAZKPE010000393.1:0-2984 GCA_964554545.1 uncultured Lewinella sp.
CGCAGGAAGGGACGGCCGGTTTCGGTGACCTCCACCCGGTAGGGACTGCGGCGCACGATGCCGTCCAGGGCCATTTCGTCCCATAGCCCCACGGCCCGGTCGAGGGCCTCGCAGCGGCTATCCTCGCCCCGCCAGTCGGTCTCCCCCTTGCACATCAGGTTGAGGATGTGGCGGCGCACGGTTTGCTCGGCCGGCGTCAGGGCGTGGCCGCGTAGCAGGGGCAGGCGTCCTTCCTCCAGTACGGCCTGCTGGTAGCTTTCGACCTTTTTTTCATTTTGTACGTAGTGGGTCCAGCTGTCGCCGATGGCCGAGCAGCCCAGGGCCAGGGTTACGGGGTTGTCGACGGTGGTGTAGCCCATGAAGTTGCGGTGCAGGCGGCCGTTCACGTAGGCCTCGCTGAGTTCGTCGGCGGGCAGGGCGAAGTGGTCGAGCCCGATGTCGTAGTAGCCCGCCTCCTCGAGCCGGTCGCGGCCGATGCGGTAGAGCTCCCAGCGTTCGGTACCCCGCGGCAGGTCGTCTTCGGAGTAGGCGCGTTGCCCCGGACTGAACCAGGGCACGTGGGCGTAACCGTAGAAGGCGATGCGGTCGGGACGGAGGGCGCGGACCTTCTCCACGCTGTGCAGGATATCGTCCGGCCGCTGGGTGGGTAGTCCGTAGATGAGGTCAAAATTGATGCGGTAGCCGAACTCCCGGGCATCGTCCACCGTCCGTTCCACCTCCTTGGTCGTTTGCCGCCGGTTGATGATGCGCATGATGTCGGCGTTGAAGTCCTGTACCCCGACGCTGATCCGGTTAAAGCCGTGGCCGGCCAGCAGTTCGAGCTGGGCCCGGGTGGTGCTGTGGGGGTGGGCCTCGAAGCTGAAGGCCGGGTCGGGGGCGATCTCGATGCGGGACCGGATGCCCTCCATCAGCCGGTCGAGCTGGGCCGGGGAGAAAAAGGTCGGGGTACCGCCCCCCAGGTGTAGTTCTTTCAGCCGCGGACGCAGGTGCAGGCGGTGCAGGTAAATCGAAAGCTCGGCGAGCAGGGCATCGACGTAGGGCGACTCGACGGCGTGGTTCTTCGTGATTCGTTTGTTACAACCACAGTAGGTACAGAGCTGCTCGCAGAAGGGCAGATGGAGGTAGAGGCTGATATCGCGGTTCTCGGCCAGCCGCTCGTCGACGGAGGCCAGCCAGGAGCCGGGGTTCGGGGCCCGGTCCTGCCAGTGGGGCACGGTGGGGTAACTGGTATAGCGGGGAACGGGGACGTCGTACTTCTGGAACAAGTGCATGGGCCGGCGATTTGGACAAAGGTCCGCTGCCCGTTCGCCGCTGCCATTGATCTCAGTCATGTCGGGGAATGACTCGTGTCAATAATCCGTAATGCCAAAAATTGGTATTTTAATTCCCAATTAGCACCCTGTTAACCCTACACCATGAATAAGATCATCGTCCCCGTCGATTTTTCCGATGCCGCCGCGGCCTCCCTCCGCTTCGCCTACCGACTGGCGGCGGCCACCGGACTGAGCGTGAACGCCGTTTACGTTTACAACTCCATGGTCGTCAGTAACCTGCGTCGTACCCCGAAGGAGCAGCAGGAGGAGCGCCGCGTGCTGAAGGCCCAACTGACGCACTTTATCGATACCCAGGGGGCGAAGTACCGCGACCGGGTGCCTACTATCGCCCACGTAGTCGAGGATAATCCACCGAACCACATCAAGTGGCTCAGCCAGAAGTCGGACACGGCCCTCATCGTCATGGGCGGCGTCGGCATGGACGGCAACGGGCAGGGCGATCTTTTCGGGGGCATCGCCCGCCTGGTGGCCCGGGAGGGGGGCTGCCCGGTAGTCCTCATACCACCCCATTTGCCGCCGGATGAGTTGAACTACCTCTTCGCCGCTACCGCCGCAAACTGACGCCTTCTTCCTCCAACAAGACTTCCTGACCTTCTACCGGGGGCAGGGCACCGCCGCGAAAGGCGAGGTACAACACGAGCGAGGTGGTATCCGCCGGGTCGTGGTAGATGCGGTGGCGGCGGTTCAGGGTGCCCGTCAGGGTATGGGAGAGGGGGGAAGAGGTGCTATGGGGATCGTCGATCACCGATAGTCGGTACCGGTCGGTATGCAGACTGTCCATAATCCGGGCGATGCTTTCCGCCTGTTGAATGGGCTCAATGTCCCGCGGGTCGGTCGTACCGTACATCCGTAGGGCGATCAGCCCGCACCCGACCAGGGCCGACAAACTCACCACCTGCACAACCCCCCCGGCCAGCCGGTGCATGCGTAGGTAGGCAACTACCCGTTCGAGTCGGTCGGTGAGCAAGGCACTGACCCCTAGAAAGAGATACGGCAGAGCGGGAAGCTGGTAGTAATCCGCCTGCTTGAGCGAAACCAGGAAGGGCAGGACGGCAGCCGCCCCGGTCAGCAGAAAGACATAGCCTATGCGATGCCGCGTCAGGGAAACGCTTCCGCCATCCACGAAAAGCAATAGCCCCGACAGGGCAATCCCGATGGCGTTGGCCCCTAACAGACTTCCCAGCAGCGCGAAGCGGGAGCCGGCCACGTTCTCGGTCGCCCGGCCCGTCAACGCGGTTACGACCTGGTGGTCGACGTACTCCCGCAGAAAGGCCCAGGCGGCGGGCTCGACCAGGAACAACAGACCGAAGGCGATAAGCAAGGTGGCGACCGGGACCAGGAGGGCCGTAACCGAAAACCGCCGCCCCACGAACCAGGTGTAACACACCGGCAGGACCAGGATAAACAGGCCGACCGGCCCCTTGGCCAGGAAAGCTAAGGCGGCACCGAGCCCGATCGCTAAATTGGCGGAAAAAGCTGCACGCGACCGCAATCGCAGATAGCCGTAGGTAGCCGCCAGCAGAATGAGTGTCGTCCCGCACTCCAGCAGGGCATTCGGGTACCGCAGCTGCACCTCCTGATTGAGGGCGAAGAGCAGCAGGGGAAAAAAGAACAGTTGCCCCCGCGCCCGCCCCGCCACCCGTCGCCAGA
>CAZKPE010000394.1:0-2974 GCA_964554545.1 uncultured Lewinella sp.
CGCCCAGCGCGCGCCGAAGCCCACCAGGAAACCGCCGAAGAGCAGGGCGGTGAGTAATTCTACCTCATTCCGGCCCAGACGGATGCGCCCCCGCCGTTCCAGCGTTTTCAACAATCGGCTGATGGCCTCACGGCTGACGTGGAGGTCGTTGGCGATTAACTCCCACATCCGCTAGTCGTAGGCCGTCAGTATGAAGTTCTTCCAGCTGTGGTAGCGCATGATCCATTCGTCGAGCTTCCCCTGGGGCAATCCCAGCAGGGTAGTATCCTCCTCGGCCACGGCCCGGACCTCGCTGGCCTTTCGCGCCATGCAGCAACTGAAGGTCATGGTACAGCTTTCGCCGGGGGTGAGATAGTACAGGAACAGTTCTCCTCCATCTTCGGCTTCCCGGCTGATTTTGATCGAGCCGCTGACGATGAGGGGCAGCATGCGGATGGTTTGCCCGTAGTCCATGATCGTCTCGCCCGCGGCGAAGTGGTGGACCCGCCCCAGTTCGGCCATTTCGGTGAGGAGGGCGGGTTCGGAAAATTGAGGAAAATGGCGGTGGATTTGGTCGGGGGTCATAAACATAGGTCGAGGGGCTCCGCCCCGAGTGCCCGGATTAACCGTGGATTACGGCCAGAGTTGCAACGCTTAGGATTTTAAGCCATCGAACCTTCCCCCTACCGATCCACATTACCCAGTACAACCCATACCAAGAACCCCATGAACCACAACGCCCAACTCGACGCCACCATCGACGCCCTCAGTCAGAACCTGACCGAGGCCCAGGTCGATGCCTCCGCCAATATCCGTAACTGGATCGATACGCTATCCGGCGACGACCACGCCGGTATGGCCCGCATCACCGACGACCTCCAGCGTCTCGAAAGCTTGCTGGCCGGCACCGACCCCGACATGCAGCAGCTCCGTCAGGTCCTGGACTCCCTGGGTCAGCAAACCACCGAGGCCTCCCGGCAGGCGCAGGGGGCTACCGCGGATAAGCTGCGGGAACTCGGCCGCCAGCTAACAGACACGGCCGGTCAGATGCAGTAGACTTAATACCGATCGACCCGCTCGATGTAGGCATCCACGTCGAATTTGCTTTCCAGCCCGCTCTTGCTCATCACCCGCACCTTACCGAAGACGTCGTTCTCCCCCCAGGCGCGGTCGTGGAGGCCGAAGAGCCAGAGAACGTTGGCGAAACTATTCGCGTCGCGGCCATCAAGGAAGTATTTGTTGTTCAGGTAGAGCGCCGTTTCGTGGGCGTAGCGGGGGGTGTTGGTCCAGCGGATGATCTGCTTGCCCCAGTACATGCGCATATAGTTGGGCAGGAAGCCCCGTTCGCGCATCTCCTTCATGGCGGCGTTCCAGGCCGGGTCGTCGGTCTTTCCCTGCTCCAGTTCGTCGCGGGTGTAGTGGTCGGGGCGGTCGTCGGACTTGTGCTTCTCCAGGGTTTCGCTGGCCCAGTCGGGCAGGGCCTTCAGGCTGTCGTAGTCGTCGGGGGTGTAGTAGACGAAGTTGTGGGTCAGCTCCCGGCGCACGATGAGCTCCTCGACGTAGTCATCGCGGTCCTTCTTCGGGGCGCTACTATCCTGGATCTTTCGCAGTACCTCGCAGGGGCTGATCTGTCCCAGGTGGAGGTAGGGACTCAGGTGACTGGTCGCGTCGTCGACCGGGTCGAGGCGGCCGTCGGCGTAGCCCTTGAGGTCGGAGCGCAGGAAGGAGGTGAGCCGCTTTCTGGCCTGGCTGGTGCCCCCGGTGAAGTCCGGGCTCGGCTGCACGCTCCGGTCGATCTGCATTTTATCAAGCACGCTGTCGACGCTGCTGAGATCCAGGTCGCCGCTGACGTGCATCCGTTTGCTGCCGTTTTTGGGCTTGGTTTCGCTCGTTTCTCCCTTGAAGTCATCGATGCGGTCCATCAACTGGTCGCGGATGGTGCGGGCGGCGTACTCCTGCTTATCGCTGGCCGTTTCGACGGGTACGACCAGGTCGCCCTCCACCTGCACCAGGGGCACGTCCAGGCTGTCGGCCAAACTCTTCCGCCACTTGCGGTGGATGCGCAGGTAGCCGCGGTCGGTCACCACGGCGATGGCGTCCTGGGCGAAATCGTCGATCTTGTCGTCCGGGGCTCCGTGCAGCATACAGAACTTCAGATCGCGCTCGGCCAGTCGGTCGGCTACCTCCTTCAGTCCCTCCAACATGAACCGAAAGTGGCGCAGGTTCCCATCGGGGTAGTCGTCGGTGAGGGCAAAGGCCACTACGCAGCGGGCATCCAGATCATTCGCCCAGCGGACGGCGTACTCCAGGGCGGGGTTCTCGTGGGCCCGCTGGCTGTGCTGCATCCAGTAGAGGACGAACTTGCCGTCCGTATTTAGTTCCCGGTCGTTGAGTTGTTGCAGCCGCTCTTCGGCTAGGTGGTAGGAGTTGAGCTGTTCCATAGCCGCCTAACGGGATAGCGGGCGGTGGGTTTGGCAGTCAAACGCGGTCTCCGACCGCGCAAGTAGGAGGCAACTTGCAGTTGCGTTAGTTCGCGCTATCCGGCTATCCGTTAGCGCGACTGCAAGTCGCTTTTTGCTTTCGCGGTCGGAGACCGCATTTTACTGACGAACGACGCGCCGCGTCACCCCCGCGCCATCCCCATCCGTCACCCGCAGCAGGTAGACCCCACCGGCCAGACTGGACAGATCAATACGCACCTCCCCCCGGAAGCCCGCTTCCGCCACCCGCCGCCCCTGCAGGTTGTACAGCGCGTAGCGGTAGTCGGCCACGTCGGCCAGTCGCAACCGTACCGCGTCGCGCGTCGGGTTCGGAGCCAGTTCCAGGATGCGGCTGCTGAAAGCCGGTACGGAGGTCGTCCCGTCCACCCCGTCGCAGTTCTCGTCGATGCCGTTACCGGGGATGTCGGCTACGCCGGGGTTGATCGCCGCGTTTTGGTCGTTACACTCCTCGAAGAACATATAGCCGTCGGCATCCGCGTCCAGGGCCTCGACCA
>CAZKPE010000395.1:0-2968 GCA_964554545.1 uncultured Lewinella sp.
CCGACCAGGGGTAGCGAGGCCAGCGTACTCACCCGGGTAGCGATACTGGCCTGGGGGCGGTAGTAGAGGGCACCGGCGATCTCGTTGTCTAGGGGAGTGCCGCCGAGCCCGTGGCTGAATCCGGCCGTGTGAGTTAGCAGCTGCTCGATGGTTATGGGGCTTTCCAGGGAATCGGTAGCCACCTTGATCCCTTCCCGCTTGTTCCGGGCCACCCGTAGGTCTTTGAACTCGGGCAGGAAGTCGGCCACTTTGTCCTTCAGCCGGAAGTGCCCCTCCTCGTAGAGCATCATGAAGGCCACGCTGACGAGGGGCTTGGTCATCGACATGAGGTGAAAGATCTGATTGGCCTTTAGCGCCGAGCCCGCTTGCATATCGTTGACGCCGAAGACTTCGTGGTAACCCAGTACCCCATTTCGGTAGATCACCGCTTCCGCCATGGGCAACTGCCCCTTTTCAATTTCCCGTTCGATCCAGTTGGCGAAGTGTTCCAGTCCTTCCGGGCTGAGTCCGGCCTCCTCGGGGGAGGTTTTTTGCGCCCCGATAGCTATCGGGGCAGCTACAATCAGGAATAGGAAAGCGAAAGTGAAGAAACAGTAGCGCATGAACGGGGGAATTGATCGGCATCAAGTTAGCGAAAAGCACGAAGCCCCCGCATCCGGGGGGATACGGGGGCTTCAGTTAGTCTGCGCGCGGCGTACTGCTTACTGCTTCACGCTGTTCACGACAGCGGTGAAGGCGGCAGGGTGGTGCATGGCCAGGTCGGCGAGTACCTTCCGGTTGAGCCCGACCTTGGCTGCCTTCAGCCCGTGCATGAGCCGGCTGTAGGTGGTGCCGTTCTGACGGGCGGCGGCATTGATGCGGGCGATCCAGAGCCGGCGGAAGACGCGCTTCTTATTGCGGCGGTCGCGGTAGGCGTACTGCATACCCTTCTCGACGGCGTTCTTGGCAACGGTGTAGACTTTGGAGCGGGCGCCGAAGTATCCCTTGGCGGCCTTGAGGATGCGCTTGCGGCGCGCGCGGCTGGCAACCGCATTAACTGAACGTGGCATAATACATTGGTTTTAGTACAGCGCGGAGACCGGTGGTGGTTCTTTGGGTCCGCGCTCTCGTTAAAAAATACCTCTTGCTACTTACAGAGTAGGCGCTTGATGCGCTGCTCGTCGGCGGTCGAGACCAGGGCCGAGTCCCGCAGGCGGAGCTTGGCTTTCTTCGACTTGTTGCGCATCATGTGGGAGGTGTAGGCCTGGAAGCGCTTCACCTTACCGCTGCCGGTAATCTTGAACCGCTTCTTTGCACTGCTGTGCGTCTTCATCTTGGGCATGGCACCGTTTTTTACAAATGGAGCGCAAAGGTAGGGAGAAATTTGGAATTATCTACCCGCCCCGGCCGATGGGCCAAACTCCGCTCGCGCTGCGTAAGGCCCGGCGGACGGGGCTAGCGCCAGCCGGCGGGTAGACAACCAAATAAGTAGATTCACACCATGCATCCCCGTACATTTCTCTTCCCCCTCCTATCCCTGCTGGCCGCCACCCTTTCCGCCCAGTGGGAAACGGGCCACATCGACCGCGGTATCGATAGCCTGCACTACCTCATCAGCTACCCGGAGGGCTACGAACGGGATACCGCCGACTGGCCCCTCGTTCTCTTCCTCCACGGGGGCGGGGAGGGGGGCAGCGATCTGGAACGGGTGAAGACCCATGGGCTACCCAAGCACGTCAGCGCCGGCGAACGCTTCCCCTTCGTCACCCTGGCCCCCCAGAACCGGCACCTTCGTGGCTTTTGGGACGTGACCGCCCTCGGCCAGTTGCTCGACAGTATCCAGGCCACTTCGTCCATCGACCCCGACCGCATCTACCTCACCGGTATGAGCCGCGGCGGACTCGGTGCCTGGATGCTGGCCATGCAGTACCCCGGTCGGTTCGCGGCCCTGGCCCCCGTCTGCGGTGCGGTACCGGCGAGCTACACCATCTGGATCGAAAAAGACCTCCCCATCTGGGCCTTTCACGGGGCCGACGACGGGCTGATCCTGCCCTCCGAATCCGTCAACATGATCGAAGCATTGCGGCAACGCGGCATGGAAATCTCGCCCCGGCTGACCATCTACGAGGGCATCGGCCACAACGCCTGGGACCCGGCCTACGCCGACCCGCGGCTGTACAAATGGCTGCTGAGCCAGCGGCGGAAGTGACTAGACGTTCACCTTTTTCTCCACGAAGGCTCGCACCACCGCCAGCCCCATGTTGAAGTCGGTATTGTTGTTCACGATCAGGTCGGCCCGTTCGCGGTGGGGCTGTACGTACTTTTCGTAGGCCGGCAGCACGTGGTGCTCGTAGCGGTACAGGACGTCATCTAAGGGGTAATTGCGTTCCAGCCGGTCGCGCTTGATGCGGCGGACCACCTTCAGATTGTCTTTGGCATGCAGGAAGAGCTTGAGGTCGAGCAGTTTGCGCACCTCCTTATAATGAAAGACGAAGAGCCCCTCCACGATGATGACCGGTGCGGGGCGGAAGGTGAGCAGCCGGGGGGAAGCCAGTTCATTGTTGAATACGTATTCCTGCCGTTGTACGGTCTTGCCCTTCAGCAGGCGTTTCAGGTCGCGCGCGAACTCCTCGCGGTGGATGGACTGCGGCCGGTCGAAGTTGTGCACGCCCTGCTCGTCCGTCTTCTGCCCTTCCCGGGGGACGTAGTAGTCGTCCATGCTCAGCAGGCAGACCTTCTCGTCGGGCAGGCCCTCGCGCAGTTGCCGGATGAAGGTGGTCTTGCCCGAGCCGCTGCCGCCGGTGATGCCGATGAGGAAGGGTTTATTCATACCGGGGGACGAAGGTAGGGGAGGGGGAGGGGAATGGTGACTTGTGGGGAGGTTTATTGGTCGGAAGTCGGAAGTCGGAAGTCGGAAGTCGGAAGTCGGAAGTCGGGGGTTGGTACTTGCAGACTTCCTACTTCAGACTTCTAGACTTCCTACTCCCCA
>CAZKPE010000396.1:0-2966 GCA_964554545.1 uncultured Lewinella sp.
TTGCTGCCAGCGCTCCTTTAGCGCTTCACGGAAACCGGGAACCCCCAGCAAACGACCGGTAACGAGGTGGGTGAGCATCTCGTCGCTATAGACCGTGGGCTGACCCGAGATACCAATCCCCAGAGTGGCGTCGAAATCCCAGGAAACGAAGTAGTAGGGGCTGTCGGGATTGCGGCGGGCAATGAAGACATTATTCCCCTGATTATCGAAGGCGTCGAGCTGGTTGGTAAAAATGAAGTAGTCGACGAGGTTGTCCACATCTACGGTCGCCGACATCTTCCGGGCTATCCGTTCGTTGGTGCCATCCTTGAACAGAGCTACAAACTCCCGCAATTTCTGCCAGTCGAAGGTACCCGGCTCGGTGGGGTATTTGACCTCGTAGTTGCCCCAGCGCAGATTGTCGTTATCCACCGGTGGAAGTGTAAATCCCCCCACCGCCTCCCCCCAGCCCTGTGCCTTGTAAAGCTCACCGCCGGTGCCGGGGCCACGGTGGAAGGCCAGTTTGAGTTGCTTGCGGTCGAGCCGTTCGCCGAGGTAGTAGAGCCCCCGGTAGCGATCATTGATGAAGAGCTCGCAGTAGCGACGGTCCGCCCCCAGTTGTACCTCGGGCTCCTCGTCCTGGTAGTGGACGCGGCCGAAACCGAGCCACCATTCCATGGCGCTCATATCCCGGATGGCCAGCGGCTCGTTCCACATCCCGTCCAGCAGCCAGTCGTCGTCGCTGCGCATGCCGAGCAGGCTTTCGTCCCGGATGCTCGTCCCGTCCTCTTCCCGCAATTCGAGGCGGTACGACTTCTTCGGAAATTCCAGCGAGGTATTCCCCCGCAATCGGATCGCGGCCAGGCCCTCGGCGGTCACGGTGCCCCCGTCTACCAGGGTGTAGTGGGCGCTGCGGTAATCGGCACCGGGTTCTACCCCGGCCCGTACGTCAAGCCGAAGCAGGGGCAGTTCGCTGCGGTAGAACCGGTAGGGGGCGTCTCGCCATTCCGCCGGGATGGGTTCCCCCAGACCGAGGGAGTCCGGTAGCTGGGGAAAGCGAATCACGTCTCCGTCAATCCGCAATTCTTCCTGACTTGGACTTTTGTCCGGTCCGTTGTAGAGCAAGATGCCTTCCTCCCGGTCGAGACCGAAGATGCCTGTGTTGATCCCCTGAAACGGAACTTCGCCGGCGGGTTTGGTGCAGGCCACCACCAGGAGGATTGTTAAGGCAGAAATTAGGCGGAACATGGGGCTTAGGTTGGGATACCCAAGATAGGCGCCTACCGTGCGCTAAGCATGTCGTGCCGACTTCCGAACCTCACCTATCTTGCACCCTGAGTAAAAAAACCCTGCATGTCCTGCCTTCTGAAAATTGCTATCTTCCTCTGCACCTGCGCCCCCGCCCTCCTCTTCGGCCAACTCAACCAAGACCACTGGAAGGCCCTGGCCCCCCGCTCCATCGGCCCGGCCGGAATGTCAGGACGGGTGACGGGCATCGACGTCCACCCCGAGGATGCGGACCGGATCTATGTCGGGACCGCCTCCGGCGGACTGTGGATGAGCCGCAACGGGGGCATCAGTTTCGCGCCCATCTTCGACGACCAGAAGCACCTCAGTATCGGAGCCGTAGCGGTGAGCGACGCCAACCCCAGCATCGTCTGGGCCGGTACCGGGGAGGGCAACCCCCGCAACTCGGCCAACTACGGCGGCGGCATCTACCGGAGCCTGGACGGGGGGGAGAACTGGCAGATGATGGGCCTCGAAAGGACCAAACACATCTACCGCATCCTGCCCCACCCGACAGACCCGGAGACGGTCTACGTCGGTGCCCTGGGTAATATGTGGGCCCCGAACCCGGAACGCGGCGTATACCGCACCACCGACGGCGGTAAGAACTGGGAGAAAGTGCTCTACATCGACGAGGGAACGGGCATCGCCGATTTCGTGATGGACCCCCAAAACCCCGACAAACTGGTGGCGGCGAGTTGGACCTTCGACCGCGACCCCTGGTTCTTCAACTCCGGCGGCCCCGGCTCGGGCATCTGGATTACGAACGACGGTGGCGATAACTGGGAGCGGCGCACGGCCAGGGACGGACTGCCGAAGGGCGACCTGGGCCGCATCGGACTGGCCTTCGCCCCCAGCAAACCCGATCTGCTCTACGCCCTGGTGGAGGCCAAGGAGAACGGGCTGTACAAGAGCACCGATGGCGGGCAGACTTTCGAACTGGTGAGTAAAAAGAACATCGGCACCCGGCCATTCTACTACGCCGAGCTCTACGTCGACCCCCAGAACGAAAATCGGATTTACAACGTCCATACCTACCTGGACAAGTCGGAGGACGGTGGCAAGAGTTTCCGCGAGATCGCCAATTACGGCAACAGCGTCCACCCCGACCACCACGCCATGTGGATCAACCCCGACGACCCCGAGCACATTATCGAGGGCAACGACGGCGGGCTCAACATCAGTCGCGACGGCGGGGAGACCTGGCACTTCGCCGCTAACCTGCCGCTGGCGCAGTTCTACCACATCGCCTACGACATGAGCTACCCCTATCTGGTCGGTGGCGGCATGCAGGATAACGGCAGCTGGGTCGGGCCGAGCCAGGCACTGAAGAGCGGCGGCATTACCGACGCCGACTGGCAGGAAGTGTACTTCGGCGACGGCTTCGACATGATCTTCAAGCCCGACGAGCCGGAAGTGGTCTACGCGGCCAGTCAGGGTGGCTACCTGGGGCGGGTGCACCGGCCGACGGGGAAGACGACCTTCATCCGGCCCGTCCACCCCGACGGCGAGTTCCTACGCTTTAACTGGAACGCCCCGATCGCCCAGTCGCCCTACGATGCCAACACCATCTACATGGGCAGCCAGTACGTGCACAAGAGCACCGACGGGGGCATGAACTGGGAGATCATCAGTCCCGACCTGACCACCAACGACACCACCAAGCAGCGGCAGGACATCAGCGGCGGACTCACCATCGA
>CAZKPE010000397.1:0-2958 GCA_964554545.1 uncultured Lewinella sp.
GGGGCTGACCGTAAGCTACCGAGGGGATGCGGTGCGGGTCTCGCCGAACGTGTACAATACGGAGGAGGAGTTGGTCAGCTTGGGGGAAGCGTTATTAGCTAGCGTGATCTAGGGCGGGACCGCAGGTGCAGGGTTTGTGCCGTAACCTGTACGTCGGGTCGCCGGACTACCTCATTCCCTACGTGTGCTCCCCAATATGCCCTAAATACCCCCGCGACCCCGCCCGCTTGCGCCAAAACCGCACGCTCTTGCGGAGATCATTGAAGGCTAGCAGGTAAATCTCTTCCAAATCACGGGGTGGGCGGCCGGCGATGGTCCACTGCCCCTCCAGCAGGTGATCGTCGGCGCCGACTTCTTCGCGGATGAGGATGGCGTCCCAGATGGCGGCCAGGGCGGCTTCCCGCCACGGCAGGGTGCTGACGGGCTCGTCCGGGTCCTTGCCCTGGCGGACGGCCTGGAAGTAGGTCCGGTACTGCTTGTAGACCGCTTCGACGTCCTTGTCGGTCATCCGGGGATGAGCGGCATAGGTTGCCTTGACGGCCGATTCGATACCGTGCAGCAGGGGGTATAGTTCGGGAGGAGGGGGCATGTGGCGATGATCACAGCAAAAATAAGGGTCCAGCTTACACATGCACCTGCGCGCCGCCGCCCGCATATGCCTCGACTGCTAGAAGACCTCCTTCTCCACCGCCACCCCCGCCGTCAGCAGCAGCTCCCACCGCCGCTCCTCCCCCGCCAGCCTAAATCCATCCGCCGTAGTCACATACCGCCCTTCCGCCCGCAGGTAGGTCGTAGGGTGCGGCCGAAACTCCGTCCCCAGGGTAAGCCCGTTCATTTTGGCTCCCGTCTGCCTTCCTTCCGGGGTGAAAAAGATGCCGCTGATGAAGCCCGTCCGGTCGCGGAATACCTCGCCCCGCCCGCTCAGGCTCCACCGTTCGGTAAACGCATAGCGGAAGGAGAGCAGGGTCGCGTAAAGCAGGGCTTCCTCACCGTCCACGACTAGCTGGCTATTTGACTGAGTGCCTACATCGACACCGAGCAGACTTGAAAAGCGGTTGCCCCACTGCTGCTCCCAGTAGGCGTTCTGGTAGACGCGGAACTGCCGGCGGCCCAGTCCGGGCTCGGCCTCGTTACCCAGCAAATTCGTGTAGGTGAAGGAGGTGCGCTCACTGGGCGCGTAGGTCGCCAGTAGCCCGAACGACTTGGCCTCGTTATCGTCGACGAACTGGTTGTATCCGTTAAGCAGCCACCCCTCCAGTTGCCACTTGTCGCCGGCCGCGTAGCTGACCCTGGCCCCCGCCTGGTAAAAAGGCTCGTTGTAGGTCACAAAGGCCGTCGAACTGGTGTGGATATTCTTCGGCAGAAAGCTTTCCGCTCCGATGTGCGTCCGAAACAGCCCGGCATCGAACCACCAGTTGCCGCCCAGATTGACCCCCACGTTCGCCTCCTGCACGTTCGTGAAGCGGTCGGCCCAGGTCGCGCTCACAATGTCGCCGGTGTGGTAGGTAAAATTGGCCCGCACCCGCTCGTGGGTGTAGTGTAAGCCTAGTTGGGCGACGTTCAGGCTTAGGGTGTTGTGGCGGGCACCGACGGTTATGTAGGGCTGTAACTCGTCGGGGGCGGCGTTGCTGTAAGCGGCGTAGTAGGCATCAACGTAGGCACTCAGGACCAGGGTATCTTCGGGTTGGGCGGTGGCCGTGAGGGGCAGGAGCAGGAGGGCGGCGGCGCGCAGGTGCAAGGGGGATGGGTTAATTGAAGATCATTTCCAGATCGTAGGGACCGAGGACGGTAACTGATTCATTCAGGAGGTAGTTCGTTGTCACCGGTGCTACGACGTACTGATGCCCGGGCTGTAAATCGTGTACGCAGGCATGAAAGCCTTTTCGAAGCGTTGGCGCCGAGGCGTGCTTAATTTCAACGACCGCGTATGGCATCCCGCCCTTAAGTACTACCAAGTCCACCTCCGCGCCATTCTGAGTTCGGTAGAAGTTGTACTCGGCCCATTGGGGTTTGATCGCCCAGAGCGTTTCGATGATGAAAGTTTCCCAACTGGCTCCGATCCCGGGGTGGCTGAGCAGGTCGGTAGTCGAGTCGATACCCAGTAAGGTGTGTAAGATTCCCGTGTCCCGCAGGTATAGCTTAGGAGATTTAGTCAGTCGCTTACCTACGTTGACGTAGTAGGGTGGCAGACTTCGTATGAGAAAGGCTTGCTCGAAAAATGAGAGATAGCGGGTGAGGGTACGACCGTTGAGGTCCAGACTGTTGGCAAGCTTGGTCTTGTTCAGAAGCTGGGCGTTATCGTGGGCAAGCATCGTCCACAATCGTCGCAACTGGGCGGGGTCAGCGCCCAGGCCCAATCGGGGCAACTCCCGTTCTACGTAACTGCGGATATAGTTGAGCCGCCATTCCTGACTCGCCTCCCCGTCGCCAGCCAGTAGACTATCCGGGAAACCGCCCCGTAACCATAGGGTCCGGAAGTCGATCGCATCGGGTAGCTCGGGTAGGGCTAATCCGTGCAGGTCCAGATACGCCACGCGCCCGGCCAGACTTTCGCTGCTGCCCCGCAACAGTTCCGCCGATGCAGAGCCGAGGAAAATGAACCGCCCCGGCTGCCGGTGTCGATCAATGGCACCCCGAAGCTCCGCAAACAGGCCGGGTTGCCGGTGTATTTCGTCCAAAATGACCAACTGATCGCGGTGAATGGCCACAAAGCTCTCCAGGTCGCGAAGCTGGGCCAAGTCAGACTGCCGTTCCAGATCGAGGTATACCGATGGCTTGCCAATCTGGTTCCGAATGGCCTGCACTAAGGAGGTCTTTCCTACCTGCCTGGGCCCCAGGACGGCAACGGCGGGGAACTGTTTCGCAAGTCGGATCAGGCGCGACTCCTGTAAACGGGGGATGTATAAATTATCCATGCAAATCGTGTAGTCGAGTACAAGATATGCATGGAAAAGTGAG
>CAZKPE010000398.1:0-2953 GCA_964554545.1 uncultured Lewinella sp.
TCGGGGCGCGGGACGTGATTCAGGAGATCGTGAAGGGGATTGAGGTACCGCGGTAGGTAGAATCTAGCCCACGGAGCGCCTTCGGCGAGCACGGAGGTATGCACGGAGATCGCACAGAGAGACGTGCGATAGCCTCCGTGCCCCCCTCCGTGCGGCTCCCGCGGGGAGCACTCCGTGGGCTAATTACCCCCAAAGGCCGCCACCACCTTCTCCATCCGCCGCGAGTTCACCCCCAGGTCGCTATGCCCCACCCGGCTGGCGCTGCGGTAGTGAATGACCTTCGCGTCGGGGTCAATAATGAATTCCACGTCGTCGATGAAGGGAATCGGCCAGGTCTGGAAGGTGTAGTGCAGGTAGTGTCCTTCTTCCTCCACGAGTTCCGTTCTGGGCATGTCGCCAACCAGCTTCTTAAGTCTGGTTCTTGCATCTTCCGCCGACCCGCTGAAGGGGATGGGCTGCCGTTTCTTATCGGTCTGATCGGTTTGAGTACTGACGCAGTTCGGGCTTTTCGGGCAGGGCTTGAGGTTACGAGTCATGGATTCGGTTTGCTCCACTACCGCCCGCAGATCGCTAATGTTTGCGCTGGCCAGGGGTAGGGCTACCGCGGAAGCGACCGAATCATCATCCAGCGCCCGAACCTCGGCGAGTAGCCGTAGGCCTTGATCGGTACGCAGGAAGTGGAGCAAGCCGTAGTTCCGCTCGGTGACTAGCGGCCCCATCCGCCGGGTATTTTCCTCCTCGGCATTCGTGAAGGCATGCGTCAGTCCGCTGGTGGTCATCTCTACGATGCGTTCGCCGTTCATGTCCTCTATGGCCAGTTCGCCCAGGTGGCGGTCACCACTCAGCAGCAGCGGCAGGACGGGGCGGGTTTCGGTCAGCAATCGCAACAGCCGTTCCCGGGCCACGGGGAAGTTGGCCCACTTTTCGTAGCCGTGGTCGGTATGCAACACCTGGATACTACTGGCGATCAGGTGGGCCTCGGCGTCGCTATCGCGTAGCTCTTCTTCCAGCCACGCCCACTGCGCTTCGCCTAAAATATCGCCGTCGGGATTGGGGCCGTAGCGGTCGCCCTGCTTCACCCCCGGGTAGAGTTCATCACGGAAGTACCGGGTATCCAGCAGGATGAGCTTCACCGGGCCGATTTGGTATGCCTGGTAGGTGCCCTCCCGGCTGCGGGCGGGATGGTCGGCGGGCACGTCCAGGAAGTCCAGCATCAGGGTCTGGGCTTCCTCCCTCATGCTCCATTCCTTCCCGCCGTCGTTGCGACCGTAGTCGTGATCGTCCCAAATGCCGTAAATCAGGGGTACCCGCTCGCGGAAGGCTACGTACTGGGGGGCCGACTTCTGGGTCGCATAGTCGGCCTGCATCCGCCGGGGGTCGTCGGTGTCGGCGTACACGTTGTCACCCAGCCACAGCCAGGCATCCGGACGGTGTGCAGCGATGACCGGCCAGTAGTCCTGGGGGGCCCCCTGCCGATTGCAGCTGCCAAGGGCGATGGTCGTGATCACCTCGGGGTCGTTCGGACTTGCCGGGGCCGCCTGCTCCCCGGAGCGTACCGCCTGGGCGTAGAGGTAGCCGACAAAGAAGAGGAGGAGGAGGCCGAAGCCGAGGGCGAGTTTGTTACGCATAGCGGCGGCGGACCAATGCGATAAATTCCCGGGCCACTTCCTGTCGCTGGGGCCTGTGCCATTCGTGGCGGCGGGCCAGCTCGATCAGCAGGGGGCGGGCATTCTCCATGCTCCCCTTGAGGTTGAGTTCCTTCAGGCGTTGGTTGAGCTCATCGGTGCCGTCAAACAGCTTATTGGCAAACTGTACCCGATTGTTGATGCTCAGGGCGCGGGTCAGGTCCGGTACCCGTTGGCGGATCACGCGGCTGGATAGGTGGTTGCTTTTCTTTTCCTGGAAGAGCTCTTCGAGTTCGGGCGGGAGGACTTCCGTTTGTTGCACATGGGCGACGTTGGAGGTCAGGCTGGGCGCGGGCGGAGGGGGGAGGGGCGCTTCCACGACGGGTGGGGGGGCGGCGGGCGCGGGTGCGGGGGTTACCGGGGGAGGGGATGAAGGGCGGGGCGGGGCGGGAGGTTCCGGGGCGGGCTCCGGGGCTGCTTTCGGGGGAGGGGGCGTTTGTTTCTTCTTTTGTTCTCCTTCGCCGTTGAGGTAAATCGCATACAAATCGCGGAGGTAACCTAGCATCAGGTCGCGCTCCAGGGCGGAGGGTTGTTCGTCATCCTCCCGCAGGTTTCGGTGCAGGGTCTGGATGCGATTGAGCAGCCGGTCGGCTTTGGTCTGGGCCATGGGCGGGGGGATTTTTTGATACCTTCGGCGCCCAAAATACGGCGGCGCCTATGTTTTTAGAGCCTCACTTCAGCGGTCAACGTCGGGGTTGGTTGGAAGTTATCTGTGGGTCCATGTTTTCGGGTAAGACCGAGGAACTGATCCGCCGGCTCAAGCGGGCCCGGATCGCCGGTCAGCAGGTAGCGGTCTTCAAGCCCCTGCTCGATACGCGCTACGCGCTGGATAGTGTCGTCTCCCACGACAGCAACTCCCTGGAGGCCACGCCGATCCGGCGAAGCAAGGACCTGCTGGAGCTGACGGAAGAGGTTTCCGTGATCGGACTGGATGAGGCCCAGTTCTTCGACGACGACATCGTGCAGCTGACGCAGGACCTGGCCCACCTCGGTAAGCGCATCATCATTGCCGGACTGGATATGGACTTTCGTGGCAAGCCCTTCGGCCCCATGTGCGATTTGCTGGCCGTGGCGGAGTACATCACGAAGGTACACGCCATCTGCTCCCACTGCGGGAATCTGGCGGCCCACTCTTACCGGCTTACGGCCGAAACGGATACGGTAGTGCTGGGGGAGAAAGATCTCTATGAGGCCCGCTGCAGGACTTGCTTCCGCATGGGTAACATTCTGGATCTGCGCCGCTAGCCTAGCCGCCTATACCCGCCCCG
>CAZKPE010000399.1:0-2926 GCA_964554545.1 uncultured Lewinella sp.
CCAACCAAACTTGAACTCACGAGCCCCGGTTGACGCTGGGCGCGGTGTTGGGCGAATTTGTATAGATATTAACTGTTGTACTTCCAACTTTTTGATCTACAACCTCAAAAAATTTGATGATAGTTTCGTGTATATACAATCTTCCAGTGAAGGTTTTCTTAACTACAACCGGTTCACTCAGCTTATCTTTATTCCACATGAAATCAAGCGGATTTGTATTTTGATAAGTCTGAGACGTGTATGTTGCTTTGCCTGAGCTATTATTCAATGTACCAGCAACGGTACACTCAAGCGATCTATAATTTTTCCAGATAAGGTTAATATTATCATTGTTGATGGATACTCTAACCACTTCTCCGGTCTCCTTTATTTTCCATTCGGTTGCTAATATTTTATCCTTATTAAGCTTGATCAAAAGGGACCTGGCATACTCATCAAACAGGTAAAGATCCCTTTGAGCTTTTTTAATTTTTCCCTTTAGATTTCGTTCTTCAGTATCAGTTTCTCTGCGGATCCGAGCTAATGAATGGTGGACATTAGAGTTTACTACCTCAAAAGTAAGGGCTTTTTCTAAAGCATTCTTGGCCTCTTCGGTCATCCCTGCATCTATATATTTATTAGCAAGATTTGATGCAGCTAGTGAGTTACCATGATTAGTTGCTCTCTTTAATGAATCTATTGATTTTATAGGTAAATCCAGTTCAGCAAATAAAAGCCCTAAATTATTGTTTACTCCATGGTAGTCTGATTGAATTGACAACAGCTTCTGATATAATATCATAGCCTGCAAATTGAATTTTTCTTCGGCAAATTGATAGGCTGCATCAAATATTGCTGAAGCATTAGCCGGTTGCAAACCTACTATATAACCTAACAGGACTGATGAGTCAAACTTATCATTTATCTCACCTAATGCTTGACTATATAGTTTGATCAGTTCTATCCGATCCTCGTCCGCATTTACCCTATCGTAGTAGTCGTTTATTATTGATATAGCGCCATCATATTCCTCCAATTCAATTCTAGCCCTAGCGATTGATGAAATAGCCTGAACTGTCTTTTCAGTTGAGATGTCAAGTTGTAGAGCCCTTTGAAATTCACGAATTGCAGTTTTCTGTGCGTCTATTGTTTGATATGCATGACCGAGCATGATGTAACCTTCGGCAACATATTCTCTATTCGTTTCCTCTTTTATAGCATTACGAATGTCTTGTTCGGCCTCAGTTTGTCCTGAAATTAATCTTAGACCATGGTAATAATAGTAAAGTTTTTTCCTTTCAAGATCGCTTTCCTCGTTCTTTAATAATTCTTTGTATATCGATTCAGCTCGATTATAATCCCGATCAGCTACAACAACTTTATTCAACACACTATAGCTTGCCTCCTCAGATTCATTATCAGATTTATCCTCACTTTCAATTTTGGACAGCTTTTCATTCGTTGGTTGAGTCGCAAGAACATCTGTGTTATCATCCTCCAACTTTTTAGTAAGTGATTCTTTTTCCTTAGTAACATTTACCTCTTTGTCTCCATATTTCAACTGGACATTAGTAGTGTTGTCTAAAAGTGACTTAAAGTATTTTCTATAGACTACTGCTACAATTATCAAAAACACGACAAGTATAAATGGCCATTGTTGCCCGATTGCCGTTATGACATCGATCCATTCCTTTGACGACATAGATTTCGTTTACAATTTTGATGAGCTAAGAATACAGCGAGATTGTCACAATATCAGTATTCGAGTGCAATTCAGCACTCTACTACGGCAGAATTTTAGAATTACTACTACTCCTCGTGGGTTATCCTGATTCTGATTGACAGATTGATATATCGGCCTGCCTTTAATGGCAGGCTGTCGCCCAACGAGTGTGCGCACGCAGCCCGGCACCAGGACCAAACTTTCGGACCTCAGCTTTCTTTCGCCCCCAGGTAAACTCAGTCGACACTAAAATGACTACTGCCGGGTTGACGTGGGCACGTTGTTGTGTGCATTCTTTCTTTCATTTAACTTCATCGGCATGGCAATCATTTTCTACTGGATTGGAACTCGATCGAAGTAAAATTTCTTGACTTTCATCTATTGAGTACGCCGTGCTGTTTCTGCGGGCGGTTGCTGGCGGAGCGCCATCATAATAGGCTGCCGTTAAATGCTGCTGCGGGCATTTGGTCCTGCGGGCGGCTGCTGGCGGAGCGCCATTATAATAGGCTGCCGTTAAATGCTGCTGCGGGCAGGTCAGTCCTGCGGGCGGTTGCTGGCGGAGCGCCATTATAATAGGTTGCCGTTGAATGCTGCTGCGGGCCGGTCCTGTCTGGAGCAATCCGCTCTCAATGTGAGCCCCTTTGGCGTCGATTGAAACTAACCAACTCCATACCCATGGTTTAGGTCATTCGGCATAGCATAACAAGTTCAGTTGGACATTTCTGAAATCATTGAAGTCTGTCATCGGCTATCTATCGGATTAAGCTGGCTGACAAGATTTTGATACAGTCATTGGCTGGAACTTCCAGATCCAGGGCGAATCGCCTACCCGTTTATAGGCCTGGGCACGCCGCTCATTTTATTCTGTCTCGATTAGCGGTAGTGTTTAGCCCTTGCACACAACGAGTGTGCGCACGCAGCCCGGCACCAGGACCAAACTTTCGGACCTCAGCTTTCTTTCGCCCCCAGGTAAACTCAGTCGACACTAAAATGACTACTGCCGGGTTGACGTGGGCACGTTGTTGTGTGCATTCTTTCTTTCATTTAACTTCATCGGCATGGCAATCATTTTCTACTGGATTGGAACTCGATCGAAGTAAAATTTCTTGACTTTCATCTATTGAGTACGCCGTGCTGTTTCTGCGGGCGGTTGCTGGCGGAGCGCCATCATAATAGGCTGCCGTTAAATGCTGCTGCGGGCAGGTCAGTCCTGCGGGCGGTTGC
>CAZKPE010000400.1:0-2910 GCA_964554545.1 uncultured Lewinella sp.
TCTTGAAAACCGACGTACCGAAAGGTACCGGGGGTTCGAATCCCTCTTCCTCCGCTACCTCGTCTACCGACCCCGCTTCGGTGATCTTCTTATTCTCCGAAACCCCAATCGCTCCAGGATCAGCTCCCACAGCGTTTCGAAGGGAACCAGCTCCATGTAGTAGTCGAGTTTCGTCTCTTCCAGCCGGTGTTGCTTCATCCGCTGAATGTAGCGGCTGGTGTGGCGTTCGACGGCGGTGCGGTGGTATTGCTGTACGCTCAGCTGCGAGAGCGCCTTTAAAAAGTAGCGGACGCGCTCGTGCCCCGGCCCCTTCAGGTGCCGCTGGGCGTATTTGTTGATTGCCTCGATGCTATAGGTTGTTTTGCCGTGGCGTTCGTTAGTTACGTTATCGATAATTTCGATGATCAGCAGGTGCACGTTCCGATGACTCTTTTCGGATGTAGCGTGGCGGAAGGAATTCAGGAAGCGGCTTATCCGAAAATTCCGAAAGTGCACATCCTGCGCGTCGGGTTCAATTTTACCTAAGCGGATCAGCAGGTAGAGGTAGGCTTCGATAATGCGGAAAGTCTCGCGGTAGTAACTCAGAATATCTCTGCGTAGAGTAGCGGGATGGATAGATCGGAAAGTAGCGTAAGCCTCCTGAAATTTGCCCGCCCGGAGACTGAGTAGCAGGAGCAGTTCGTATACCTTGATGTAGTTGTGCTCGTCCGGTCCGGTCCGCTCGAGCAACCGCAAGGCGAACGCTCGACCGTTCTCGTAATCGTTCAGTTGCGTGTACGCTACGGAGAGGTTGGCTTCAAATACTTGGATCATTTTAGGGAGTGTACCCGCTCTTCCGTCCAAGTAGGATAGTGCCCGGTTCGCCACTTCGATGACTCTCCCGTAATCTCTGACCGCCAGGTAGATATTTAATTCGAGCAGAAACACGATGTAGCTAATATTTGGCTCATCATACAATTCAACCAGATGTCCGTGTCGGTCAAACGCATCGCGGGCGTACTGTGCGATCTCATGTGCCGGCCGCTGCGTATTGCGCCGGAAGAATACTTCGTTCAGTTCGGCGGTAGCCTCCTTGAGAGCAAGCACCATGGCACGGTAATGGTCCGCACGATCGCGGTAGTAGAGATATTTCTCCGTATCAAACCGGCGGTTAGCAAACTGCCGACGCAGCATCATGGCGCTCTGGTGGGCCGCTTCGTGAAAAGCGTGTTGTTCAGCCAATCTGTAGGCTTCCTCCAGGGACGCGAGCAGAAATTCGGACTTGAGGTCGGTCCGAAGCTGCTTTGCGATGGCGATCAGCTTCCAAACATAGGCGTACGCGCGTTTGCGCTTATCCGGACTGCGATCACTGATCGACAGCGCGGTAAGGCGATTAAGAAGGGCTAACTTCAGCGCGTGTTTGACCTTGCGAAACGCTGAACCTCCGGGGCGCAGGTGCATCCGTTGCGCGGCCGTTTCGGCATCGAGTTCGGGGTTGGAACGGATCAGTTCGAACAGCTCACGGATGCGAACATCCATTTGGTTGGGCTGGGCACCAAAGTCATCCCCATCCGCGATGAGCTCGACAAGCTCGGAAAGGTGTTTCATCCAAATCAAAAGGCCGGTACCGCCCGGCTAGCCCCGCTCGGTACCCAATCAACATAAACAGGAGGTGCCATCGCTCAGCGCGACAACAGTGAAAACTGGGGTAATATCTGTTGAAAGGTAGCCGGCGTAAGGGGCAATCGCAAACACGCACAGTGTCCAAAATTGACAAATACTGTTCAATAAATTGACCGGTACCGTGGAAATACCCTATCCGTTGTTCAACAAGTCATTCCGGGTAATCGCTTATCAGATCGTATGTGTGAACACGTACAATTTTACCAAACTTTTCTTGCCGGTAGTAGGTCCGATACTACCTGCCTATTCGATCAGGCTGGCAAGCGAGTTGGCGATTGTCTGCAACACAGCGTCGTAGCCGGGCTCGTTATGTAACTCATGATAGTACCCATCATACCCCCGAAACTCCACCCCCGCGTTCCGCTCCGCGAAGGCCTTACTCGCCGAAAAAGACGTAATGCCATCCGCGTTCCCGTGCAGGAGTAGGGTGGGAACGGACAGCCCGCCGCTATACTGTTGCAGGAATTGCGCCCGCTCCAGCAGATCGATCCCCACCTGACTGCTTAGCTTACTGTGGTTGTGGGGGTCGTTTCTGTAGTTCTCCACCACCTGTGGGTCGCGGCTCAATTGGGTGATGTCCAGTTGGTTGTCGAGGGTGAAGGTGGGGCGGAGGTGCCGCATCAGCTTGCCTACGGCCACCACGACCAGGTTCGGCCGAAAGGCCTCGGCGATGTGGGGGGAAGTGGCGATGGCCCCCCGGAGGTTGGGCTTGCGGTGGATGAGGTAGTGGAGCAGCAACTGTCCGCCCATACTCTGACCGTATAGGAAGACCGGCACGTCCGGATAGCGCCGCTCGCAGTGCACCATCAGCTGGGCCACCCCGTCCAGGTAGCTACCGTAGCTGCGGGCGTACCCCTGCTGCCCCTCGCTGCGCCCGAAGCCCTGGCGGTCGTAGCCGACCATGGCGATGCCGCGCTCGTTGAAAAAGGCCGCCACGTGATCATAGCGCCGGCAGTGCTCGCCGAGTCCGTGGATCAGACCGATCACCGCCCGGGGGTCATTCACCCGCCAGTCGACGCCGTAAATGCGCAGTCCTTCCTCGTTCTTCCAGTGAAATTCTTCGGTCATGGGGGAAAGGTAGGGGAGTTGGGCTAGTTTTGCGGTTTCCCGTTGCACCTGCGCGCCGTCGCCCTTTTGTCAGAAGGGGTAAGGGGGTTGAGGGGTGAAGGGATTAAGGACCGAGCATGGAAGAGAAATTGCGGATCGTGTTTATGGGGACGCCGGAGTTCGCGGTGCCCAGTCTGGAGG
>CAZKPE010000401.1:0-2893 GCA_964554545.1 uncultured Lewinella sp.
GTGACCCGGGAGGACGGGGAGTGGGAAGCCTTCAATAACCGCTTCGAGCTGGATGGCATGGTCTTTTTGGAGCCCTCCCCCGCCCTGTTCAACTTCAATAATCCGTACGGGGCCTGTCCGGTCTGTGAGGGCTTCAGCCGGACGATGGGTATCGACGAGGACAAGGTCGTACCGAACCCCAGTCTGTCGGTCTACGACGGGGCCGTAGCCCCCTGGTCGGGCAGCACCTACGGGGAGTGGCAGCGCAACTTCCTGCGGGTCGCCAACCGCTTCAATTTCCCGGTACACACCCCCTACGCCGACCTGACGCCCGAGCAGAAGGGCGAACTGTGGGACGGCAACCGCCATGTGGGGGGTATCCACGCCTTCTTTGAGGAACTGCAGAAGAAGCTCTACAAGATCCAGAACCGCGTCATGCTGGCGCGCTACCGGGGCCGCACGATCTGCCACAACTGCCGCGGCGGCCGGCTGCGGAAGGAAGCCAACTACGTCAAGGTTGACGGGGTGGCCATCACCGAACTGGTGGACCTGCCGATCGACCTGTTGCAGGCTCACTTCGAGAAGCTAAAACTGAACGACCACGACGCCACCATCGCCCGCCGCCTGCTGCTGGAGATCAACAACCGCCTACAGAGCATGATGGACCTCGGGCTGGGCTACCTGACGCTCAACCGCCTGAGCAACACCCTCTCCGGCGGCGAGAGCCAGCGTATCAACCTCACCCGTACCCTGGGTAGCAACCTGACGGCGAGTATGTACATCCTCGACGAGCCTAGCGTCGGCCTACACCCCCGGGATACGGAGCGGCTGGTCGCGGTACTGCGCCGGCTACGCGACCTGGGCAATACCGTGCTGGTCGTCGAGCACGAGGAAGGCATTATCGCCGCGGCGGACTACTTGATCGACGTCGGTCCGCAAGCCGGGGTACACGGGGGGGAGATCATCTTCGCCGGCCCCTACGAAGACATCTACGACGAGGCCACCGAAAGCCTGACCACGAAGTACATGAACGGGAGCCTATCCATCGAGCCGCCCGCCGAGCCCCGCCGCCTGACCAACTGGCTCAAACTGACCGGCGCCCGGATGCACAATTTGAAGAAGGTCGACGTACAAATCCCCTTACACGCCATGACGGTCATCTCCGGCGTATCGGGGAGTGGGAAGACCTCGCTGGTGAAGGGCATCCTCTACCCCGCCCTGCGCCGCGAACTCGGTGAGGGAACCAGCCAGGCACCGGGAGCCTTCTCTGCACTCGGTGGTGACGTGAAGCAACTGACCGGGGTGGAGATGGTCAATCAGAGCCCCATCGGGAAGAGCAGTCGCTCGAACCCCGTCACCTACGTGGGGGCGTATGATGCGATTCGAAACCTGATGGTTAATCAGCAGCTAGCCAAGATCCGGGGGTACAAGCCAAGCTTCTTCAGCTTCAACGTGGATGGCGGCCGCTGCCCGACCTGCAAGGGGGAGGGGGAACAGGTGGTCGAGATGCAGTTCCTGGCCGACGTGCGGCTGGTTTGTGAAGAATGCAATGGCGCGCGCTTCAAGCGGGAGATCCTCGACGTACAGTACCAGGAGAAGAACATCGCCGAAATCCTGGACCTGAGCATCAACGAGGCCGTCGACTTCTTCGCAGACGAGAAGAGCATCACCGATAAGCTCAAGCCGCTACAGGATGTCGGGCTAGGCTACGTGACACTGGGGCAGTCCAGTTCGACCCTCTCCGGCGGGGAGGCCCAGCGGGTGAAGCTCGCCAGCTTCCTGACCAAGGACCGCAAGGGGGAGCACACCCTGTTCATCTTCGATGAGCCGACGACCGGGCTCCACTTCGATGACGTGCGGGTACTGCTAAAGGCCCTAAACGCGCTGGTGGAGAACGGGCACACCGTACTCATCGTGGAACATAACCTCGACGTGATCCGCTCCGCCGATTGGGCGATCGATCTGGGACCCGAGGGGGGACGGGATGGGGGACACTTGGTATTCGAGGGGAGACCCAGTGAGTTGGTGGGAGTGGAGGGGAGCTATACTGGGCGGTACTTGAAAGATTAGTGCGGCTTTGCTCGCTTCGCTCGTATTCACCACGGATTGGCACGGATTTGGGCACGGATTCACACGGAATCAAGGCACACCCGTACACTACCCCGTTGCGCTCCGTGAAAATCCGTGCCTAAATCCGTGCTTAATCCGTGGTGAAAGATCCTCCACATCAGCTACCATACACCTCCAGCATAGCCTCCAAATCCGCCTTCGTATTCGCCTCCTCCACCGGTTTATCCTGTCGCCAACGAAGCATGCGGGGGAAGCGGAGGGCCACGCCCGACTTATGCCGGCTGCTCTTGCGAATACCCTCGAAACCGATCTCGAAGACCTGCTTCGGCTTAACGGAGCGGACGGGCCCGAACTTTTCCACCGTATTCCGGCGCACCCAGGCGGTGATCTTGTTGAACTCGGTATCGGTGAGCCCGGAGTAGGCCTTGGTGAAGGGGACCAGCGCATCGCCGTCCCAGACCCCGAAGGTGAAGTCGGTATAGAGATTGGCCCGCCGGCCGTGGCCCCGTTGGGCGTACATCATCACGGCATCGATGGTGAGGGGGTCGACCTTCCATTTCCACCAATCGCCCTTCTTGCGGCCCTGCTTGTACTCGCTGTCGCGGCGCTTGAGCATGATACCCTCCGAGTACTTCTCGCGGGCGGTTTCCCGTTCGGCGGCCAGTTCCTCCCACTGTGAAAACGCAAAGACGGGGGAGAGTTGGAGTACGCCGCCGGTGGGGTATTCCGCGATCAGCCGTTCGAGTAGCTCACGGCGGCCGGACATGGGTAGCTTGCGGATATCGCGGCCCTCGTACTCCAGCAGGTCGTAGCACATCAGCACGACGGGGGCTTCCTTCAGCAG
>CAZKPE010000402.1:0-2892 GCA_964554545.1 uncultured Lewinella sp.
ATTAAAAAACTTGACGCTGACTTTTGGGATTCGATGCAAGACAATGAATAAAATATAGATGCCGCTAACACCGCGCCCAGCGTCAACCGGGGCTGGTGGATTTAAGGTCGGTTGGTGCTATTAATGACCGGGGTCGTCGCGCCGTCAATGGCCCGAAAGCTCCCTGCGGTCGGTTTCGGTCCATGCCGCCGCGCCGCCCCCTCGTGGGTGGGTTAAAGTTGGTTGGGTTCTACAAAGAAAGCCCCGGCTGCGTGGGCGCACACGTTGGGCGACAGCCCGCCATTAAAGGCGGGCCGAGAGAATTATTTCATGGTCCGAGTCTAATCAGAATTCCTTAGGCTAAAGTAGATACATATTAATATATTGGAATAGTACGAAATGTTATCTGAGGCTCCTAGATTAAATTTGGTGTTAATCTTTCAAACGAATGATTCGAGGCACATGAACTATCATTGACATTTTGCAATGGATATTGTGAAAGAAACATACATAAGATGAAGTGTACTAATAACACAGATAATGGCGATGATCGAGCGCAAAGAAGATTAGTAATATGGCTATACATTGGAGGATTATTGATTCTATTATTAAACGATTTTTACCTTAAAGAAGAATTTCATAACGCACTTACTGGGAAGTTGAGTGATTTTACTGGATTACTTATATCTCCAATATTTTTTGCTGTTGTATTCAGGGCTAAGTCAAAATTGGTGTTTATATTCACTGCAATCTTGTTTATTTTGTGGAAAAATCCACTTTCTGATGAGGCACTCGCTCTTTGGAATGCTAATACACACCTTCAATTAGAGAGGGTAGCCGACAAATCAGATTATGTCGCTTTAATCAGTATCTGGATCGGATACCTTCTCATTAAGCGTATTCAAATTCAAAGATTGTGTAGACCCGAACTCATAGGTGTAGGTATACTTAGCGTATTTGCATTTAGTGCTACTTCCTACATGAATGAGTTAGAAGTAGACAAGACATATAGCTACGACGTAGGAATTGATCGACTCAAAGTTGAATTATTAAAAACAGACTCAACCGAATGGAATTTCGACAATCGAAGAGAGATAATAGCTCCTGATACAGTAACAGCGTATGTTGAATATGATTTTTGCTTCGATGGATTCATAGCCGAAATAATAGTTGATGGAGATTCAGTTCGCTCGTCCTTTACAATCGATCGGGTAATACATAACTGCCCGCTAAATAAAGATAAAATATGGGGTCCAGAGATAAGGGATGATAAAGCAATCTTAAGTAGTGTAATTGAAAGAAGAATCAAAGAAGCATTGAGAAATCTTTGATTCGCCCAACACCGCGCCCAGCGTCAACCGGGGCTGGTTGATTTGAAGGTGGTGAATGCTATTGGTGTCCGGGTTCGTCACACCGTCAATGGCCCGAAAGCTCCCTACGGTCGGTTTCGGTCCATGCCGCCGCGCCGCCCCCTTGCTGGTGGGTTGAAGTTGGCTACTTCGAATGAATGAAGCACCGGCTGCGTGGGCGCACACGTTGGGCGAAACGAGCCGGCATTAAAGCAGGCAACAACAAACTTAGCAATAGCAATTAATCGAAACATCATCTATACTCCTTAATTTATTCTTTGGTTCAAGAACTATGATTCGTAATATGGTTCTACTCCATTACCTTAGATAGGCATTGAAAGAGGTACAAAATAGTAAACTAGCAAAGTTTTCCAGACTTAACGATCAATAGATTAATTCCTCAATTTGCAGTGATCATTTATAATATGAATTGGATTTATAGAAGGTATATGTATAAGTCCAAGATTATAAACCGAGCTATAAAATGTGTAGTACTGGTAGTATTTATCTTTCAGTACGCATGTCGAAATAGTAGCAATATACGTTTTGATTTTGACTCATATCAGGTATTATATGAGTATGAAGATATTTTAACTGATCGATTCGCAATTGAAAGAAACATAACAATTACCAATGACAGAAATAGGGATGAGATAAGATTCCGACTACTTCCCGATATAGAAAAGCTAGACGATACTAGATTCTTCCTTGTAGATAGTATAATAGTAGAGAGAAAGAGATATGGTAAAACATTAATAATTGAAGATCCTTTCGCATACGCTTTGGTTGATTTGGATAACTGCAGGATCATATACAATAGTCATGGTTTAGATGAAATTATTGAAGAAACAGCCTTTATGTCTGATAAGATTTGTATAGGCAAAATTAAGAAATTTACATATAGCCCAAACGTGTGTAATATTGAATTTTAAACAATTGACTTTAGTTGACTCGGCCCGATTATGATTTTTTACATATTATTCCGTCATCACCTATCTCGGCAATGACTCTCGAACTGTTTCGCCAAAACTTATTCGCAGCATCAGTGGCGGCGATTGACTTTGGAGGTAGATATATCTACAATTCAATATCTAATAATATTACTTATGATATTGAGTTCAACTGTTCATGTGATCAAGGGCTAACGCAATTTGACCGATACGAAAACGATGAGGGGAGAGTAGAAAGAAATGTAAGCGTTGCAGCAGTGCTCAGACTTTTATACAGAAAAGGGAAGGTTCCGGCTTGGATCGATGTATCGATAGTCAAATCTAATAGATTTAATACTCGACTAGGTTTAAAGTGCGCAGGTAGATATACAGATCAACTAAACGACCTCTATTACGTCGATCAAGGAACCCATCCTTTCGGAATCAAGAGTCCAATATTACCGCCTTGGCTGAACGACGGAGAAAATTTCATCTTTTATACCGGGAATCCCTTCTGCCACGAATTATTTATCGCATAAAACTTAATTACTATCGTATTAATCGGAAGTAAAAAGTGTATTCGCCCAACACCGCGCCCAGCGTCAACCGGGGCTGGTGGGTTTCGGGTTGGTTGG
>CAZKPE010000403.1:0-2865 GCA_964554545.1 uncultured Lewinella sp.
ATCCGAGGAGAGTTGAACGGGAATGCCTTCACTCATCAATTCGGTGATTTTATGGATACGTCCGCTAACGTCATAAATGTCCAGCCGTAGACGCTGACGGGGAAGATCGGACACGTCGATGGTGATCTGCTGCCCGCTGGTGAGTAGCGTCGGGTAGATCACGAGGGGCGTGGAGGGATTGCGGCCGACGGCAGTGGGAAGCTCAGCGGCCTCGGGGCACAGATCGATCATTACGATCTCGATGCCATTCAGAGTCGTGGTGAGGGTGACCGAAAGACTATCGACGCTACCGGTCGGGAAAGTAAGCTCGCCATTTGGTTCGGTCTGCCCGATAAGCGAACCGCCCACATAGAAGCGGTAGGGAGCACTGACCAGGCGTACCGAACAGCTACCGCCCGCCGATAAAACGGCGGCGGGGTTGGCCGGATCGGTGGGAAGGGCTAAGCCCCGGTCCTCGTTTTCTCCACTGCCCGTAGCGAAAAGGGTATCCGTGGCGTACCGATAGAATCCCCGATTCAGGGCGAAGCCTTCGGAATGGATGCCACCCCGGGCAAAGTCGGAGCGGATGAGCCCGTCATTGGTCAAGCGACCGGAAGGGGCCACGGCGATCCGTCCCTGGTTGAGCTCCAGGATTGCGTTGGTGTCGATGCGGGCCGTTCCCTCTAGGAAAAAGCTGTTGCCCTCACTACCCCCCGTGATCGTGAGCTCCCCCAGGTTGATGAGAAGCCCCTTGGGATGGATGAAGAGGGGACGGGATTCCTGCCCACCACCGCCATTGAATAGGGCTTGATCGGAATTATTCAGGAAAGTGGCCGCCCCACCTTCCTGCCCGACGTTCAGGCAGTTATTGGAGGAGGCCGCGTCTTTGGAGGAGGTAAAGAACAACGCTCCATTGTTAACGAAAGTGGCCGTTCCCGTGAGTTCGATTCCGTCATCACCCATCTCCAGTGCCGTTACCTCACCCTTTATATCGTTGGTGAATTTGGCGGCCTTACCCAGGCTGATCACGTCGTTGTTTACCCGTATAGCCACAATGCGGCCGTAGTTCTCCAGCGTGCCTCGGGCATACAGACCATCCTGGATCGTGGAATCCATGTAGATAGCCCCGCGGTTGATAAAGATGGCCAATGAATCCTCCTGATAGAGCATGGTGCGCAGATTCCGGCTATACAAATCGCTACCTTCCGCCAGGGTCAGATGAGCGGCTTCACTGCCCGCATAACAGGCCAGCCCCCGTTCGCTGCCGCTACCCTGCACCGTGAAGACGCGGTTTTCGTCATTTCCACCGAGTATAAGGTGACACTCCGGTCCGAGGGAGATCGCCTCGTTGCTTTGGGGCGGAATCGTGATTGTAGCGTCTACGTCGAGAGTTATACGGGCACCGCTTTCCAGGCGTATACCACCGACGGTGATCGGAGCTCCGGTAATCCGGGCAGATAAACCATCGAAGAATACAACTTCCGCCGGTCCGGGAAGTCGATCCCCGGACCAATTCAGGCTATCCTGCCACCGCCTCCCGTCGCCGCCACCGTCCCAGCGGGACTGCCCGGCTAAGGGACCACTGAAGAGTAGAACAAGGGGGAGGATGAAATGGATAAGGTGCAAACTGGGAGGTCGACTATTCTCCCTAACCTACGGATATAAGCGGATGTTGAAGTTGTTTTTGCCGGCAATAGTTTCCAACGGTCAGGCGACCGACCTGAAGACCGGGGCGTTAGCGTCGTCCCGGCTTGAAATTGCCGGCCATTTGGGCCATCATGGGATTGTTGCTCAGCTTGTGCATCATCTTGCGCATCTGGTCGAACTGCTTGATGAAGCGGTTGACGTCTTCTAGCGTCTGGCCGCAGCCCCTTGCGATCCGTTTTTTGCGGCTCATGCTCATCAATTCGGGCTGGCGCCGCTCCTGGGGGGTCATGCTATAGATGATAGCTTCCACCTTGGAGAAGGCGCTGTCGTCGATGTCGATGTTCTTCATGGCCTTCGACATGCCGGGGATCATGTTGAGGAGGCTTTTCATATCCCCCATTTTCTTGAGCTGGGCCAGTTGGCTGAGGAAGTCGTTGAAGTCGAACTTGTTCTTCTTCATCTTCTTCTCCAGCCGCTTGGCCTCCTCCTCGTCGAACTGGTCCTGCGCCCGCTCCACGAAGCTGATGATGTCGCCCATGCCCAGGATGCGCTGGGCCATCCGGTCGGGGTGGAAGACATCCATGGCATCCATCTTCTCGCCGGTGCTGACGAATTTGATGGGCTTACCGACGGTATACTTGACCGAAAGGGCGGCACCCCCACGGGTATCACCGTCCAGTTTGGTGAGTACCACGCCGTCGTAGTCGATGCGCTCGTTGAAGACCTTGGCGGTATTCACGGCGTCCTGGCCGGTCATGGAGTCGACGACGAAGAGCGTCTCATTCGGGCTGATGGCCTCCCGCACGTCGCTGATCTCCTGCATCATCCGCTCGTCGACCGACAGGCGGCCGGCGGTATCGACGATGACGACGTCGAACTTGTTGTCCTGAGCGTAGGCGATGGCGTTGAGGGCGATCTCGACCGGGTTCTTATTCTCCGGTTCTTTATAAATGTCGGCGCCGACCTGTCCGGCCAGCACGGTCAACTGATCGATGGCTGCCGGGCGGTAGACGTCGCAGGCGGTGAGCAGCACCTTCATCTTGCGCTTCTCCTTCAGGAACTTGGCCAGCTTGCCGCTGAAGGTGGTCTTACCCGAACCCTGGAGACCGGCGATCAGGACGACGCCGGGTTCCCCTTTCACGTTGATGCCGACGGACTGCCCGCCCATCAGATCGGTCAGTTCGTCCTGGACGATCTTGACCATCAGTTGGCCGGGCTTGACGGCCTTCAGCACGTTCT
>CAZKPE010000404.1:0-2864 GCA_964554545.1 uncultured Lewinella sp.
CCGACCTCCAGGGTCACGGCGGGGATGTCCAGGGCATCGGCTGCCCCCCGGAGGGTGCCGTCGCTGGGGGGATTGTGGACGATGAGCTGGGGGTTCTGCAGCAGGGCGAGTTGGCGGGTGGCCTCCTGCGACATATCGGCCCGCACGTAGTAGCTGTTCACCCGCCCCCGGCTGGCGGTGTGGAGGTCGAGCAGGTAGTCGAAGTGGCGCACGATACGGTCCACGAGCCGGAAGGCGTACACCTCGCTGGCCCGCCCGTCGGAGCGCCCCGGCATGACGTGGTTGAGGTCGAAGCCGTCGGTGTACACCCGCGTCTGCCGCAAAAAGGCGGGTACGTTGACGACGAGTACCCCGATCACTGTACCCCTCAGTTCGCTCACGTCCAGGTCCGCGAAGAGCCGCTGGATGACCCGGATGCCGTTCAGCTCATCCCCGTGGACGGCCGCCGTGATGCCGAGTACGGGACCATTTTCACTTCCCTTCGCTACGAGGATGGGAATACGAACGGCTTCCCCGAGCCCGTCGCTGATGATACGCAGCCAGTAGCGGCGGACGGTGGCGGGCGGCTGGTCGATCTCCTCCAGGCTGAGGATGGTGGGTACGTCGGGATTAGCGGCGAGCATAGCAGTAGTTAAACAGTTCGTCGATGGCCTGCTGCACGATCGGTCGGCCCGTCTGTGCAGCGGCCTGGGGGAAGCCCCCGATGCTCAGGGTGTTGATCTCACTGACCACGCGGCGGCCGTCGTCGTCGGTCAGGGTGTCGATGCCGGCGAAACAGATGCCGCGGCGGAGCAGTTCCGGCGCGATGGCCGCGATCATCTTCCGCTCGTGTACCGTAACCTCGGCGGGAACCGAGGTGCCGCCCTGGGCCACGTTGCAGAGCCACTCCCCGGGCGGTGGCAGGCGCAGGGAAGCGGCCAGTATGCGGCCGTTGACGACCAGGATGCGTTTATCGCCTTGGCTGACGTTCTTGAGGAACTTCATAGCGAGGTAGGGCTCGTCGAGCGTCAGCTTTTCTGCTTCTTCGGGCCGGTCGATTCGCAGGATGCCCTTCCCACCGTAAGCGCGTAAGGGTTTGAGGACGATGGGGTGGCAGTGGGCAAAGTCGGTTACCTCTTCGGCCGTTCGGACCAGCCGGCTGGGGGGCGTCCACTTCGGAAACCGCAGTAGAAATTCCTTCGTGCTCGTAGCCCGGATGCCCTCCGGATCGTTGACGATCAGGCCCGGCGTGGTTGCCCGTAGCGCGTTGAAAAAGCTGTCCGGTACCGGGTGGGGTAGGCGCAACCAGACGACGTCGTAGCCTCCTACGTCTAGTGGTACGGTCGTTTGTACGAACTGCCCGCCGTCAACTGCGTACCGTAGGTCTTCCTTCACCCGAAAGCCCTCCACCTGCGCTCCGTCGCCCTGAAAAAATTGCCTGTTGGCTACTACGCCCCGGCTGGCCACGTCCACGTACGCGCAGCGCGGATCGGCCACCAGCGTAGTGACCAGGGCGTAGAGGGAGTTTTGGTCGCTGTGGCCGCGGTGGTCGGTCAGGACCAGAAAGGAAAGCGGTAGGCTCATGCGTAGATCTCTGCGAGTAGGATGGGGTCGTCGTTCAGGCTGGCGAATAGGCGGCGGCTGAATTTTCCCTTACTGTTGAACAGTTTTTTGGCCATCCGGTCGATGGCGATGGTGCTCAGGACGGTCTGGATGTACGCTTCGATGAGGTCGTCGAGCCCGATACCGAGCTTGTTGAAGTCGCGGCGGTCCATGAGCAGCAGGCGGTTGGTGTCGCTGTCCCACTGGTTGTCGCCCAGTTTTTCGCTGAGGTTGGTGCCGAGCATGGACCAGCTATCGGAACCGGCGCTGAGCGTATCGGCCAGGGGTTCGGCGGCCCGGCGGCTGTAGCAGCAGAGGGGGCGGATGCCCTCCGGGGTCGAGCTGACCATCAGGCGGACGTCGCTGACGAAGGTGCGCCCCTTGCGGTCGGGAATGGTGCCGACGTGGAAGAACTTGCCGTCGCCGCCGGTCGAGCTCCAGGCGTAGTTGCCGATCAGGCTCTGGACGATGAAGCGCTCGTAATCGATCGGCGCCCGCATGAAGGCATCGAGTTCGCCCGGGTTCGTGATGGTGAATACGCCCTGGCCGGCGTTGGAGTAGGGCACCTTCACGACGGCCTGCCCGCCGAGTTTGGCGACCCAGAGGGGCACCTCGTTGCGGCTCACGTCCCAGATGGTCTCGGGGGTGTGGATGCGCAGGCCGTACTTGCGGATCTCGCCGTTGTACAGGTCGTAGGCCTTAGCGGCGACCATTTTGTTCCGCCCCCCGGCCAGGCAGGTGACGATGGGGTTGAGGATGCGCGTTTTGCAGTTCAGCGGCAGCCGCGTCCAGGGTCGCTGGGTCAGGTAGCGGAAGGCGGCCCGCAGGCGCAGCCACTTACCCTCGTGGTATGCGTAGAGCCAGTCGTTTTCAACCTTTAATTTGCGCTCATCGGACCCGTAGTAGTCGCTTACGTAGAGCACGTCCTCCTGGAAGACGTCGGCGATCGTGGCCGCGTAGCCGCTGGCCTCCATGGGGTTTTTATCGTAGATCACCGCCAGCCGGCCATCCTTCGTGCTCCGTCGTTTCTCCACCAGGGGGCGGAAGGTACGCTCGATCAGCAGGCGGTAGCTGCCCTCCTCCTCGTGGTCTTCGAGCAGGGGCATGGACTTTTGTCCGGAGGGGCAGCTGTTGTTCTCGATGATGACCATGCGGCGGCGGCCCTGGGCGGTGGTGGCGTTGATGAGGTCGGCCCCGCCCCAGAGGAAGTGCTCGCAGGAATAGCTCAGGATCTCGTGCAGCCCGTCGGGGTCCACCAGGGGGTTCAGGTGGCAGTAGCGGCT
>CAZKPE010000405.1:0-2831 GCA_964554545.1 uncultured Lewinella sp.
CCGGCGAGAAAGGCACCGATCCAGACGTGCAGCAGCCGGTCTACGCTACTCGGGTTGAAGACCATGGCCCAGAAGTCGACGATCTCGGCCCGGGCGTTCATCCCCTCCCCCACGATCTGGTAGCCGGCCGGCGTCTGCTGCCAACTGTTGGCTACCGTAATCCAGATGGCGGAGAACATCGAACCCAGAAAAACGCCGACCGTGGCAATGAAGTGCACGCGGGAGCTCACCCGGTTCCAGCCGAAGAGGAGCACCCCGAGGAAGCCGCTTTCCAGGGCGAAGGCGAAGATGCCCTCCGCCGCCAATGCGCTGCCGAAAATGTCGCCGACGTAGCGGGAATACGTAGCCCAGTTGGTCCCGAACTCGAACTCCATCACGATCCCCGTAGCCACGCCGATGCCGAAAGTGAAGGCGAAGATCTTCGTCCAGAAGCGGCACATGGTCTCGTAGACCTTGTTCCCGGTCTTCAGGTAGAGCCCCTCCATGATCACCATCAGCAGCCCCAGCCCGATACTCAGCGGCGGGTAGATGTAGTGAAAGGCGATGGTGAAGGCGAACTGAAGGCGGGCCAGTATCTCGACGTCCATAGCTGCAGTGTTTACGTCCAAAAATAGGGGGCTGGCCTACTGAAACCCAGTTCGGCCCACTTACTTAGAATGGATAAAAAGTAGCTCTACCGGATCGGCTACTTAAAGTCGTTTACCGCCTCGCTGAGATCGTAGACTTCGGCATCGGTCAATCTGGCCGCTACGATGCTCGACCCCGCCGCCGAGCGGTAGCCACCAGCACAGTGGACGACCACGGCCTTGTCAGTCGGAACTTCGTCGAGTCGGTCCTGCAGTTCCGGCAGCGGCAAGTTAACGGCCGTAGGAAAGACTTTCCCCTCCGCCACCTCGCTGGCATTTCGGATATCGATAATGGTATAGGCCTCCGGATGTGCGCGGAAGTCCATCAGGTCGATGGGCTGCATCCGGGCCCCGGCGGCCGTCTCCCGCATGGGGAAGGCCACGGAAATGAAGGAAGCGTAGCCGATCTTGGCGGCCTTGCGGATGACGGTATCGAGCTCCTCCTCATCGCTCGCCACGAGTACGTAGGGCGTTTCGGGGGCGACCAGGCTACCGAGCCAGGTTTCGAATTTCTCCCCCTCCTGGATGTTTATCGCTCCGGGCAGGTGACCGAGCTTGAAGGTGGCTTCGTCGCGGGTGTCCACGATGACGGTATCGGTATCCGTTAGCTGAAAATCGAAGCTCTCCCTCCGGACTTCCGATAAGCTTTGCACCAGCGCTCCGGCGCCCCGTTTATTGACCCTCACGTCGTAGGGAAAATACTGGGGGATGAAGGGCTGATCGGCCAGCAGCCAGGCTACGAAGTCGTCCTCGCTCATCTCCTGCAGGGCGGGGTTCTCCCGTTTTTCCTTGCCGATGGTGCTGGTCCGCTCGTCGCTCATCCCCTTGCCGCAGAGACTGCCGGCCCCGTGGGCGGGATAAACGGTCACTTCGTCGTCGAGGGGCATCAGTTTATCGCGGAGGCTGTGGTACATACCGCGGGCCAGGCGTTCCTTTTTGCTGTCGGCCTCCCCGCCCGATTCCCGCAGGTCGGGCCGGCCGACATCGCCGACGAAGAGGGTGTCCCCGGTGAATACGGCTAGCTGCTTCCCGTCTGCATCCGTGTGCAGGATACTGATGCTATCGGGGGAGTGGCCGGGGGTATCCAGGGCGGTCAGGGTATGATTGCCGAGCCGGAAGGTATCGCCGCCGTCGAAGACTTGGTGGGGGTAGTCGGCGCCGACCTTGCCGCTGACCAGGATCGGCGCGCCGGTCGTTTCGTGCATTTCCAGGTGGCCGGAGACGAAGTCGGCGTGGGGGTGGGTCTCGATGATGGCCTTCAGCGTGGCCCCCCGCTCCTCCAGGTAGTCGTAGTAGGGCTGAGGGTCGCGGGCCGGGTCGATGACGACGGCTTCGCCGTTGATGATGAGGAGGTAGGAAGCGTGGGCGAGGCCCTCGTCGAAGAATTGTTTGGTTTGCATGGTTTAGTAGTTGTGGACTTCGTCCCCAGTCGATAGGGGGGGAACTCCTTCGGAGTTGATAGTATTTTTGTTTTGGCCCGCAGAGTCGCCTGTGGCGCGCAGAGTTCACGCAGAGTCGAACGGAGGTACGCACGGCTCTGTGTCCACTCTGTGCCCCCTCTGCGCGACGCGAAGCGTACTCTGTGGGCTACCTATACCTAATGCGGTAAATGCGGCCGCAGCAGTCCGTAAGCATACGTCCCCAGCGTAGCCCCCAGGATCACCACCCCGATCGACCACAGCCCCTGCCCGAGCAGCGTGAACATCGGCCCCGGGCAGGCCCCCGTCAGCGCCCAGCCCAATCCGAAGATGATGCCCCCGTAGAGGTAGCGGGGCACGCTGAAGTCTTTAGGCTGAAGCCGCCAGTCCTCACCGGAGATGGTCTTCCAGCTGAACCGCTTCGCCAAAGCAACCCCGATGACACCCACGATCACGGCCGTGCCGATGATACCGTACATGTGGAAACTATCGAAGCGGAACATCTCCTGGATGCGGTACCAACTAATGGCCTCCGACTTCGTCATCACGATGCCGAAGAAGATACCGAGGAAAATATAGATCAGGGATCGCATGGGTCTAAATTTGGAGCATGAGGGGAAGGATTAGCCAGCTCATGATGAGCCCGCCGATGAAGAAGCCGATCACGGCGATGAGCGAGGGCAACTGCAGGTTCGAGAGCCCGCTGATGGCGTGACCGCTCGTGCACCCGCCCGCCCAGCGCGCGCCGAAGCCCACCAGGAAACCGCCGAAGAGCAGGGCGGTGAGT
>CAZKPE010000406.1:0-2812 GCA_964554545.1 uncultured Lewinella sp.
CGATCGGTAACGTCCTGTTCGTGAATGCTTCGGAGGCGGTGGAGATCCGGTAGCAACTTGTCCAGACCATCCCTCGTTACAACAGGGTATTAAACCGATGAATGATGGAAGTGATCATAAAGGTGCCGGACGACCTGGGTTTGACCGACCGTGAGCTTCGTATGAATCTGGCTGCGAAGCTGTTCGACCAGGGGCTAATTTCCTCCGGTCAGGGTGCCGCTATGGTCGGTATTTCTAAGACGGAATTCATCCGCCAGATCGGACGGTACGGGGTGTCCCTTTTTCAGTATACTGCTGACGAAATGCTAGAAGACCTCCAGCATGGAGCACCGAATCGTCATAAGTGACGCCAGTCCGTTAATTGCTCTGCTGGATATTGGTAGCGAACATCTTTTGTACGATCTCTACGGCGAAGTGCTCATCACGGATGTCGTACGGTGGGAAATCCATCAGGAGTTGCCATCTTGGGTTAAAGAGACTACAGAATACGACCAGGAAACCTATCGCAACCTGATAGGCCGACTAGACCCGGGCGAGGCAAGCGCCATCGCTCTCACTATGAAGTATCCCGGAAGTTTACTCATCGTGGACGAGAGGAGGGGACGGAAAATCGCCAGACAGTACGGATTGTCCATCATCGGGGTACTCGGTATCATTCTTCGGGCCAAGCGGGAAAACCTAATTCCCTCAGGTCGGGATCTACTCGATCGATTATCACACCACGGTTTTTTTCTCGCGGAAGACTTACGAAACGACCTACTGAAACTACTAGGCGAATGAATGAACGTCAACTCACCGTTTCGTACACCGAGTATGAGCAAAATAAAGAACTGCACGAACCCGACCAGGAGCTCCTCGCCGCCGCCACCGCCGCCCTGTCCCGGAGCTACTCCCCCTACTCCAACTTCAAGGTAGCCGCCGCCGCCCGCCTGCAGGATGGCACCGTGGTCGCCGCCGCCAACACCGAGAACGCGGCCTACCCCATGTGCATCTGCGCCGAGCCCAACGCCCTGGCGGCCGCCGCCGTTACCCGCCCGGGCATGCCCGTAGTCGCCATGGCCATTACGGTGAAGGCCCCCGGTCGTATCCTGAGCGCCCCGGCCAGCCCCTGCGGTAGTTGCCGGCAGATCCTGAGCGAGCACGAAAGCCGCTTTGGTCAGCCCATCCGGCTCATTCTGCGCGCCGAAACCGGGCCCATCTACGTCTTCGAGCGGGCCGCCGATCTGCTCCCCTTCGGCTTCAGCGGCGAGCTGCTGTAGCTTTGTCCTTGGTCCTACTTTCTCCGGTTATGCGGTCATTCTTTTTCCTTCTCGTATTCGTTTGCCCCGATAGCTATCGGGGCGTCCGCGCCCAAACGCCATACTTTCAGCAGGAGGTCAGCTACCGGATCGATGCTCTCCTCGACGACCGTACCCATACCCTCCACGCCGACCTTGCGCTCGACTACACCAACCGCGCGCCGCAAGCCCTCGACTCCATCGTCTTTCACCTCTGGCCGCGGGCATATGCGAGTAACGAAACCGCCCTGGCCCGCCAGTTCCTCCGCAACGGCGATACCGACTTTCACTTCGCCCCGGAAAGTGAGCGCGGCACCCTCGACAGCCTGGACTTCCACGTGGACGGCCGACCGGCCAGCTTCCGATTCACGCCCGATCCGGACGTCGGCGTACTGTACCTGGCCGGGCCCCTGAAGACCGGCGGTAGCATACGGATCACCACCCCCTTCCGCGTCCGGATACCGGCCAGCTTCAGTCGCCTCGGACACGTCGGGGATTCTTACCAGATCACCCAGTGGTACCCCAAGCCAGCCGTTTACGATCGCGACGGCTGGCACCCGATGCCCTATCTCGACCAGGGGGAATTCTACAGCGAGTTCGGCGACTACACCGTTCGCATCACCCTGCCGGAGAACTACGTGGTTGCCGCCACCGGCGTACTGCAGGAAGAAGACGAACGACGGTGGCTCCTGGAACGAAGCGACCAGCCTCCACTCGCCGGCTTTCCCCCTTCCGCCACCGCGCAAAAAACAATCACCTACCGGGCCGATAGGGTACACGACTTTGCCTGGTTTGCCGACAAACGTTTCACGGTGGCCCACGATACCCTGCACCTGCGCCCCGACGCCCAATCTCCACCCATCGATGTCTGGACCTTCCATACCGCTACGGAAGCCGATCTCTGGCGGGAGACCCTTACCTACGTCAAGCGCGCCACCCGCTTCTTCTCCGACCGGGTTGGGACCTACCCCTATCCGCAGGTGACGGCCGTGCAGTCCGCCCTCAGCGCCGGAGCCGGAATGGAGTACCCCATGATCACCGTCATCGGCAGGGCCGGCAGCGCGGAGGCCCTGGACGAGGTGATCGCCCACGAGGTCGGCCACAACTGGTTCTACGGCATCCTGGGCAGCAACGAGCGCGACCACCCCTGGATGGACGAGGGGCTGACGAGCTACTACGAGGGGCGGTATATGCGGCGGGACATCGACTACGACGCCCTCGGCTACCGCTTCCTGCGCCGTCTGGGCCGCGACCTGCCCCCCGATACCCGCAGCGACAGCATGAGCTCCCTGAACTACGGGGTCGGCGCTTACAGTAAACCCGAACTCACCCTGCGCGCCATGGCCGAACGCTACGGGCGGGAGCAAGTGGATGCGGCTATACAGTCCTACTACCGCGAGTGGAAATTCCGCCACCCCCGGCCGGAAGACCTGTACGGGGAACTGCAAACCATCGGGGCTGGTGCGTACCTGCGCGATGCCATGACGAGCGTGGAGCGGGGCACCTTCAATACGACTTTCGGGCGGGGCCGGCCG
>CAZKPE010000407.1:0-2812 GCA_964554545.1 uncultured Lewinella sp.
CCGATTACTATCGGGGTAACCGGCTGAGCTACCGCGCCAAGCGGGCGCAAAGATAAAATTTAAAGTTGAGAATGTGGAATTGAGAATGTAGAATTTACTACCCGGCCGCCGGCCGACGTGCGAAGCCCTGCGGGCGGCCGCTTACGCGACCTGCTCGGCGATGGCGCGGATGGTCGAGCTATCCCCCATGGTGTAGTAGTGCAGGCAGGGGGCACCGCGCTCCTTGAGCTCTTTACTCTGGGTGACGCACCACTCGATGCCAGCCTGCACCCGCCCTTCGGCATTCTTGGCGTCGGTGAGGGCGTGAACCAGGTCGCAGGGCAGGTCGACGTGGAATAGCCGGGGCAGGCTGTTGAGCTGATAGAGCTTGGTGACCGGCTTCAGTCCCGGCACGATGGGAACGGTAATTCCGGCCTTCCGGCAGGCATCTACGTAGTCGAAGTACTTCTGGTTGTCGAAGAACATCTGGGTGACGATATAGTGGGCGCCAGCCTCTACTTTAGCCTTGACGTAGCGCAGGTCATGGTCCATATTGGCCGCCTCGAAGTGCTTTTCGGGGTAGCCGGCTACGCCGATGCAGAAATTGGTTTTCGTGGCGTGCTCCCCCTTCACGAGCTCGTCGAGGTACTTGCCCTCGTTCATGTCCACGATCTGCTCCACTAACTCGCTGGCGTAGTGGTGACCTTCCTCCTCGGGCACGAACTTGCCTTCGAACTTTCGGGCATCGCCGCGGAGGGCAAGCACGTTTTGCACGTCCAGAAAGGCCAGGTCGATCAGGGCGTTCTCGGTATCCTGTTTGGTGAAGCCGCCGCAGAGGAGGTGGGGCACGGCATCTACCCCGTAGCGGTGCATGATGGCCGCGCAGATACCCACCGTACCTGGGCGCTTACGGATGGCGGTTTTCTCGTAGTAGCCACTGGGTCGCCTCTTGTAGACGTACTCCTCCCGGTGGTAGGTCACGTCGATGAAGGGAGGCTTGAACTCCATCAGCGGGTCCAGGGTATCGAAAATGGCCTGCATGCTGCCGCCCTTCAGCGGAGGAAGGACCTCGAAACTCAGTAACGTTCGGCCCTCGGCCTGCTCAAAATGGTCGGTAACCCGCATCTTAGTTGCTTAGTGCCTCATAAAGGTCGCCCCACTCCTTTCGGTTGCGGACGACGACATCCAAATATTCCCGCCAGATGGCCCCGTCCCGCTCCGGGTCCTTCACGACGGCCCCCGATAAACTCGCCGCCAGGTGGCCGGCCTCGATATCGCCCGACCCGAAATGGTGGCTAAGCGCCCGGCTCTGGTTGACGACCGAGATGGCCTCGGCGGTCGAGAGCGTCGAGCTGGGCGACTTCAGCTGGGTGCGCCCGTCTTCGGTGCGGCCGTTGCGCAGCTCCCGAAAGATGATCACCAGTCGGGTAATTTCGTCGGCGGCATCCTGCTTCACCCGGGGTAGCTGCATCCGCTCGGCGGCGGCGCGGCTGCGGTCGCTGACGATACGCACCTCCTCTTCCAGAGTAGCCGGCAGCGGCATCACGACGGTGTTGAAGCGGCGGCGCAGGGCACTCGAGAGCTCGTTCACCCCCCGGTCGCGGTCGTTGGCCGTGGCGATAACGTTGAAGCCGCGGCGGGCCTGGGTCTCGCGGTTCAGCTCGGGGATGGGGAGCAGCTTTTCGGAAAGGACCGTGATCAGGGCATCCTGCACGTCGCTCGGCACCCGGGTGAGTTCCTCGATGCGGACCAGCTTCCCCTCCCGCATACCGACCATCACGGGGCTCGGCACCAGGGCTTCCTCACTCGGTCCCTCGGCCAGCAGGCGGGCGTAGTTCCAGCCGTAGCGGAGGGCGTCCTCGCTCATACCGGCCGTGCCCTGCACCAGAAGGGTGGAGTCGCCGCAGATCGCCGCCGTCAGGTGCTCGCTCACCCAGGTCTTGGCCGTTCCGGGCACACCGACGAGCAACAGGGCGCGATCGGTAACCAGACTGGCCACGGCCACCTCGATCAACCGGCGGTCGCCGAAGTACTTAGGCGTGATGACGGTGCCGTCCGCCAGGGTATCGCCCATCAGGTAGCGGACCACGGCGCGTGGACTCAGCTTCCAGCCACCGGGGCGGGGGTGATCGTCGTGGGCGGCCAGGGCGGCCAGCTCGTCGGCGTAGGCAGTTTCGGCGTGGGGCCGGAGGATTTCGGGCTCCATACTACAGGTCGCTGCTTCCGCTCGTGCGGGCCCGGTCCATGAGCAGGGTGGCTACCCGCTCGTCGTCGCGGTAGAGCTTGACGATATTTTTCTGGTCGGCGTAGTACTCTGTCAGTACGCTATTCTCCACGGCGATGCGCTCGGCGGCGGGGGGCAGATCGTCGGCCGCCAGGTAGATCCAGATGCCGTGGAGGTCGTCGGCCAGTTCGTAGCCGACCAGGTCGAGGGCGAGCCGGTCGGCGTCCCACTCCACCCCGAAGTGCTTGTCCAGGTAGGCGGTCAGGTAGCGGTCGCTCTCCTCGTGCTGATCGGGGGTACCGAGCCGCAGTCGGGGGGCGCCGGCTTCCATCATGGCCCCCTCCAGGTCATCCACGAAAAGGTGCATTTCCACCTGCAGTTGCCGGCGGTCGGCGACGTAGCGGACGTTCGTTTTGCTGACGTGGTAGTCGTGGGCGGGGGCGGCACTTAACAGAAGGAAGAGGAATGAGAGCAGGTACATTTTGCAAAGATCGCCTTTCCCCGGATAAGTTCCCGGGCCTAACCGGCGGACGGTTCGGAACCGTCCGACGGTTAGGCCGCTCACTCCAGCTTGTAAACTACATCAAAGCGAACGACGGAGGGCACCGG
>CAZKPE010000408.1:0-2776 GCA_964554545.1 uncultured Lewinella sp.
AGTGGGCGGAAGCGGTGGGGGAGTTGGCGCCGGGGGGGGCGGATTTGGAGGGGTGTATAATCCGCAAATCCAAAAATGCACATTTTTCGACGCTACTTTGCCCCGTGTGGAAGCACAAACGGGACGTATACACTAGATCAGTCAACGCGAAAGTTCGCGCCGTCCCATCGTATGTGGTGTATCTGATTGGGCTCTATAAACCCAAGTTGTTCTACCGGAGCACTTCCTGCCCTTACCAGCTTTTCCAGCGACGTATCGGACGCAAAAATAGTGAACTGCTCTCCTGACGCTAATCCATAGACGTACAGATGGAAGGCTGCACCCTTCTCTAGGCTATCGCTACTTAGGAACACGTTTGCGCCAGGTGCTCCTGCTAGACGCATGGTATACTCGCCTCCTGCGACCGGGGAGACTTGTGTATTGATAACCCACTCTTGGAAAGTGGAAACATGGTGTGGGCGTAGCTCTTGAACCCCATTTCTACAGCCAGGCGTGTAGGTCTTTACGTTATTGACGAAATAGGCATCGTTGTTATCGGCGTAGTTTCCCGTGAAGCCGAACGCAGAGAAAGATCGGTAAGGAGCCTCCGGCGGAAGGGTATAATTCACGTCCTCTACACCGTCCACCGTGACACGCAGCGTGCCGTTTTCGTACGTAACCACTACTTTCTGCCAGGTATCAGGCTGATACACTGTTCCGCCTTGGTTCGGCACTTCGCCTAACGACCCTCCGCCAGTACTGATGTATAACCTACCGAAACCATTGCGTATGAGATAGACCAAACCCTCTGCAGTACTGCCCAGTCTTGACTTCGCGAAGAACCCAGAGCGGGTGGCTCCAATAGGAGAAGCAATGTACTGGTCGTACTCCACGCGAAAAGTATCTCGCAAGTCGGTCAGGTACACAGACTGGATGTCGTCGTTAAGGAACCTATTTCCGCTGGGATTATCCCCATCTACCAGTTGGTATGCGTTCATGGCCGTATCATAGACGAGTGTGCCCCCATGATTCTCGATTACCGGCGGTCCGGCGGTGCTGAAGTTGTAGCCTAAACAAAATTCATTCTCATTCCCTGGGGAGCCAAGGAGAGCTAATGAATCGGAAATCATCTGAGCAGCCTTGGCCTCGGTAATGTACGTACTATCTATTCTCTCCGTAGTAGTAGTCGTGGTACTGATCTGGTACGGAGCTTGCAGAAAAGCGGTGTAGTACCGCTGTCCCATCGTGTCCACCGACGTTCCCCGGAAGTGAAGGCCGTCGAACACTCGTAGTAAGCCGGTTTTTGCAGTGGTAGTCCAGGGATTGTCGTCGCTGCCTATTCGGCGCAGGGCATCGTTCACATTCGTGGTATAATCACGACCGGGTCCCTCGTACACCTCTCCGACCACGAAAGGAGTAGTGGCGTCGAAATATGGTTGCGCTACATCATAGGCATATACCTCTTCATAGAATTTAGTATAGTATTTGTCATTTGCTTCTTCGTTATCGCTGGCACCACCGTTGATTCCGCTGCCGAGTCGATCTCGTTCACCTTGGTGGTGAAGAATAGCGTCAAGGTGAGGATTCCCGTGGGCCGCTACAATCGCTTCCCATTCGGAGCGAAGAACAGAACCAGCGTACCACGCTTCCAATGACGTGCCTCCCTGAGCGCGGAAAAAGGCTACAAAAATACAGTTGGGGTTTTTCCTCAAGTACGCCTTGGCGAACTGAAAACAGGGGTTATTGTCCGAGGGTTCCCACCGTTCGGTAGTGCTGTCTAGCCTAGCTATTAGGATTCGATCATCAGGTGCGAGATCCCCCGTATTGTCGCGGCCATCCATATTGGACTGGCCTCGACAACCACATCTGAATGTGTCCACTGGACTAATGCTTCCTCCTGAATCTAATGAGCGCAGGTCGGCCTCGACCACCTCTAGCCGTTGGGCTGCGAGATTGTTTTCTAGAGTTACCTTATATACTTCATCGCGAAGCAAGTTTAATTTAGGGATATACTCTCCGGCTGGCCCGTCCCACGCATCAACATCGAAATAGACCAGCTTCGTACCGTCTATTTCCTTTTGGGGGTAGCCATAGTAATTGCCGCTACTCACCGCCACGATCCGGTCGCCCTCATCCCGCAGGTCAAAGTCGGAGCTGGCCGCATCCCGGCCCAATTTTCGGATACGGTACACGTGGTCCGGCTCGGTGGCCGATGCGTCGGGGTATCGGTAGAGGTTGAACTCCTGGTAGAAGCGGCCATTGCCCAGGTCGCGCCAGTTGCGGATCACGATACGCGAACCTACCGTAGAACTGCTGTCGTAGGTGATTACGAGGCTGTCCGGTACGATTACTTCGCGGGTCTCGTGCCCCGGCACCAGCACTCCGAGCTTGTACTTGAACGTTCCATCCAACTCGCCGGTCCAGGTCACGTTCGCATTTTCCTCCAGGTACGCACTCACTTCTCCGATAGGCGCAGAGTAGTTTTCAGGAAGCATGTTCGGGAAGAATGTTTCCAGGTCTTCTCGAATCAGGTGCCCGATCGTAACGTTGGGCTCGATTTTGGTCAGTCCGAACCGACTGGTATAGTCCGGCTTCATATTCTGTGCCGAAATGCGGACATTGAATACCGAGTTGGTGCTGTCGGTGACGATCAGACCGTTGCCGTCCTCGAAGCTCTCCTTTTCGATCACCGCGTCCCGCAGCACATTGTAGCCCATGCGAACCGTATCCCCGAAGGGGGTCACCTTCGTATCTCCCCCATTCAGGCGAAATGAGGTGGTCCTGACATTGCTGATGA
>CAZKPE010000409.1:0-1468 GCA_964554545.1 uncultured Lewinella sp.
CGCGTCATGCGTCGGTGGTTTTTCCCTTCCCGGCATTACCCGGGCAGGTTCCTTGAATGGTTCAAAGGGTATGATCTCAGCCGTCCGTAGTGGACAGCACCCCGTTATCGGTGTAAAGGTAGCTAATTCGTAAACGCCGGTCCACATTCCGTCACCCGCCCGGCCGACGGACGAAACTCCGCTTCGCTACGTAACGCCCGGCGGACGGGCTAAGCCGGTGGCAGGACGACCAGGCGGAGGGCGGCGCGGCCCTTGGGTAATTGCAGTACGAGGGTGTAGAGCCCACTAGGGGCGTGGGCGGGTAGGTGAAGGGTAAGTCCGTCACTCCGGCGGGTGATGGGGGCTGCAATCTGCCGACCGGCTGCGTCGATGAGCATGATTCGCGCTTCCTCCGCCGCAAGGGTGGCATCCAGACGAACGTCCAGGCTACGCCCGGCCCGTAGTGGGTTCGGCCCGATCCGGACCAGATGACTGATGTCCGGCTCGCGGAGGGAGCTGATCACGGTATCGCAGGGGAAGGGGAAGTTGGGGTCTTCGTAGGTCAGTCCCGCTCCGCCGTCGCCGCCCGGGGAGGAGAAGCAACGGAGAAAAATAGGACAACTGCCGTCGCAGAAGAAGCCACCATAGGGTAGGAGGTAGCTCCAGACGGTTCCCAGTAGTTCGTAGCGCCAGCCCCCTGCCAGGGAGCCACTAATGTAGCTCGGCGAACTGATCTCGCGCCAGTATTGCCCTCTCAGCTCGCGACCGTCGACTGTTATCGTTTCGACGCTATCGACTAGATATACGGCGAACGCTATATCCGGATTTTGATTCCGTAGGGCTACTGGGACGTAAATAGACACCGTGTCCCCCAACTTCAAACTGAAGTCATAGAGTACCCGAAAGGCCGTATCCAAATACTGGTAGAACTTATCTCCCTCCTGCCGGACGATGATTGTATCATGGGGATAGGGAAAAGCATCGAAGTTATAAGCCGAATAAGGATCGTCTGAGCGTTGCTCCAGAATGGTAGCGTTCAGCCCGTCGATCACTGTATCCCGGTCGACGTAGAGTTGATGAGGGCGGTTAGCCTGTACCCAACCGGTGCCGGAGTAGGTCCAGGCATTGCCGGGGGCGGTCCAACTGACGGATTGGGCGGGGAGAAAACTTGTTGCGCCTAGTAAAAGAGTGAGGATGACAGACTTCATTAGGATTGGGCTCGCTTTTAGGGTTATCCGTAATATACCCATATTCGTGACAAGTATTCCGTACTGACAGTACCTAGGCCCGTATCCCTCATTAGGATGCGCTTACCCCTTACATTTGCCGATACGCTAACCCCCTTTAACATGCGCCTTGTCGTAGTTCTTTTCATTTGCGGTATCCTCTGCACCTGCGCCCCGTCGCCCGAAGACAATATCCCGACCGACACGCCGGCCTTGTCCGAGCTTCCGCTGATCCCCCTGCCGGCCACGATCCGCGACCAGGG
>CAZKPE010000409.1:1568-2767 GCA_964554545.1 uncultured Lewinella sp.
CCCCGCTACCCCTACCGCGGGTTCATGCTCGACGTGGCCCGCCACTTCTTCAGCGTGGAGGAGGTGAAGGCCGTCATCGACCGCATTGCCGCCTACAAGATCAACCACCTCCACCTGCACCTGAGCGACGACCAGGGCTGGCGCATCGAGATCAAATCCTGGCCGAAACTGACCGAGGTGGGCGGTGAGCTCGAAGTCGGGGGCGGGCCGGGCGGCTTCTACACCCAGGAAGACTACCGCGAGCTGGTCGACTACGCCGGCCGCCGGGGCATCACCGTCGTACCCGAGATCGATATGCCGGGGCATACGAACGCCGCCCTGTCGGCCTACCCCATCCTGAACGAAGGCGGGGAGGCCACCAAGCCGTATACGGGTACCGAGGTGGGCTTCAGTACGCTGGATACCGACCAGGACTCGGTCTATACCTTCATCGACGACGTGGTGCGCGAGATCGGTGCGCTGACCCCCGGCCCGTACTTCCACCTCGGGGGGGACGAGAGCGCGGCAACCGACCACGAGGACTACGTGAAATTCATCAACGAAGCCCAGGCGATCGTAAAGCGTAACGGAAAAACGCCGGTGGGCTGGGACGAGGTGGCTACCGCCGGTCTGGCCGAGGGTACGGTCGTGCAACTCTGGGCCCACCCCGAGTACGCCCTGGATGCCAAGCGATCCGGCAACCCCGTGCTGATGAGCCCCGCCACCCGTACCTACCTGGACATGCAGTACGACAGCACCTCCCGGATCGGCCTGCACTGGGCGGCCTACATCGAGGTGGACTCGGCCTACCTCTGGAACCCCGGCGAGCTGGCCCCCGGACTGACCGACGACGATATCCTCGGCATCGAGGCCCCGCTATGGAGTGAAACGGTAACCAATCTGGAAGATATCGACTACCTCGTCTTCCCCCGCCTGCTGGCCCTGGCCGAAGTCGGCTGGACGCCGCAGGATCGCCGCGACTGGGAGGACTTCAGGCGCCGGCTGGCCGCCCACCAGGAGTGGCTGAAGGAGCAGGGGATCGGGACCTACGATACCCGCGTGCTGGCGGAGGACTAGCGAACACCGATCCGGATGCCGTATTTTCACGCTATGGAACGCGCCGAAATCGCCACCGATCGCCACTACACGAAGGCGGAGTATCTGGAACTCCTCCGGGACTCGTTGCATAAGTACGAGTACCTGGACGGGGAGGTGCGGAT
>CAZKPE010000410.1:0-2739 GCA_964554545.1 uncultured Lewinella sp.
TGGGCCTCGTCCGCGTACCGCCCCACTCCGAGATCGAGATCAGCGTGATGACCCGCGAGGTGTTGCCGGAGTTCGAGTTGCGCTTTCGGGTGCTGAATGCCGTGACGGGGGTGGGGGAGCGGCTGGAGCTGCGGCACGTGGTGAGAGTGGAGTGAGATTACCGGGCTAGCGGTGTGATATAAGGCGTCTCCGAAACCAGCCACCACTTGCCTTCTACATCCCGCATAAGTACGAAGAGCGTATCAAAGCGAAGGGTTTCGGAAGTAGCTACCGCCCGTACGTAGGCGACATGGCCGGTGATTTCGGTAGATTCAATATCCAGTTTTCGGGTGGTGCCGCCGAGCTTGCCTTCCCGTATCATGGTCAGGTAGCTTGGACGGTCAATTACGCGGACATCCGGACTATCCATGAACTGGTTTACCGCTACGCGATACTGGTGGTGAAGGATTCGCTGCAGTCGGTCGGCATCGCGAACGTCGCCGGCGGCAATGAATTCCCGCACCAAGGCACGAACGGTTTCAGCATGAGGATTTTCGGGAAGTTGCGGGACTTGTGCGCTGCAACCTAGAGAAAGCAACAGAGAAAAGAGAAATATGCGGAACATAGTTGATGTGTTTGATTTTGATGTATCAATTAAAAGCGTGTGAGATTAACTCAGGTTGCTTCGCATTCTATCAAGTAGATGATAAAGAGTGGATATCTCCCCAGGATCAAAATTGCGAGTTGCCCGGTCGCGAATTGCTCGTACGATGGGTAGTACCCGCTGAAAAGTCGCCCGTCCGCTATCCGTCAGTACAATGAGGTAGCTCCTCCGGTCTTCCGGATTAGGTTCTCGCCTGATGAGGTTCTTCCGTTGAAGAATATCGAGAATACGGGTTACGGATGCAGTCTCCTTCCCGAGTACTTGTGCTAGCTCCATTGGACGGACTCCGGCGGGGCTGTCACTCACCTTCTTTAGAATTAACCACTGGTCCTTGGTCAGTTTCACTCCCGCCTCCCCAAATAGTTGATGGGTGTACCGGGTGGCTTGTCGTAGGGTCTGTTCGAGCCGATAAAATAAGACAGACTCTATGGGAGCATCCGATTGATTATCGTCTGGCATAAACCAAAGGTAGTGTATTTATTTGATACATCAAATAGTAATTTGATTTTTCCCCTGCTGCCTTTATTCCGATCTGCTCCACTGGTAGGTTCCAACCTTCATTATCCGGGATGAGCTTTGCGCCTCAACCCCCCCCACCTGCGTCCGCGCAAAAAAATCGATGCCCCAGCGTAGTGCCAGAGCATCGACTCTAAAAAATAAACGGCTGTCGCTACGCCTTCACCGGCGGCGTCTCGTGTACGGTCACGTTGCTGTCGTAGTTGACCTTATTCGACTTGGAAACGGCCAGGGCGTAGATCACCAGTCCGAAGCCGATCTTGTTGATGGCGTCCCCGATGTTGTAGAAGAGATCGAGGGTGGTGGCGGGCAGTACGCCGTCCAGGAAGCCACCGGGAATGGTCATGTATCCGATCGGGTAGATCGCCCAGCCGGCAAAGACGAACCAACCCAGGGCTTTGATGGCGCCGAGGAGTTTGGGGTCATTGCTGTTTGCGGCCAGCTTGCGGGCGGAGCCGAACCAGGCCTCATACAGGATGCCGACGTAGCCAATGGTCGAAATGGTACCCCAAAGGATGGACTGATCCCGGTAAACGGTCTCCCCTAAGTAACCGGCCACCAGCATGAGCACGGAGTAGAAGACCAGTCGCCAGAGCAGCCCCTGAGTGGCCCCGACGGCGCGGAGGATCAGGAAGAACTCCACGCACATCAGCGGTACGGTGAGAATCCAGTCGATGTAGCGGAGTTCGGTCGGCGAGGTGCCGGTTTCGGCCCAGTAATCGCGCATGTAGAAGTAGTGGACCGCGGCGATATCGATCGCCTCCCCGGCGTGTAGAAGGATAGGGGTTAACAGTATGGCCGAACCCCACAGCAAGTAGTGTAGTCGCGCGAATGGCCGACTAGCGTACCGTACGCTTACCTAGTTCGACTGCCCGAAATTGGTAGACCGATAGGGCAATGAAGATACCGAACGCCAGCAGTGGAACCACATACCAGATCAGACCGTACGCCGCGATCGCCCCCAGTTAAATGAGGTAAAACTAACCAGGCTGTTTGCCGCCCCGCTTTTGCGTGAGCGCCTGGAACAGGCCGTGGTCCGTAGCCCCGTGTGGCAATCCCAGCAACAGGATCAGCCCGGGAACCAGGATTGGCTCGGCACCCCGTAACGCAGCCGGCGCCCACGCACCCAGCAGTACGAAGAGGACCGTTACCGTCAGCACGGGCATGGTAAGCTCCGTGCTCGCTCGCGCAGGAGGAGTCATGAGGTGTGTGTGGCTTAATTTCTGAGTCGAAAATCAAAAGGGCCTATTGGGCAATATATAGGCTAAACGATACGAGCGGAGTCGGAAAAATGTAGTGTCTTACTTGTTAAGCACCGAATATTATTCTAAATCGAGAGGCTAACCTAAAGTTGGCCTTTTGGTTCAGAAGAATGGACATTTCCGAAATAATAGTTTCGGAATGCTACCCAACTTCTGCTTACTGCTGCTCCACCAACTCATCCTCCTCCCAAATCCCCTGGGCCACTACGCCCCCCTTCTTATCGTAAAAGATACCTTCTCCCTCCCGCACGTCATCCTCCCACTGGCCTACGAAGACGCTGCCGTCGGGGAAGTGGTAAGTGCCGCGCCCGCTCCGCT
>CAZKPE010000411.1:0-2727 GCA_964554545.1 uncultured Lewinella sp.
CTGTCGCAGTTCGGCGATCTCCCGCAGCTTGCGGCTGAAGTAGTACTCCTGGGTGCTGCCCAGCCGGTCGCTTGGGGGGATGAGGTTCGTAGTCGTAGTCGTCATGCCTCGGGTTTTTCGCCGGCCGTGTAAATGCCCTGTACCCGCAGCTCCTGGGTGATGGGGCCGATGCCCGCCAGCGCTTCGGATAGGGTGATGGCGGAATGCAACTCAAAATCCACGTAGAAGCGGTACTGCCAGGGCCGGCCGATGATGGGGGTGCTTTGAATCTTGGTCAGGTTGATCTTATAGGCGTTGAGCACCGACAAGACGCGGGCCAGGCTGCCAGATTCGTGGCTTACCGAAAAGCTCATGCTGACCTTGTCGCCGGTATCTCCCTTCGTTTCGCGCCCCCGCTCGAGGACCAGGAAGCGGGTGTGGTTCAGGCGGTTGGTCTCGATGCCGGAAGCTAAAATATCCAGTTCGTACAACTCGGCGGCCAGGTGGTGGGCGACGGCCCCGCGGGTGCGGTCCTGGGTATCACGAACATCACGTGCGCTCAGGGCGGTATCGGCCGATTCAACGAGTTTGATCTGGGGGTAGATCTTGAAAAATTCCCGCACCTGCATCAGCGCGATCGGGTGGCTGTACACCTCGCGCAGTTCATTGATTGCCACCCCGGGCAGCGCCATCAGGTTCTGGCGGATGCGCAGGTAGACCTCGCCGGTGATGCGCAAGTCCGAGCGTTGTAGCAAATCGTAGTTAGCCAGCAGGCTACCGGCCAAGGTATTTTCGATGGCCATCACGGCGGCGTCACTCTCACCCTGCTCGACCTGGCGAACCACCTCGGCGAAGGTATGGGCCGCCACCATTTCCAGTTGCCGCCCGAAATAGTACTGACGGGCCGCGGCCTCGTGAAAAGCTCCGGCGTAGCCCTGCATGCTGATGCGGAGGGGGTCTTCGGGGGGGATGGTGGACATGCGGAAGGTTGAATAAAAAAAGCGGCGCCCGATGAGGGGAGACCGCTTGTTGTGTTGCTATGGCACTGGCGTTCGGTCTTCCCCTACTCGCGTAGGTAGAAAAAGCTAAACCAGAAATAGCGGGTGGACATCATGGTCCGACAAACCTACGGTGCTCGCGGCGAACCACAAAATGTTGTCCTGGCAAGGGCTAGCGCGGCTTGGCGGGGGCGGAATTGTTCTATCTTCGCGGCCTGAATATATCCTATGCGTAGTTGGTTATTTTTTGTTGCATTTATCTTCCTCCTCTGCTCCTGCGGGGAGGGCGAGCGGGAGGGCTACCGGGACCTGGACCTGATGGCTTATAACATCCCGGTCACCATAGAGGCCCCGGATAGCGCGGAGGTCATTAGCGGCAGTCTGTCAGGGGTCATGGACGACATTACGGTGCGCAGTCCCGAAGACCGCTTCAACGTTCAGATCCTGGCCAGTGCCGCCCAGACGAACGACATGACCCGACTGAAGGCCGACGCACTTGAGCTCGTGCGCGATAACCGCTACTTCTCGCGCATCGTGCGGGAGGACCCGAACGGCTTCATTTTTGAAAATACGATCGACGGCACCTCGGCCTACGGGTTCCGGTACATCGTCTATCAGGGCGACCGGGAGATCATCTTCCAGAACGCCTTCGATGGCGTCTTCACCCTGGACGAGATCGAGAACATGTACGCCAGCGTCCGCACGACCACCGAATAATATGAACATCACCCTCATCCTCAAGGGCATGGCCATGGGTGTGGCCGAGGCCATTCCGGGCGTAAGCGGTGGCACCATCGCCTTCATCACCGGCATTTACGAGCGGCTGCTGCGGGCCATCGGGGCCATCCTGGGCACCCGGGTGGCGGGCACCTTCCGGCGGGAGGGCTTCCGGCCGGCCTGGCGGGAGGCGGATGGTTTTTTTCTACTGCAACTTGGTGGGGGCATGGTGCTGGGACTGATGGTGGCGGTTTTCGCCATAACCTGGTTGCTGGAGCACTACCCTACCGTGGTATGGGGCTTCTTTTTCGGGCTCATCATCAGTTCGGCCATCTACGTCGGCCGCCAGATCGCCAGCTGGCGGAAGCGGACCGTGACCCTGCTGATCGTGGGGGCGGTGGTGGCCTACCTGCTGACCACCATCAATCCGCTGGGGGGCAGTTCCTCTCCGCTGTTGGTGTTTCTTTCCGGTTCCATCGCCATTTCCGCATTGATCCTGCCGGGGGTGTCAGGTAGTTTCATTTTAGTACTACTGGGGATGTACACCGTTGTTTTTGGAGCAGTGCGGGGCTTAAGCGCCGGAGAAGATGGCGCGCTTCTGATCGTTGGCTGCTTCGCGGCGGGCTGTCTCGTTGGCCTAGCGCTTTTCGCCAAACTGCTCACCTGGACCTTCAAGACCTATCCCGATGCCACTTTTGCCCTCCTCACCGGCTTCATGATTGGCAGCCTGAATAAGCTCTGGCCCTGGCGAAACGTCATCACCACCCGCCTCAATAGCAGCGGGGAGGCCGTGCCCGTACTGGAGGCCAATGTGCTGCCAGGGGCCTACGAAGGCGGACCACCCTACGTACTGGCGGTGCTCCTGGCGATAGTCGGCGGACTAGCCATCGTCTTTCTCCTCGAAGCCACGGCCAGTGAACGGGCTGAAGGCGCACCCTTCGCTGATTGATCTGATATGCGGACATTCGCGCTCATCGGCCATCCCCTCTCCCACTCCTTTAGTCGGAATTACTTCACCCGCAAGTTCGAGGAA
>CAZKPE010000412.1:0-2705 GCA_964554545.1 uncultured Lewinella sp.
CCCTGGCGGACGGAGGGGGGAAGCTCCTGCCCGTACAGCTCCTTTAGCAAAGGCTTATCGTCAAATAAATCATGCTGGGAAGGTCCGCCACTTTGAAAAAGATAAATCACCCGCTTCGCCCGCCGGGGGCCTCCGTGGAAGATGTGGTCCATGGTGCCTCCGCTTCCGGGTCCACCCTGCACCTGCGTCCCCGCCCCACCCCCCGCCAAGGGATTGATGAGAGTGGACAGGCTCAGCGCGCCCAGCCCCAACCCAAAACGGGAGAGGAAATCGCGACGGCTGTGCAGTTTTTCGTAGTTGTGGCAGTGCATCTTGGGGTAGATCGACGTGCCTAAAATACGATTAAATTAATTTGGGCCCACGGAGCGCCTTCGGCGAGCACGGTGGGATGCACGGAGGTTGCACAGAGAGACGTGCGGTAGCCTCTGTGCCGACTCTGTGCCCCCCTCCGTGCGGCTCACGCAGTGAGCAACTTCGTGAGCTAACTCTACCTACTTCCGCATCATCTCCACCTGCGGCCAAATATCCCCGATCAGGCTCACCAGCCCGTAGAGCAACAGCTGAATGCCGATGGCCATGACCAGGAAGCCCATCACCCGACTGAGGGCCGAAAGCCCCGCCCGCCCGAGGATGCGAAACAGTAGGGGCGCGAACTGTAGCGTGATCCAGATCAAGCCGGCCATCATCGCCACGACGCCGACGATGAGCAGGCTGCGGTCCCAGCTGGGGTCGGCGGCCGAAAGCCCGATCAGTAGCGAAATACTGCCCGGCCCCGATAGCATCGGCATGGCCATGGGGGTGAAGCTAATGTCCTCCTTCTGCTGGGCCTCCTCCTCGATCTGGTGACTGATGCGGCGGCGTTCGAACTTCGAGTTGAGTAGTCCGTAGCCGCTGTTGACGATGATGAGTCCGCCGGCAATGCGCAGGGCGTTCAGGCTGATGCCGAAGAAATTCAGGATGACCGAGCCGGCGAAGAAGAAGGTTACCAGGATCAGCATGAAGTACAGCGCCGTGCGCCGGGCCGTCAGGCTGCGTTCGTGGGGCGTGTAGTCGTTGGTCAGCGTGAGGTACATGGGCACCGCGCCGAGGGGGTTGACCACGGAAAACAGAGAGCCGAGGGTGGCGAAGAAAAACGCGAATTCCATAGGGCGGAGAACGCCCGGTTCGCCCCGCGGTTGCCTAAACCTTGCCTCGCCACTCCAGGCTGCGGCGGTTCATGATTTCGCAAGTCCGGCGGTCGGCAATCACCGCGTCGCCGATCTCGATCGCCCGGCGCAATTGCGTTTCGCTCAACTGGTGGATGGCCGGTTTTTTAGTGCCCAGCACGCGCTGCCATTTTTCTTCAAAAAGATTATCGTAGACGACGCGGAGAAAGCAGTGGTTGAAAACGATGGGGTAGCCTTGGCGGCGGGCTACCTCGGGGAAGGTTTCGTTGGCGAGGGTGAGGAGGTGGTGTTTCAGGTTTTCCTTCATGTTTACTGACTTCTCCTCTCTCCTTTGGAGAGGGGCCGGGGGTGAGGGCTACAACCGCTCGTAAATCCCCGCAATCCCCTGCCCACCCCCCACGCAGGCCGTTACCATGCCGTACTTCAGGTCGCGGCGCTTCATTTCATTGAGGAGTTGGATGGACAGCTTGGCGCCGGTACAGCCCAGGGGGTGGCCCAGGGCGATGGCACCGCCGTTTACGTTGACGATGTCCTCATCCAGCCCGACCTCGCGGATGACGGCCAGCGACTGGGTAGCGAAGGCCTCGTTCAGCTCGACGAGCTGAATGTCGGAAAGCTCCAGCCCTGACTGCATGAGCGCTTTGGGTATGGCTACGCAGGGACCGATACCCATGTAAAGCGGGTCGACGCCCCCGACGGCACAGCTGACGAGGCGGGCGACCGGCTCCAGGTTCAGTTGCTTGACCATTTCGCCGCTCATCACGATCACGAAGGCCACACCGTCACTAGTTTGGCTGGAGTTGCCGGCTGTCACTACCCCACCCTGTTGGAAAACGGCGCGAAGCTTGGCGAGACCCTCCATACTGGTACCACGGCGCAGGCCCTCGTCGGTATCGACGGTGTGGGAGCTGGTCTGGCGTTTGCCGTCTTTGACGAATACTTCCTCCACGGTGATGGGGATGATCTCGTCCTGGAATTTACCGGCGTCAATGGCGGCGGCGGCGCGCTGGTGGGAACGAACCGCGAAGGCATCGGCATCCTCCCGGCTCACGTTGTACTTCTTCGCTACGGCTTCGGCGGTTATGCCCATGCCGACCACGTAGTCGGGCGTATTGCTGGCCACCTCGTAGCTGGGGGCGAGTTTGTAGCCCGTCATGGGGATGTGGCTCATGCTTTCGGCGCCACCGGCCACGTAGCAGTGGCCCATACCGGCTTTGATCTTGGCGACGGCCATGGAGATGGTTTCCAGACCACTGGCGCAGTAGCGGTTGACGGTCACGCCCGGGACGGACTTTCCAAGCGCCCGCAAACTGATCTGGCGACCGACCTGCAGTCCCTGTTCCCCCTCTGGGTTAGCACAGCCCACCAGCACGTCATCGACGATGGTCGGATCGATGTCCGGTTGTTTTTCAAACATGGCCTGGATGACGCGGACGGCCAGATCGTCGGAGCGGAAGTTCTTAAATCCACCACGTCCGGCTTTAGCGACGGCGGAGCGGTAACCGGTGATGATGTAGGCGTCTTGGGAGGTTGGCATGA
>CAZKPE010000413.1:0-2686 GCA_964554545.1 uncultured Lewinella sp.
TCGGGTCGGCGAGGGCGGCCAGTAGTAAGCCCTTTGCATCTGCGGGGGTACTGGGATAAACTATCTTCAGTCCGGCTACGGAAGTGAACCAACTCTCCATCGTTTGGCTGTGAAAGGGACCGGCACTTACGCCACCGCCTACGGGCAGGCGCACGACTACGTCGGCCGCTTGTCCCCAGCGGTAGTGCAGTTTGGCCAGGTTATTTACGATCTGATTGAAGCCGCAGCTGACGAAGTCGCCGAACTGCATCTCCACCAGTGCCTTGCCCCCGGCGATCGCGTACCCCAGGGCCGCCCCGACGACGCCGCTTTCGCAGAGGGGGGTGTTGCGGACCCGCTCCCTTCCGAAGGCTTCCACGAATCCTTCCGTGATCTTGAATACGCCGCCATATTCGGCAATGTCCTGCCCCATCAGGACCAGGTCGGGGTGGTTTTTCATCCCCATCCGCAAGCCGGCGGAAACGGCGTCTACGAAGCGTAGTTCATTCGTTTCGCCCATGGAAAGCGGGGGGATTTCCGGAACGGGTGCGAACCGGTCCGCCAGTTCCCGCTCCGTATCTGCCGTCACTTCGGGTAGTTCGGAGGTGGCTGCCAGGGCCTCTTCGATTTCCTGACGGATGCTTTGTTTCAGGGCCGTGTCCTCCGCTTTACTGAGCAGCCCTTCCCGGAACACGACCGCTGCCAGCCGGTCTACCGGATCCCGCTCCTGCCAGGCCTCGATCAGTTCGGAGGGAACGTACTTAACACCGCTGGCCTCCTCGTGGCCGCGCACCCGGAAGGTCCGGCACTCGATCAGGATTGGCTCGGGATTCTCCCTCAGTTCCTTAGCGACCTGACTGACCGTACGGTACACTTCCGCTACATCATTTCCATCAATGCTCAACGCCCGCATCCCGTAGCCCGCGCCCCGGTCGGCGAGGCTTTCGCAGGCGTACTGCTCGCTGACGGGGGTGGATAGTCCGTAGCCATTATTTTCGATTACGAAGATCACGGGGAGCTTCCAGACGGCGGCGATATTGAGCGCCTCGTGGAAATCACCCTCGCTGGTGCCGCCGTCGCCGGTGAAGGCTAAACTCACTTTAGGTTCCCCCCGCAGCTTATGCCACAGCGCGACCCCGGCGGCCAGAGCGAGTTGGGGGCCGAGGTGGCTGATCATGCCTACGATGCGGTGCTCCGGGCTTCCGAAATGGAAGCTGCGATCGCGCCCCCGGGTGAAGCCGGCCGGTTTTCCCTGCCACTGGGCGAAGAGCCGCCGCAGGGGTACGGAGCGACTGGTGAAGACCCCCAGGTTACGGTGCATGGTGAAGATGTACTCGTCCGGTTGTAGGGCCAGGGTACAACCGACGCTGATGGCCTCCTGCCCGATTCCGGAAAACCATTTCGAAATCACGCCGCCGCGTAGCTGCTTGAGCATTTTTTCTTCGATCAGCCGGGATCGTAGGAGCTGTTCGTAGAGCCGGAGGAGATCGACGTGGGTCGGGGATGCGGTCATGGGGGTAAAAGTACGGAGGTGAACATCAGTCCGCTACCGACCGCGACGGCTATGCTTCTTCTGGATGTAGTTGCTAATCTGACTATCCGTAGAGTATGTGATTCCCCGCTGCACTGCCTTACGGACTGAGTGATGTTTGTTATGTTACCGGGCAATAAATGCCGGTAAGCCGGGTTAACGTGGTGTTTACCTTCATCGATGCTTGACTAACCCCAGTGGCCTTATTCCGTTTTCGGCCGACTGCCCTGCCTTTACACAACATGAATCGACCTGATCATTCCGATCGACTGCTCGTCGCGGTCGATTGCATCATTTTTGGCTACGCTGACCGACAACTACAGACCCTGCTCGTCCGACGGTCGATAGAACCTCAAAAAGGGATGCATTCACTGATGGGGGGGTTGGTCCATAAAGGTGAATCATTAGACCAAGCTGCCCACCGAGTCCTGGAAGAATTGACCGGACTCAAGCGGGTGTACCTAGAACAGTACAAATCTTACGGGGAAGTAGACCGCGATAGTCGGGAACGCACCATATCGGTCAGCTACTATGCGCTAGTCCGGCATGCTGAAGCGAGCGCTCAACTTAAGGACGCGTACCAGGCCAGTTGGCATCCCATCATCAAACTTCCCCCCCTTGCTTTCGACCACGAAGAAATGGTGAAGGGGTCCCTGCTACGTCTCCGCTACCGGGCTACCCACGAACCGGTGGTGTTCAACGCGCTGCCCGAGAAGTTTACGCTTATCGACCTGCAGGCCGTCTATGAATCCCTCTTCGGCCGCAGCATCGACGCCGGCAATTTCCGCCGCCGCCTCCGCAAGATGGACTACCTCATCCGCTTACCGGAAAAGGATAACCGCTTCTCCCGCAAAGGGGCTTTCTACTACCACTTCGACCGGAAACTGTACGAGAAAGCCGTCGCCGACGGGCACGACTTCCTGCTGAAACCCTAACCCTCGGCCATGCGTACACCGCTAACTGGCCGGTCGAAGGTCAGCCGGATCCGGACCGCTTCCTGCCCCGTATTGATGAGATAGAGGTCTTCGGTGGGGCGAATGGTCACTTCTTCCCGCCCCTTCAGTCCGAAGCCCTGTAGCTGGCGCCCGCTGCGTTTGTCGCGCCCACTCACCTCGATCATGCCGCCGGTCACCCGCATTCGGACCGTATACTGTTGGCTGCTTCCTTCACCGATGA
>CAZKPE010000414.1:0-2683 GCA_964554545.1 uncultured Lewinella sp.
TGATCTATCTAGACGCGGGTTCCGGCGCGCAGAATCCGATCCCCGCATCCGTCATTCGTGCCGTACGGGAGGAGGTCGACCTACCGGTCGTGGTTGGCGGCGGTATCCGCAACGAACAGGCCGCCCGGGAGGCCCTCCGCGCCGGCGCCGACCTGATCGTAGTGGGTACCGCCCTGGAGAATGAGCCGGAGTGGCTCCACCGCCTATCCCGGGAGGTGCATGGCGTTCCGGTTCCCGAACAGTCCTGACCTTCTTCGCACCTGCGCCCGCGCCCTCTATTCAAGTACACGCGACGCTTGGGATGGCCGTCCACCCCTACTAATGGATGGGTAACGATGCACCGGAAGTGATGGCGATCATCCGATCCTCGACGTGGCGGACCAGCTCGACGTAGCGGTCACTGCGCTTAGTCTCCCGGTCGCGGTGAAGGGGGAGATCGACCTTGATGTGCTCGGTGAATTTACTGGGGGCGGGCTTCATCAGGTAGATGTCGTCGGCCAGGTAGACGGCCTCGGAAATGTCGTGGGTAACAAAGACCACCGTGCAGTGGATGCGGTGCCAGATGCCGGTCAGCAGGTCCTGCATTTGCAGGCGGGTGTCGATGTCGAGGGCACCGAAGGGCTCGTCCATCAGCAGGATATCGGGGTTGGCGATCAGACTGCGTGCAATGGCCACCCGCTGCAACTGGCCGCCGGAGAGGGTAGGGTACTGCGCGAATTTCTCCTCGTGCCCCTTCAGCCCGACTAGCTCGACCATTTCCCGGGCGCGGGCCAGCCGTTCGGTTTTCTCCAGTCCCTGGTATTCGAGGGGGAGAGCCACGTTTTCTAGCACGGTCCGCCAGGGCAGGCTGCTGTACTGCTGGAAGACCATGCCGACCCGCGGGGCCTCGTCGATGGGCTTTCCCTTCACCCGGACGGTCCCCGCCGTAGGCCGCTGCAGCCCGGCGATGTAGCGCAGTACGGTGCTCTTGCCGGCCCCCGAGGCCCCCAGGATGACGACGAACTGCCCCTGGGCGGGCTTGTCTTCCACCAGGAAGTCGAGACCGTCGATGATGTAGGTCTTGCCGCCGTCGTAGCTCTGCCGAATATTGCGAAGCTCGATGATGTTGTCCAGATTGGTGTCGGAAAAGTTGGGCATCTAGAGGGTGGCAGGGGGTGAAGGGGTCAGGGGGTCAGGGGGCGGCGTAGGCGGAACTCGCCGTAGATGATCAGGAGGGCGGCGGCAGCGCAGATCAGGGCGACCAGCAGACCGAGGATGGGGATGGTGCCGGTGAATAGCTGGAGCAGCAGGTAGCCCATCACCACGCCAAGGATGACCAGGAAGCCCGTGCGCACCTCGTTAAGCCCGGGGCGGCGGGACTTGACATCCTTGTGGGGAAAAAGGCGGCGGTTCATGTATGCGAATAACTGATCCTGGGTGAAGCCGATGACGACGATGAAAATGAGTACGGCGTAGGCCCCGGCAATATTCCCCTGCCGCGCCAGGATGTAAAGCATGGAACCGAGCCCCTCGTCGCGGTTGATGCTTTCGGCGATGATGATGTAGGTCCAGCTGATGGCCGTCAAGACGCGGATGTCATCGATGAGCTTACTCAGTACGCTCGGCAGGTAGACGGATTTGATCAGCTGCCAGTCGCTGGCCCCCAGGGTAAAGGCCGTTTTGAGGTAGACGTCTTCGGTCTCCCAGAGGCGCTGCATGACGACCGGCAGCAGGTAAACGAGAATGCCGAAGGCCAGGAAGCTCACCTTCAGTGCTTCCGACTGGGTGGAGTCGAAGGCAATCAGGAAGAGCGGCGTCAGGGCCGTCAGCGGAACATAGCGCAGCGTATCGATCTGGCGGCTGAACATGGCCCTGGCCAGCGGCGAAACCGCGACCGGGATGCCGATCAGCAGGCTGAAGAAAACCGCCCAGAAGTAGCCCTGCAGGTTTCGCCAGATCGAAATACCGGCATTGGCGAACAGCCCCTTGGTGACGGAGCGCGGCGGCGGGTTGACGAGCTCCCCGAAACTGCTGAACACCCGCCCCGGCGGCGGCAGCAGGGGGTAGACTTTTTTAAACTCAGTCGCGTTCGCGTAGGCGATGCTATCGGCCCGGATGATGCTATCGCGGCGCGCGAGCTCGGTGCTGTCGGTCGTCAGGCTGGAGGGTAAACGGGTTTCGAAGCTACCTACGGGCTGCTGTATGGACAACTGCTCGGCCAGCAGCCACCAAACGAGCAGGAAGACCACCAGACCGGCAACGGCGAGCAGGCTTTTCTGAAGAGCGGTATAGCGGTAGGGAGCGTCGAGTAAGGACATAGGTGAACGCGGGCGGGCGGCCGGAAGATACTACCGCCGCGTGAACGGCATCGCCAGCGGCCCGGCGAAGCTCACCTCCGTGAACTCCATATCCAGGCGGGCCGTACCCTCGCTGCCGCCGTTGACCTCGATCGTCCGTCGGCGGGGGAAGGCGCCCAACTGCCCCGGCTCTTCGCGATAATCTCCGTTGGTGACGGTCAGTGCGCGCGCTTCTCCCAGTTCGGTCAGTTCCATTCGCCGCAGCCGGTAGGTTTGGGGATCGATGCGGTAGTCGGCGGCAAACTGTTGGTCGCGGCCGGTCAGCCGGATAACTCCGTCATCGGCGGTGGTCAGGTCGAGTTCATCGGTCAGGAAGGCCGGGTTACCGAAGAAAATCTCCTGCAGCA
>CAZKPE010000415.1:0-2645 GCA_964554545.1 uncultured Lewinella sp.
ATCTCGATCTCCATCCCCTGCATCAGGGCCGAGTGGCTCAGCCAGTTCTTACCGTAGGGGGCTCCGTTCACCGTCATGGACTGGATGTAGCGTTTCTTCGGGCTATTCCCGGGGGCGGAGATGGTGATGGTGTTCCCGTTTTCCAGATGTAGCACGGCTTTTTTGAAGAGCGGCGCCCCCAGTACGTACTGATCCGTAGCCGGCGCCACCGGGTAAAAGCCCAGCGCCGAAAAGACGTACCAGGCCGAGGTCTGCCCGTTGTCCTCGTCGCCGACGTAGCCGTCCGGGGCGGGGCGGTACATGCGGTCCATCGTCTCCCGCACCCAGTACTGGGCCTTCCAGGGCTGACCGGCGTAGTTGTAGAGGTAGATCATGTGCTGGATCGGCTGATTGCCGTGGGCGTACTGCCCCATATCGGCGATCTGCATCTCGCGGATCTCGTGGATGACCTGCCCGTAGTAGCTCTCGTCGAAGACGGGCGGCAGGGAGAAAACGCTATCCAGCTTCGTCACGAAGGCCTCCTCCCCGCCCATCAGATCGATCAGCCCCTGCACGTCGTGGAAGACCGACCAGCTGTAGTGCCAGCTGTTGCCCTCGGTGAAGGCGTCGCCCCACTTGAAGGGATTGAAGGGGGACATAAATTCGCCGTTCTCGTTTTTGCCGCGCATCAGCCCCGTCTCCGGGTCGAACAGCTTGCGGTAGTTTAGGCTACGGCGGCGGTATTCTTCCACTTCCTCCGCCGGGCGGCCCAGCTTTTTGGCAAGTTGGTAGATGGCGAAGTCATCGTAGGCGTATTCGAGGCTGCGGGCGGCGTTTTCGTTGATGCCTACGTCGTAGGGCACGTAGCCGAGTTCGCGGTAGTAGTCGGCACCGGCGCGTCCCACGGCGGTGAGCGGTCCGGCGTTATTAGCCCCGTGGATCAGGGCCTCATACAAGGTATCGATGGCGTAGTCGTAGGCCTCGCCGCTCTTCAGGTAAGCTTCGGCGACCACGCTGGCCGAGTTGTTGCCGACCATGACGTTGCGCAAGCCCGGACTGGCCCACTCCGGCAGCCACCCGCTTTCCTGGTAGGCATTCACCAGTCCCTCCTGCATCTGTCCGTTCAGCTCGGGGTACATGAGGTTCAGGAAGGGGAAGAGGGCCCGGAAGGTGTCCCAAAAGCCGGTGTCGGTAAACATATAGCCCGGCCGCACCTCCCCGTTGTAGGGGCTGTAGTGGACGACCTTCCCCTCGGCATCGTATTCGAAAAAATTGCGGGGGAAGAGCAGGCTGCGGTACAGACAGGTATAGAATGTCCGGTACTGATCCACGGTCCCGCCCGAGACCTCGATCCGACCCAGTTCGTCGTTCCAGGCCTGGCGACCGGCCTGCTTGACGGTCTCGAAATCATCGGCACCCAGTTCCTCCAGATTGCGCTCGGCCTGCTCATAGCTGATAAAGGAAGAGGCGACCCGGGCGTGAATCCGCTCCCCTTCTTTCGTTTCAAAGTGAAGCATTGCACCTGCGTGCCCCGCCCGCATCTCCAAGGCGTCGGTAAGCGTACCGTCCCCGAAGGTTTGCTGCCCGCTGAAATCGCGATCGAAGACGACCACGAAGTAGTTTTTAAAGTTCTCCGGCACCCCGCCGCTATTTTTGGTCGTATAGCCGATCACTTTTCGTTCTTCCGGGATGATCTTCACGTAAGACCCATCGTCGAAGGCGTCGATCACCACGTAGCCGCTGTCCGTCTCCGGAAAGGTGAAGCGGAACAGCGCGGCCCGCTCGGTGGGGGTGAGCTCCACGGTGACGTCGTGGTCGGCCAGGTAGACGCCGTAGTAGTGGGGCTGGATGGTCTCCGATTTGTGGCTGAACCAGCTCTTGCGCTCCTCTTCCAAAAACCGGGGGCTGCCCGTCACCGGCATCAGGCTGAACTGCCCGTAGTCGTTCATCCAGGGCGAGGGCTGGTGGGTTTGCTTGAAGCCCCGAATCTGGTGGGCGTCGTAGGTGTAAGCCCAGCCGTTACCCATCTCGCCAGTCTGCGGTGTCCAGAAGTTCATCCCCCAGGGTCGGGCGATAGCGGGGTAGACGTTGCCAGTGGAAAAGCTGTAATCCGAGTCGGTACCCATCAGCGGCAGCACGTGGTCGACGGGCTCGGTCTGGGCGGTGAGCCCGGCCAGCGAGGTCAGCAAAACAATCGATAAGAATAGACGATGCATAAGTACAATTCGGGTTGGGGCGGCGGCGCGCAGGTGTAAGCGAAATAAAAAGCGGTCTACGACCGCGACAGCAAAATGCGCTCTATGAGCGCGCTACCTTCATCTCCCCCGGGTCCCACTCCACCACCCGGCGGTCGTAGTAACTCAGGTTAGCGGCCAGGGAGGGAGCGGCGGCCCGGAAGCCGAAAGCTCCGTCCTGCACCACTTGCCCACCTTCGCGAATAGCCCTGAACCAGTTACCGAAATGATGGACGTGATCGGAGTAGCCCTCCGGCGTCCGGTAGGTCTCTTCCTGGGGGCCGACCACCTTCGGAGTAGCGGGCGGATACTGCTCGCGGTACCAGGCTTCGAACTCCCTGCGGCCGGCCTCGGAAAAGGTACCGAAGGAATCCCAACCCCCGTAACCCGGCGCACTGGGCAGCGGCTTGCGGCTGACGACCAGGCGATCGC
>CAZKPE010000416.1:0-2642 GCA_964554545.1 uncultured Lewinella sp.
ACGATCTGCCGGGCGGCGGGGTAGTGGTTGCCGTTCACCAGCACCAGTTCGTAGCCTTGCCCGAGGAGCCGATCGTCTACCGGCGACCAGTCGGCGCGGCCGCTGGCAAAGGTCTTGTGACCCCGGCGCGTCAATCCGGCCACCTCCGGCTGCGCGTGTTCACCGGTTACGAGGAGGCAATGGTCCTGGCCAATCCGATCGGCCCAGTCGTGCATGATAGCTTCCATCCGCTGGCAGGTGGAGCCGACGAGGGCGAATTCGGTGCGGCCGTAGTATCCGATACGGGGGCGGGCGAGCGGGGGGTGTTTGCTGTGCATGATCAGAATAGCGAGATGGGTAAAAATGGGAACGCCTCACCCGCCGGAAAGTCGCTGCGGCCGCGGGGCAGTACCAAAAAACCATCCGTGGCGATCAGGCTGACCAGGTCGCCGCTGCCGCTAGTGGATATGGGGTGGGCTATTCGCTGCCCGTTGCGTGTCTCCAGGCGCACGGACTGAAAAAGCTGCAGCTCCGGCCCGAAGGTCACGTCCTCGGCCAGTACCGCCTGGCTCTCCCTTCGCTCGCATCCCAGTGCGTGCCGGAGGAAGGGCCCTACGTAGGCGACCGCCCCCACCAGACTTGAAACCGGGTTGCCGGGTAGGGCGAACACCATCGTGTCTTCCCGGCGGCCGACCCATAGCGGTTTGCCGGGCCGTTGGGCCACGCGGTGGAAGAGGCAGTCGACCCCGGCTTGCCTGAGCCAGTCGGGAATGTGGTCAAGTTTTCCCTTAGAGACGCCGCCGCTGAGCAGGATCAGATCATGCTGGTCGAGGTGATCGTCCAGTCGCTTTCGGCCCTCCACCTTATCGTCCGGTAAATGGCCCAGGGTGGGCTCGATCCCCCACGCCCGGAAGAGGGCCGCGAGTTGGTGGACGTTCGAGCTGCGAATCTGATGGGCTTCCGGTTGGCGGTCTACGGCCACTACCTCATCGCCGGTACTAGCAATCGCGACCCGTGGCCAGCGTTTAACCTCAACTTTCGCGTAGCCGAAGGTGGCCAGGGCGGCCATCAGGGCCGGGCCGATCCGCATACCCGCCGCGGCGACCTCCTCCCCCGCCCGACCGTCTTTTCCCCGGCGGTGGATGCTCTGTCCGTCCGGTATGCCCTCGGGAACGGTAAATCTTTCGTGTCCCTCCGTCAGGTCTTCGTAGCGGACCACCGTTGTGCAGCCGGGAGGCAGGGGGGCTCCGGTCATCACCTCCACGCACTGCCCGGTATCTGTACGTGCTTTAGGGGGCGCGCCCGCAGGTGCAAAGTGGGATACGGGAAATTCACGCTGCCCGTGGGCATAAGCGCGGTGGTCGAAGGCGATGCCGTCCATGGCCACCCGGTCGAAGGGGGGTTGGTCGCGGTCGGCGGTGAGGTGCCGGGCGAGGATACGGTGGGTGGCTTGGGCGAGGGGGATGGTTTCGGTTCCCCAATCCACGCGCTGGTCTAGAATAATGCGGCGGGCGGCGATCGGATCGAGCATAGCAGGCAAGGTAGCCGTTTGCAACCTACCTTGGGGGAAAAGGCGGCCGCATGTTGCTTCGCATTTATCTGTGCCTGGGGGTAGTTTGCTCTTGCCTTCCGGCAAAAGCGCAATTCACCATTGGTACCAGCCACCAACTCGGCCACCACCTCCTCGTCGAGCCCTTCCTGCTGAGTGAGAACCAACAGGCACGGCCGTTGAGGCGGTTTTCCTCCGTCTCCCTCTTCGTGGGCTATCGATCGCGAACGGCATCCGCTTGGCGGGTACGGCACCGCTACCCCGTACAGGGCGTGGGGCTGACTTGGTTTGACCTGGGGAGTCCGGACGAGCTCGGCCGGCCGGTGGCGCTACACTATACCTTCCGGGCCCCGCTGGGCCGGGCCGGTTGGCGGTTGTACTACACGACCGATGTGGGGCTCGCCTACGGCTGGAAACCCTACGACTACCACCGCAACCGGAATAATCTGCTCTTCAGCAGCCGCACCTCGGCGTACCTGCGCCTCGGAATCGGTGGAACGATATCCCTGGCCCGCCACCTCGACCTTTTCGCGGATGGCGGACTGAGTCACTTCTCCAACGGCAATGTCCGCAAACCCAATGTGGGGCTGAATGCACTGGCCGCCACCATTGGTCTGCGGTACGCCCCCAGGCCACGTCCACTTCCGCCGCCAGGGAGTTCGGCACCGGAACCCTTCCTTGCCCGCACCGAATGGTTGGTCTCCACCTTCGCAGGGGTGGAACGGCGGGGGTATTATCCGGGCGGACTACGGGATGAGTACCGGCTTGAGGGCGTGCGTCATGGCGTATTTGGCCTGACACTGACCGGCCTGCGGCACATCACTCCCTCCTCCCGGATCGGTCTGGGTACCAGCTTCACCCACCGCCGGGCCGGCGACACCTGGTTCGAGGCCCCAGACGGGCGGCTGGACTTCGAACCAGCACCCGCCCGCCTGAATAACGTGCGGATCGGGGTATACCCCACCTATGAGCTGCGGTATTCCCGCTTTAGCTTTCTGGTGCAGGCCGAATACGCCCTACGCGCGCCCTGGACCCGTAAGGCGTTCGACCGCTTCCGCCAGAAGATCGGGCTGAAGTGCCACCTGGGTGATGCCGCCTTTTTGGCCGTGGTGCT